>JAQXBH010000033.1 GCA_029252505.1 Opitutales bacterium | reverse complement strand
ACAATTTCAGGATATGCACTAAAAGGACAGGCTAAAGGTACTCCCTCCAAGCTTACATTTTCAAAACCTGCCAAAGTGGGAGATAGTGGGTCTGCGGTGACTACCAAGTGGGGCTTGATGCCATTATTGATTAGTTTTCTGTAGGGGCTATTACTAGCAACAATAATGGCTTTATCCTGCATCTCCTTAAGGAAGTCGATCGATTCGTCTAAGGACGGACCGGCTCCTACCAAAATAAATGGAATTTCAGGGAATTCATCCTTCATCTCCCCTACGTCGGGAGAATGTGCTAAATGAGGAAGGTTTTTAAAGGTATTTTTTTGGATATCAGTGGCGGTTCGTATATTCACCTCCATTAATGGTCGAACCACTAGGTATTGCCTGACTAATTCGTTCCTCATACGATCGTAGTATCCCTCGTCCACACCGTGTAGGGGAGAAAATACGACACTATTCACATCGCTAACACCCGATAGTGCAGCGCCTTGGATGTCGGCAAAAAAAGCATCATTAATCTCACCGGTGCCCAAAATAAAGCGTTCATTCGAAAGCAATTCAGTCAGATCAAACCTGGCCAGTGTTTCACGCAAAAGAGTCGGGTCTTTTTCAGCAGCCAGAAAGTTTGTACCGGAGGTTGAATGGTGGAAAAAATAAGATAAGTGAGAACCGTCACCAAAGCCAGTAATCGCATAGAGGGATTCTGGGTGAAGAACTAAACTGCTAAACCAACGCTTATTAAGATTATCCTTTTTGTATTTCCCATATACTGGAAAGGAGTACTCCCCTCTTTGTAGCATAAGGGTGCTGCCTGAATCATTATCTTCGTAAAAGAAATCCTGAGGCATGCGGTCACCCGCTTCAATAATTCTTTGCAGTACCGTGGGGAATCTCTTTTCTAAGAGGGCGGCATTTTGAGGTAAAATTGATTTGGGTTTCATGCCACTTTCACTTTCTCCTGTAGGAAAGGAATAATATTTTCGCTAAATAACTTCCTCGCTCTTTTAAATACAGGTAGAAAGTTTATACTCAGTTCATCAGAGAGAGAAGATGGATTGCCCTGTTGAAAAGAAGTTAAGATAACCCCAAGAGATTCTGCCTGTTCTCGGGTTACTTTTTCAAGTGATTCTTTCCAGGGAGGATTGTAAGTTTGGGCATAGGGAGATAAATTATCCAGCAGGTCGGCAAAAGGTTGCACCTTTGTAATGAATTCATTCATTCGTTGAAAAACATCTGACCAGGCGACAGATAAAATATTCCTGATGTAAGCCTCAAACTCTTTCTCCGCGGTACTTAAGTGATTCATCGACTCTATAATTAAGCGGAGGGTAAGTTCGTCATGAGAGAGACTGAACACTTCAATTTTGTCATAAGTCGAAGGGGTGTCACCACTTGCGACTGTGTCCACTCCATCCACGATAAACTTAACTACCGCTCGACCATTTTCACTCAGTGCCCCCATAAGTAACTCGTATACATGGTTAGGATCGGTCGGGACATCGCCATCGAACACCACCTCTTCACCATCTGCGATCACTTCACTCATTTTTTAAAACTATCAGATCATTTAAGGGATTAAAAGAATAGAAAAATAAATTTTAACTTTTTTAATAAAAATATTCAATCTCACAAGTACCTACAAGTTAAGATCTTACGATAAAATTTGATTAGGTTCCTGAAAAATAATTAAAAAACTTCTAAAGCTCTCTCCAACTTAGTCGACTATCCAAAGCGTTGAAGACAAGGAGGTCGACGACAAGGGATTCAAACCCCTTCACAAAAATATAGTTCAAAGCGTCACGGACGACGCTTTCACAAAGTCAAGGAGGACAGTTAGTGAGTATAACAATAAATTCAAATCAAGCAGCGTCGTATTCGGCGTTGAGCATGAAACGCGCAAATAATCTTTTAACAAAGAGTTTGCAGCGCTTATCTAGTGGTAAACGCATAGTCTCGCCCAGCGATGACGCAGGTGGCCTCGCAGTAGGCATGAAATTGCAAAGCAGCCTGAAAAGAGCAGCCGCATCGAGATTAAATACGCAGAACGGAGTCTCATTTTTACAAATGCAAGACGGTGTTCTTAAAGTAACAGGAGAAATCTTGGACCGCATGTCTGAGCTTAAAAGCTTTTATAATGATGTTTCCAAAGGTGAAGCGGACCGTGAAACTTACAATCACGAGTTTAATGAATTGCAAAAAGAACTTAATATGCTTCAGAGCCAAAAGTTTAATGGAGTTTCTTTATTTGCAACAATGGAACCAGATAACAACCCTCTTAAAATAAACACATCCGATGACGGTCTAGGAGAGAAAATTGAACTCTCACGAACCGGTTTATTTGAGAACTTAAAATCAAAATTTGGTGCTGATAGCGTATTAAACACAGGCTCGCATGGAGAGTATCGTCAATTAATAGGCAACTTCACCCGTGATGGTGGCCTTGAGGATTCATCACCTGGGTATACATCCAGAGCATACAATGAAGGTTCAGTTGTGTACAAAAACGGACCTACATCTGCTGAATCTGGATATTTCATGGCACTAAGTGACATTGGAGCGGGTGCTAGAATCGAAGATACAGGATCCGCCACTTCATCATTCATACGTCTTGCAGACAAAGGTGGTAAGGGTTTTGCAGAGTCATTCCCAATGGCATCGCAATATGACCACACCAGCATGAAATACAATTCCAAGGGGGAGCAGATGTCTTACCTCAAGGGAGATGTTGTTAAGGTTCAGGCTCATTTTGCGAGTCCTGGAAGTTACTTTTACTTAAAAGCTCAAAATGATGTACCTCGTGGTATCAATCTAGAATCGTTGTTTGCTGGTGGCCATGTTGGCTCTGACGGATATTTCGATTATGTAGGTTCGGACCGCTCTAATGGTGCCACTGCAAATGATAAGCCAATCACGGAGTTCCTTCGTACGAACGGAAACCTTCCCATGCCTTCAATCTTCACCAATGGCGATGCTTCCGGTCTTGCTAAGATGATGGCATTTCATGCAGCTAATGGTTATAACCCCGGTCATGTTCTTACAGGTGACGCAATTTATGCTCCTGCAAGCGACTGGGGAGCTGAAAATTGGACTTCTTTGGCAAGTTTCAAAGAAGGCGACCTCGTTTTGGATAAAACCAACAACGAAATCAAGGAATTCACCTATTTAGCCAAAGGAAACTATCATGGAGGTGCTCATGGTGCTGGTGACTTCGTATTTTACGATGGAGCTTGGTTAAAAGCAGATTCATCTGCTAGTGCAACTCAAATACCCCAAAATCCTGACAACTTGAGAGCTTACCAAGCGGCTGACGCCTATGAAGCTGGCAACTCAATTAAAACAAGTCTCCACGGTACTGTTCTCACAGCATCCAGCGCAATGAGAGGCACTTATGACGACGCGAAAGCCTATGCTGCAAATGATCTTGTTAAGTCTGGATCAGATTGGTTTGAACTTACAAACAAGCATCACGGTACATGGAAAAGCACATTAACTGCTGCTACGAACGAAACCGTTGAGTATGGCGGTAAGTTGTTTAGCTTTGTGGCAGGTGGTGTTGCTTCAGATGTGCCAGGCGCAAACCCAGCCAATTGGGTTTCGTTGAGCGGAGGAGCAAGCAGTGCTATTGCATCAAGCTTCGGTGGCCTCGCCACATCCCGGACTGCTGCAGTACTAGCAGAAGGTGCTGCTGAGGCACCTGCAGGTAATTACTTTGCAGCTTCCCCTTGGCAGAGATACCAGACAGGAACAAATCAAGCAACCGTTACAGGCACTCCAACAAAAGCAAATGGAGGAATGATCGATCGGACTGCTGAGTACACCGACATCTCCAACACAAGTAAGTGGACAAAAACACACTACACTCACTTACAAGGAACTACTGTAGGAACTAGTTATACCCGTGGAGATAATATTTTCTATCAGGGCAAGAATTATATCTACACTTCACATCTTGATTCTGATGATGCCCTGTACATCAGTCCATCTGATGACGGTTATACCGAGTTTGGTGATTTACTTCGATTAGGTGCCATTCGGGAAGTGCCCATGCACATAGACACCGTTGGAGGCGGAGGTGCTCCCGGTACACCCGATGATATATACTTCCGTCCCAACCAGAACTTAAAGTTTGTTGACAGACTTCCAGGTTCAGGTGATGTGCGTGCATCAAACATGGCTCGGCGAACAGACTCACCATTGCCCCCAGGGGATGAAATCTTCAATTCTCCGGACGATGCCTTCTTTGGCGGTCTAGAGGCTGGTAATGACGGTATCTATGGCACCATGGATGACTTCTACGCCTCCACAGGGGACCCAGCAGTCGCACAAGCAAGTGCCCACTTGGACGCAGATGCAGATAATAATAAAGATCTTCTTGATACCACTAATGGGTTAGAGAACTTCAGTGTAGCAGACTTCGTTGATTACATTCAAACTCTAGCTAATGTTCGTGCAGTGAATGGCGGAACGATGTCCCGCTTAGGATATGCAGAGCGTATTCTTGAAGAAAATGAAATCAACTTAGGTGCAGCAACATCCAGAATCATGGATGCGGATATGGCTGCAGAGTCCACCAAGATGGCGCGTCAGAATGTACTCGTACAGGCAGCCGCCTCAATGGTCACTCAGGCAAACTCGATGAATAATATTGTACTTAGTCTTCTTCAGTAAGACTGATTAATTGAAGTATCGTTTAACTGTAGCCTCTATTTGCTACTAGTTCGCAATGACAATCCTAACTAAGGATAAGATGCACGAGCCAATTACATACTTTATCAATAATTTGCTCTCAGGAATGAGGAATGCACTACCAGGACAACCTGGTAGTGCCCCTCACCTCCCTGACAATATTCGTTTAAAATCAATATTAAAAGGGAGAATGAAATTCGGCTTTGGTAGAGCAGGAATCCAAATTTCAAAAATTATTCAGTACAAGACTATCCGACTAGTTATAACCACAAACAAGAATCTGAATATCAATCAAGCGATTCATTCAAGCAAAACAAACCCAAGACTCATCCCGCTCTTACTGCCAAGGAAGAATCGAAAATTCAAATCATTTAGTAATCCATTTTATTATTCAAGATCAACTCTTACGCCCGAACTTCGATGAGGATATACAAGATATACCTAAATCATTCGCGAGTTAATCTTAGTTCCTTTCAATCAACTCATACCAATTAGCCATGAACCAATCCACTACTACAGGCAGTTTTCAATTGTTTGCCCGCGGGGGTACAGGTTCAATGTCTAAACTTACTCAAAGAGTTCCAACAATTCCCCTTCACTTCGGCACTCATCGTTTACAATCAGTACTCAAGTGAATCAAGAAACTCGGTCTCAATACAACAGTAATACAAATTTCAAAAATTAATCATTTCCAGACTATTCGTTTAGATAAAGCCCAGGTCAAGAATCTGAACATCATTCAAGCAATCCATTCAAGCAGTACACTACAAAAATTAACCCAACATTCATCCCGCCCCTATTTGGCAGGAAGAATTGAAAATTTAAATCATTTAGTAACCCATTTTATTATTCAAGATCAACTCTTACCCCCGAACTGCGATGAGGATATACAAGTTATACCTAAATCATTCGCGAGTTAATCTTAGTTCCATTCAACCAACTCAAACCAATTCGCCATGAACCAAAGCACTACAATAGGCAGTTATCAATTGTTTGCCCGGGGGGGTACAGACTCAATCTCGACAATCAATCAAAGATTCCCATTACCGGACTCCTCCACTCACAAGAATACCCCCATCTCAAACCGCGAGGGTCTTGTTGAGTACATTTCCGACTTAAATCTTCGCTCCTGTGTGAGAAACGATTTTGAGAACCGAGAAAAACTATCCACTTACTCCAATCTATTTAGAAAACAAAAATCCCAGAATTTAAGAATTAGAAATCTGAGTAACAATCCACTCATTAACCTTTTCTGATCACTATCCAGTAATGAGGAAATCAATTCATAATTTAGTCCCCTATCAGCACATTTTTAATAAGTACCGAACGAGCCAATCCGGAACTGTTATACCCTACTTCATGAAATCGATATTGAACCTTAAATCCACAGCAAAAGATTCCTCTCCCCCTCCCCGATTTAAGGTAAACAAACCCCAGGGCACGAACTTAGCAACTCCACCAATTTCAAATAATAAACGCTTTGAAAACTAAGCAGTGCTTCAACCTCACAATTTAAAATTTCCCATCTCTCTTTACCACCATTTTTTGATACACAAAAAACATATTAATTCTTCTCAGAATGAGTCAATTTCTTAACTAGAAACCTTTTCTTCCCGAACCACTTTACAATTACAATAATGTACCAATTTTATTTTGTTAAAAAAATGTTAAATAAAACTAAAGTTAAATTAACATCATCCGACTATGTACTATTACAGAATACTTTACAAAAATATATTAAGTAACAATATTATTACAAAAAATTCAAGAACTGAATGAATAATCAACCATTACAATCCGTCAATTCTAGCACCATAAGAGCCTAAGAAATGGTACACCTACACACAGATAATTTTCCCGATCTTTCGTCTTTTGATAATCGTGGATATCCGCATTCAAAAGCAATGCGGGTAGAAGATTCTGTTCCCGGTAATAGAGGTACTAACTCACCCAGTATCAAGACGAATTTAAATCATATTTACACAGACCCAAAATCGATTGTCCTCCCCCCCCTCGACGATGCGCTCAGTTCTTTAAGGAATGGCGAGTTAAGGAAAGAGTTAAGCTCCCATGGGAATCTCCAATCGCTATTCAATAACAGCCCTTACTTCGCGAAACGAGTATCATTTATAACGGATCAGAAAAACAACAACCAGTAGAATTATGAAAGAGTTGAAATTAGAACAATCGGAAGGTCACAGTCCTGCTTTAGGGTCGTTGAAATCAGATCCAGCTCCAAACAACAAGTTGAGGAGTGGGTTTGCAAAGGTGATCGCTGGCGGAAGAATAGTGCGACCCGACCCAAACCAGTCTGAACTTGTAAGAATGGTGACTGGCTCGAGCGATACCTATATAAAGTCTGGCAATTCTAAGACATCTCATGCAATCGCAGTTTTAGAATCAGTCACTGCGAACCTCGAGGCAGGTATAGGATTAGTTGACAAGCAGGAAACTGCACTTGCCAAGATTGGAGGTAAGCTTTCCGAGATAGCGTTAGTTTTAAATCAAACTAGGTCTCCAAGGTCCACTGATAAGGATCGAATGGAATCTCAGTCAAAGTTTGAAGTTTCGAGAAATCAAATCAGGACAATCTCCAAAGAAACTTTTGACCAAACCGCATTATTTTCAATCGGGCCAGCAAAACCAGTCACGATTGCCGTTCCGACTATGAATTCTTGGGAAGGTGTATCAATCGATCGAGTTGATTTAGCAACCCCGGGATTGCAAACGGTGGATAAAGGTAAAGTTTTCGGGGACGGCCCAGGGTTCTTTCTTGATGCGGGTTCAATCAAAAAAGCATTTAACGAATGGAGGTCACTCTGCATTCACAATCGATTGCAGTGGGGACTATTAGTAGAGCGCCTCCATGGCGTGACTCGTTCATTTGATAAATTCCGCAAGGATAGGAAGTGGCATGTTCCCTCATTTTCAACCAAGCCTCAGTTTGGTCCTCTTACAAGGCCGAACAGAAATAACTAACAAATACAACTTTTTAAACCAAAGTCGATGTATCCATCTCATTTCCAGTCTCATTCATTCGCAAGGAAGCGAAGTAGTTTTTAATCACGGAGGATTAAATTATGCCAATAGTAGTAAATAGTAACACCACCGCGACAATCGCATCTTTCAACCTGTCTCATGCCAATGATTCTCTCAGGAAGAGTCTTGCAAGACTGTCCTCAGGCAAAAGAATTGTGAGTCCGGCAGACGATGCAGGTGGAATGGCGGTTGCATATAAGCTCAATTCAAAATTGATACGGACTGAAGCAGTTCGTCAAAATGTACAGAATGGTGTTTCGTACCTTCAAGTTCAAGATGGTGCCCTTTCGACATTGGCTGAAATTGTAAGCCGAATGTCCGAGTTGAGAACGATGGCAAATGATGTGACTAAAAACACGCAGGATATTGAAAATTATTCAAAAGAGTTTATTGAACTCCAAAGGCAGGTTAGTCAGATACGCTACGAGAAATTTAATGGAATTAGTTTATTCTCAGACAGCCGTACTGCTGCCCTTGTCAACCCGCCTGACTTGCGTCCTCAACTGAGTAAGGACTCTGCCGTGGATGACATGGGAAGGACTTATCAAACTTTTTCCAGGCAGTTACTAACTACAGCAGATGGAGTCCATTCTGAGGGCCACGTTTCATTAAATGTGATCAACATGCAACACATGTTGTCATTGGGCGGAATTGATACTCGCTTCATCAGTGCGACACACGCAAACCACATAGCGAACCTCCATAACGATAATACGGTTACAGGTAATTCAGATGGTCTTGGAGAGCGTGGGTTCATCAATTTAGGCAATGTAAGTGGAAAAAATTCTGATGACTTTACCGGCAATCGAGTTTCAGTCGGTAATGCAGTTTATACCGCTGACGGCTTTCTCAAAAGTATAATGTTTGTCTCCATGGGGAGCTTTACTGACATCATCCAACGGGTTGCGGACTCTCGTTCTGAAAATGGAGCCGAGCAATCTAGGCTTAACATGGTCGGCAATCTTCTCATGCAAAACCAAACTAATTTAGAGGCAGCACACGGCCGTATCATGGATGCCGATGTCGCCCTCGAGTCTTCCCGATTCGCAAGGCAAAATGTATTGGTTCAATCTTCTGCTGCAATGGTCGCCCAAGCAAACCAGTTAACCAATGTCGCCTTGCAACTTTTAGGATAACTTCAAAATGAACATTTTTAATTATACCGTTTTATTCCGTGCTACGAAAAAAAACCTTAATCTTCAATCATCCAAGGAGGGATAAATTATGCCTATAGTAGTAAATAGTAATTCAGCAGCCACCACGGCTTCCTTTAATTTGTCACACGCCAACGACTCGTTACGAAAAAGTCTGGCCAGGTTATCATCTGGTAAACGAATAGTGAGCCCGGCTGATGACGCAGGAGGTTTAGCCGTAGCCTACAAGCTAGATTCTAAATTAACTAGAACCGAAGCCGCACGACAAAACTTGCAAAATGGTTTATCCTATCTCCAGGTACAAGACGGTGCACTCACAACTGTGGCAAAGATCGTGGACCGGATGGCTGAATTGCGAACCATGGCTAGTGATGTGACTAAAAACACACAGGATGTAGAGAATTACTCCAAGGAATTTATTGAACTACAAAGGCAGCTCAACCAAGTTCGGAACGAGAAGTTTAATGGTATTAGTTTGTTTTCAACTAGTCGGACAAGTTCAACTAATAATCCACCTGACTT
>JAQXBH010000032.1 GCA_029252505.1 Opitutales bacterium | reverse complement strand
TATCATCCGGGAACTGGATTATTTATAAATATGAAACGAATGGTCCGACACTCACTCTATCTTCTAATGAATTCATTCAAATGCGTAGCGAGTTGCTTGCAGAAAAAAATAAAAATCTTTTCCAGGCACAACTCAACAGTCAAACAGATCTTAACTCCGCCATTCAGTTTATTCGTGATTCTTCACTTTTTACTTCCGCTGAAAAAGATACGATTGGGTGGGAGCTAACATACATTGGCAGATCTTCCATTTTAGATAATGCGGGAATTTCACTTAGTTTTTAATTAATCGAATGAGACTCAAAGGCTTATACATTCTTATTTCTTATCTTGCTCATTTTACCATTTGTTTTTCCCAAGGTCAGACGGCAGTCCTTTCCCGAAATGAGATTTTTGACCGTATGGAAGCAAGGGCAAAATCCTTGGCGCAACGAATGGATGAAATGTCAGGCAATAGCAATCGAGTATCTTCCCCAGCACCCCGAGCCACGGATTCAAATCCTTCCTCTTTTTCTCCACCGCCACCCTCGTCCGAGCTAATCATAGAGGGGGGGGGAGCTTCTCCAACTGTAAATCCCTTCCATTCGGAATCGCAAATTGTAGAATCCACGGACGGTTTTTCGAACGAAGTGGATGATAATATGGACTATCTTCAGATTGAAAGTGCCCAGGAAATATTGGGAGATTATTATATCTTACCTTCTTTCGGTTTTGTTCTTTCTTCTGAAAGTACGGTTCACTACAACTACCAAGCCAACTACCAAGCCCTAAATGTGGTTAAAGACTTGGATAACGAAATGGGTTATGTTGTTGGAATGAGGGCAGGGGTAAGGTTTGCTAACTTTTTTACTGAATTTGGAATTAAATATTCAAGTTTAGATTACAAAGCTACTGGTATAGAATCGGTTGCGGGTTTTTTTGGTAGTTCTTTTAACTTAAATTATGATGCAGTTGGCTCGGCCGACATTTTAAATTTTAACGCAAAGCTTGGATATTCTTTTCCTATCAATGAGGTTTTATCGTTCAATTCTTCTGTTGGATTGGGTCTTTCAAATAGAAGAAACGATTTCGATATTCTAGCTGGAGTTGGAGGAAATATTCTTTTTACTGATAGCATTTCAAGTAGTGAAACAGTTCTTTCCTATGACCTTGCATTCTCGATTGCTTACTATCATGCCGAAAGTTATCAGGTTTCCCTTGGTTACAACTATATGAATGTGGCTAAAATCTCACAGTTCGATGCTTTAGATCTTCACTACTTTGAGCTCGGTTTGGGCTTAAATTTTTAGGCTTTTTCACTTTTCTGATTCATTGCCTTGACGATTGTCCAATCTAGGGCTTGCTTATCTTTTTTCACATGAGCAAAAAAGCCGAAGAGACACCGATGATGAAGCAGTACCGCGAGGCCCGAGAGAGCCTGGAGGAGGACACTCTGTTGTTTTTTCGATTGGGAGACTTTTATGAAATGTTTGAAAGGGACGCCGAGCGGGGAGCTGCCTTACTGGGTATTACCCTGACGAAGCGTCATGATATGCCGATGGCCGGTTTTCCCTATCATTCGGCAGATGGCTATCTGACTAAGCTACTGAAGGGGGGCCATAAGGTTGCCATTTGTGAGCAGTTGGAAACTCCCCAAACTGGGAAATTGGTCAAGCGGGGCATTACGCGGATACTCACCCCGGGAACAGTGTTGGAGGATCAACAGTTGGATGCGGGCCATAACCATTTTCTTCTTGCGGTTGATTTTGACAAACAGGGAGCTCGTGCTTCTTGGCTTGATTTATCAACCGGGAAATTCGTTCTCGCTCAAAGTGATCGGCCCCACGATTTCCTCTCCATTCTCAGTGCATTGGCACCGCGCGAAATTTTGGTTCCGGAAGGAATGACAAAAAGAGTACAGAACTTGGACGATGGTGGATTACTGGTGCAGGAACTGGATCGATTATTTACCGGGGTTACCCGAACGGAAAGACCCGATTTTGATTTTGAACATCGTTCGGGTGCGCGAGAGGTAATGGAAAGTCTGGGGGTGATGAACTTAGAGGGCTTCGGGATTAGCCTTGATCATCTTGCTTTGGGGGTTGCCGGTGCTCTTTTGATCTATGCTCAGGATGTATTGAAGGGAAAGCCCGGGAATCTTCGAAAAATTGAGGAATACCGGAGCGGGGAGTCTCTCTTACTGGATCCTGCAACCCAAAGGAATTTAGAAGTTTTTAAAACAGCGGCACAAACCCGTAAGGGGTCGCTCTTGGATGCAATGGATCAAACCGTTACCTCTGCAGGTTCGCGACTATTGGAGAACTATCTCGCCAGTCCAGAGCGCGATTTGGTTGAGATCCATCGTCGACAATCCTGCGTAGGAGAATTTGCACAGGCTCCTTCGGCAGTGGAGGAGGTTTCTTCAATCCTCAAGTCGGGAAGTGATTTGGAGCGAATTTTAGGTCGTTTGCGCAATCGATTGGTTCGGCCACGGGAGCTCGGTGGGTTACGATCGACGATTCGGGGGTTACCCGGAGTTTCTCGTTGCTTACTGGCATTGGGTGAACGATTTCCTTCTATTTTTGAGATCGGGCAGCGAGTTCAAACCTTTGAGGAATTATGCGCCGTTTTAGATCGTGCCTTGGAAGAGGAACTGCCTGCGGATATTAAAGTAGATGTAAAAGGCGAGGGCGGTCGGGTCATTCGGGTTGGATATGACAGTGAGTTTGATCACTTACGAGAACTCGGCAGTGGGGGGAAGCGCTGGATTCTTGAACTGGAAGCTTCCGAGCGAGAGAAAACAGGAATTAATAATTTAAAGGTTAAATACAACGGTGCATTTGGATATTTTATTGAGGTAACAAAGGCAAATCTGCATCTCGTCCCTGCGCATTATGTGCGTAAGCAAACCATGACTAATGCGGAACGGTACTACACGGAAGAATTGCGACAAAAGGAGAAGGAAATTGTCAATGCCGAGGAGCGTGCCGTGGCAAAGGAACAGGAACTTTTTCTAAGTGTGGTTGAACTGGCGTTACAACAAGCAGATGCACTTACCCAAACCGCTCATGTACTTGCCGAGATTGATTTGTTTTCCTCTTGGGGAGCGATCATGCGCGATCGAGATTATTGTATGCCTGAATTTGTGGAGTGTTCCCAGGAACTTGAAATTGTTCAGGGTAGACATCCAGTGGTAGAAATGGTCCTCAAGCAAGAAAGCCTGGGTTTAGCAGGAACCCATGCATTTGTGCCTAATGACTGTCTGCTCTCTTCCGGGCAGGAACAAATTGCTTTGATTACCGGTCCCAATATGGCTGGTAAATCAACTTATATTCGTCAGGTTGCACTTATTACCCTAATGGCACAAGTGGGCTGTTCGGTACCTGCCACGAGTTGCCGTCTTGGTTTGGTGGATCGAATCTTTTCGCGGGTGGGTGCTGGAGATGAACTGGCCCGGGGGAATTCCACATTTATGGTGGAGATGAATGAGACTGCAAATATTCTTAATAACTGCACTTCTTCGAGTTTAATTATTTTGGATGAGATTGGGCGGGGTACCAGTACATACGACGGGCTGAGTATTGCCTGGGCCGTGGTGGAACATCTCCACGGACAGGGCAGTGATGGACCGAAGACACTCTTTGCAACCCACTATCATGAACTGACTCGTCTGGCTCATTCTCTTCCCCGCCTTCGAAACTTCTCAGTCGCGGTCAAGGAATGGAATGACGAAATTATCTTTGTACGTCAGGTTACTCCGGGGGCATCGGGTCGATCATTCGGGATTCAAGTTGCCCGGCTTGCCGGTTTACCGGATGGAGTGGTGAATCGGGCAAAACAAATTCTTTCCACTTTGGAACAAGGGGATTCTGCCCCGCTACCCACCTCAGATTCCCCACCAACGGATATTCAATTGGTGGAGGGTCCACAAGAACCTCAGTCCTCTTCAGAGGTACCGCTTCCATCCGGAAAAAAAGAAAAAAAAGTAAAGTCCGAACCTTCCCAGTTGGAATTATTTTAAAGTCCCGTGAGATTACTGAACTCAGAAGTGTTGGGAGAAGGTGGCGTGCCCATAATTCTTATGCATGGACTACTCGGATCGTCCAGGAATTGGCGTTCTGTGGCAAAGGAACTTACCAATGATTCAGCGTTGCATTGCGTAGACCTTAGAAATCATGGAAATTCCTTCCATGACGAGGATGCCTCCATTCGGGGGATGTCAGATGATTTACTTCATTATATTGAACACCATAATTTTTCTGAAGTAACTCTTTGCGGACATAGCTTGGGAGGAAAAGTGGCCATGCATTTTGCATGTAGTCATTCTTCTCTTGTTACGAAATTAATCATCGCAGATATTGCCCCTCGATCTTACCCACCCGAGCACCATATTCCGACCCTCGATTCTTTACTGGGGCTTGATTTATCCTCTCTCTCTTCAAGAAAAGAAGCGGACGAAATTTTATCCTCATCAATTTCGCATTGGGGTTTTCGTCAATTCTTACTGACTAACCTCGTTCAGGAAGGGGAGGGTTTTCGTTGGAAAGCAAATATCCAGGTATTACGAAACTCGATTACGGAGCTCTCCTCGAATCCTCTTCTTGCAAAGGATCGATATGATCGCCCCACATTATTTATTCGCGGTGGGAAGTCTGGCTATTTACGCTCCGAGCACATTCCAGAAGCGAAGCAGTACTTTCCTAATTCCCAATTCGAAGTTCTTCCTCGTGCGGGTCACGATGTACATGTGGAGGACAGACCGGGCTTTCTTGCTGCGTTTCAAAAATTCCTTTTTACCGCTTAAATCTTCTATCTGAGGGATCGAGGTGCGACGCACCATGGGAGGGTGAGAACGAATGGAAATGGGGCCTTGTGTTCCATTCTTTTTCATACATTTCTGCGATTGAATCGGCCTGTTTTTCTGAAAAGCGATTAGTCGTCCATGCTAACACCGCTCCGCCGAAGCCACCCCCCGTTAGCCTTGCACCATATACCTCTTCTTCCTTGTCCAGTAAATCGACGAGGAAATCAAGTTCGGGCAGGCTGTTTTCAAAAAGATTAGCTGAACTGTGATGCGATGCAGTTAACAATTTTCCGAGTTGATCGATATTACTTCCATTTTGTAAACCCTGAGAAAATTGATTTACTCTTTCCTGTTCCGCAACCACATGACGGGCCCGTTTTTTTAAATTTTCTGCCATCTCAGCCTGTTCGAGCAAGGTAGTGGTACAATGTGCCAAGCAACTCAGGCTTGAATCATGTTTTTGAAGTATTGAAAGTGCATCCATACATTCCTGATTTCTAGTACCATAAAGTGAATCAACCAAGTCATGCTTAATTCCGCTGTCAAAGATCCAAAAGCTGGTATCCTTAGGAAGGGAGAGAGTGGAGAAGTTTTCATTGGAACAATCAATTCGTACCAGTTGATCTGACTCTCCGAATGCGGAAGTTCCCTGATCTAACATGCCACAAGGTAATCCAACCCATTCATTTTCTGCCCGTCTTCCAATTGTGACCAATTCCTTTTTCGTGACCTGCTTATTGGACAATTGAAGAAGGCACTGTGCGGTAGCGAGTTCCACCGCTGCACTCGAGCTCAATCCTGCCGACATGGGCAGATCGGTACTAAGGATCAATGAAAAGCCATATGCGGGTGCTAAGCCCATATCCTGAAGAACTTGGACTACACCGATGCAATAATTACCCCAACTTTCTTTCCCGGATTTTTTTTCAAGCTGATTGATCGAGCCGGATATTTGGCTTCCCTGAAAACTCTCGCTAAATAAATGAAAGGAGGAATCTTTTGTAGGTTGAGCAATTGCATATATTCCTGCATTGATCGCCGTTCCTAACACTACCCCACCATTATAATCTAAATGATTTCCTAAAAATTCAATTCGGCCCGGAGCGAATGCAGCAGCAGCGTCATTCCCTGATTCGTTCAATAATCTCTTAGCCTCGTCGATTGAAAAGTTTTTCATTTTGTTATTTTGCTAATTACCCAAAAAAAACTCACGGTTTCCCGTGAGTTTTAAAAGGGGTATATTGTTAAAGCAATTAGATAGCTGCTTTGAGCTTTGCGCCTGGCTTAAACTTAACAGACTTAGATGCCTTGATTTTGATCTTTTCACCAGTTTGTGGATTGATGCCTGCACGAGCAGCACGCTTCACAATTGAAAAAGTACCAAAACCGATAATTTGAACACCTTTTTCTTTGTCTTTTTTCACACCAGCTGTGATGCAGTCAATTACTGTATTTAGTGCAGTATCAGCAGCTGCTTTAGTTGTGTCCTTGCCTAACTTTTTTTGTATGGCTTCGATTAATTGTCCTTTATTCATTTATTTTCCTTTTGTTGGAAGTATTGTTAGATGAGTTATACAGGTTTATTGCTCTGTGTTTTCGAGCACATGGTCAAACTTTTTTTACAAAAAACCTTATTTTTTCTGTGTTTTAGCTCTTTTCTTTGTCAAAATTGGCTTCATCACTCGGTTTTAGCATTCCTTGGGCACCATAAACTGCAACCTCCAGTAACTCTTTTAACGCCTCCGTTTTTGAAATGCCCTCTTCGTGGGATCGTTGTTCGGCTCGCTTGATCAGTTGACGGGCCATTTGCCTGGCCATGGTTTGTTCCGCTCCTAAATTCCCAAATATTTGGGCGATCTGTTGGGTCTCGTCTTCTTGATTCATAGCGGTTGAATTCTTCCTTCACTGATTCCCTCCAATGTTAAGCCTTCTTTTTCCAATGAACCGATTCCATTTTCATGAATCAGTGCCATGCCGATTGATTTTTCTCCCTCCTGTACAATCAGGCTTTTTAAGATTCCACATTTTTTCCCATTGGCAAATAATGAAGAGGGTAGAATTGGTAATTCCGGACCATTCCATGAAACCGGGACGGTCAATCTTCTCACCCTTCCCATTGCATGAATTCTCGCCATTACTTCCTGACCCAGGTAGCAACCTTTATCAAAATCGATCGCATCCACTTCTAATCTCCCCTCCTGGGGGAGTTCATCAGGGCCGATTTCATTAGGAATGGAGGCTAATCCAAATCGAATCCTTTGTTTTTCTAAACATTCCAATGTGGCTTCTCTTGCCATCCATCCATCCGGCATTGTATCTGCAGTGGGGCGCAAGAGAGAGTATGCACCAGGACTAATCGTAAAATCTTCAAAAAGGTAACCGTTACCGAATTGTATGAATTTTCCTTTTTCTGGTCTTTCTACTTCTTTCAATAAAGAAGTGAACTGACCTTCATTACTCCAAACGGTTATGAGTTCCCAGTCCTTCGACTCATTAGAAAATTCCACTTCATCCGCCACGATATTTTCTTCAAGTAGTGAATTTATCTCGGAACCTTCGCAACCTCGACTAACAAGAAGAAATTCCTCCTCTCCCAAGCGCAGAAAGAAAGAATCTGCCAGGACACGACCACGGGTAGATAAACGTAAGCCGTATCGAATTTCGCCCTTAGATAGCCTTTTTAAATTTATGGTCCATTGGCTTTGTAAATAGTTTTCCGCATCCTCTTCCCTTACCCGAATTACTCCTTTGGGGAATGTTTTGTAAAAAAAAGTGTTCATAAAGTAGTTAATTCTAAAAGTTTAGCTTGTTCATGCAAGCTCCTCATTTATGGTAATCCTCTGTGGATAAAGTAACAAATTTAAGAATTACCAATTCAGAAGCCCTGCCAGCGCCGGTTGAATTGTGCGAATCAATTCCGCGTACGCCCGAACAAAATTCATTTGTTCGTCAATCGAGGGAGGATCTTCATCGATTAATTAAAGGGGAGGACCGTCGATTACTCGCCGTAGTTGGTCCCTGCTCAATACATGACCTTCCGTCGTGTCGAGAATATGCAGGTCACTTTGCCAAACTTGCAGGCGAACTGAAGGATCGCTTGCTGTTAGTTATGCGGGTCTATTTTGAAAAACCCCGCACCACTGTGGGTTGGAAAGGGCTCATCATGGACCCGAAGTTAAATGGTACCTGTGATATTCCGGAAGGACTGCGCATCGCCAGACAATTCCTGGGTGAAGTTTTAGATATGGGAATTCCCACAGCTACTGAGTTGCTCGATCCAATCACTCCTCAATACATTGCAGACTCGCTTTGCTGGTCTGCGATTGGTGCCCGTACTTCTGAGTCTCAGACTCATCGTCAAATGGCATCCGGCCTATCAATGCCGGTTGGCTTTAAGAATGCGACTGCGGGGGATCTGAAAGCAGCGGTGAATGGAATTATTGCGGCAACGAAGAGCCAGACCTTTTTGGGAATTACCGAAGATGGACGGGCCTCTGCGGTGACTACCGGTGGAAACCCGGACTGCCAACTCATCCTCCGTGGGGGAACGAATGGCCCCAATTATCAAGCCGAACATGTACAGGCAGCAGAGGACGCGTTGCGTTCCGCAAAGGCACCGGTTTCAATCATGGTGGACTGTAGTCATGCAAACAGTGAAAAAGATCCATCCCGACAGCCCATTGTGCTTGATCATGTTCTTGCTCAGGTCCAAAACGGAGCGGACTCGATTCACGCGGTGATGGTTGAAAGTCATCTCAATGGAGGTGCCCAGTCCTTTCCACGCCCATTGGACGAACTTGAGTATGGAGTTTCCATTACCGACGGATGTATTGACTGGTCGAGTACTGAGGCTTGCCTTCGACGAGCTGCCGATGTAATTGATAAGGCACGATTTTCGTAAAACTCTCTTTTTATCAATCCCCCCAATAATTTAATATTATGAATGACAAAGCCCCCATCCGTGTCGCCGTAACCGGAGCTGCCGGTCAAATCGGTTACTCTCTTCTTTTTCGTATCGCTTCCGGAGCCGTTTTTGGCCCTGATCAACCAGTTGCCCTCAATCTAATTGAGATCGAACCTGGAATGAAAGCCTTGGAGGGCGTATGTATGGAATTGGATGACTGTGCTTTTCCTTTGCTTCAGGATATCCGTCCCACCTGCGATTTGAACGAAGGTTTTGGCGGTGCAAATTGGTCCCTCCTTGTGGGCAGTGTGCCGCGTAAAGCGGGAATGGAACGTGGTGACCTTCTTGGAATTAATGGAAAGATTTTCACAGGACAGGGACAGGCGATCCAGGCAAATGCTGCATCCGATGCCCGTGTCCTAGTGGTAGGGAATCCATGCAACACCAATTGCCTGATTGCCATGAATAATGCACCCGATGTGCCCAAGGACCGCTGGTTTGCAATGACTCGCCTAGACGAGAACCGTGCCGCTGCACAACTGGCAGCAAAAGCGGGCGTGCAAGTATCAGAAGTTTCCAATGTCACAATTTGGGGAAATCATTCGGCCACGCAATATCCTGATTATTACAATGCCAAAATTGGTGGAAAATCGGCTCATGAAGTCATTGCAGATGACACCTGGGCCCATGTCGACTTCATCCCCACAGTACAGCAGCGCGGTGCCGCGATCATTAAGGCAAGGGGGGCATCCTCTGCTGCTTCAGCCGCTAATGCTGCTATAGACTCAGTTCGTTCACTCATTACCCCTACGCCAGAAGGAAATTGGAACAGTGTATGTGTGGCGTCCGATGGAAGTTACGACACCAAGGAAGGCCTGATTACCTCATTTCCGATTCGATCCGACGGAGAGAAATGGGAAATTGTTCAGGACTTACCAATCAATGAATTTGCCCGTGGCAAAATTGATGCCTCGGTAAATGAATTGGATGAAGAACGTACTTTGGTCAGCGATTTGCTACCGGGCTAAGTTCTGTGCAATTCTGAATGAAGTGATTTTCGAATCACTTTTCAAGTCGATGTTCGTACATCCGAACATCGTGGTACTTTCCAAACTTGTATCCACCTTCATGGAGAAGGCCGGCAATTTGAAAACCTAAGTTTTCATGTAATTTCTCGGATCCCGGATTTGGAAGAACCACCAGACCATAAGCTCGGTGGACTTCATCCACTTTTTCTAATTCATCCATGAGGGCGGAGTATACTTTTTTACCAATTCCCTTTCCCGTATGGTTAGGGTGTAAATATATACTGGTCATTACGGATGGGGCATAAGCTGGACGTAAGTGAAAGCGAAGACTTGCAGCATAGCCGACAACCTCGCCATCCAATTCTGCCACCAACAATTGATATCGGCCATCCTCGGTAAACTGGGTAAACCAAGTTTTTCTATTTTCGAGCGACATTTCAACCATTTCAAAAGTAACCACTGACTCCGTGATGTAGTAGTTTATAATGTCCCGCAGTGCGGGCATGTCGGACTCTCGCCCTCTGCGTATAATTGCGTTCAAAGGTTGAATGAAAAATGGTACCCGGAGAGGGGGTCGAACCCTCACTTCCTTGCGGAAACTGGATTTTGAATCCAGCGCGTCTACCAATTCCGCCATCCGGGCAACTAGATATTTAAAATGATCGTAACTTAAGTTTTTTGCAAGAACCGAGTTTTACGAATGTGTTTGTCGGGCACCTGACTGGCTTAATCTTTTAACAGTCTTGAAATGTAGTCCCATTTTTTATGACTTTGATAATTCTAAATTTTGGGAAAATAACCACAAATATTAAAATCCACAATGCTTCCGAAATTCCTCAATTTTTATAATGGCATGCAAACTCTTATTACGGTTATAATGAAATTGTGTCTAAAGTAATATTAATAGAGACCTTAAGGGATTTAAAAGAAAACAGGCGGTTGTCTTCGGAATCAGACAAAATACTAAAGCCTTTTATTGGGGTGGTCAGTAAATTTACTTTTTCTTTTATTGAGGGAAGCCGTACTTTCTCCAGTCGAGTGGATGATTATTTTGCAAATGGACAAACCGTGCGGGCAGAATTTGTTGGTTATGGATTGGAATGTTCCATTCTCTTTCCTCCGTCAGAAAACGAATGGGTGGGCGGGCTCTCCAAGGGAGATGAGTTTGAAAATGAGGTCGAGGTGCTTCAATTGGATAATTTATATCAACGAGTAATCTTTGGACATTATGTTGAAAAGTTAGCGGATGAAAGTTTGGCAGTATCACTTCCATTGAGAACTGATAAGTTTGACCATGCACAAACCCTAGGAGCTCAAGATGAAAATCCTGAATTGGGGAAACCGTTAAACGACCCAAGCCCGATTGTCGATTCTATCGAGATTATTGAGCAATTAAAGGGCAAGCCTGAGTCGGAAGAGCTTGAACAAAAGATTGTTTACAAGGAGGCACTTTTAGTCGAAGAAAAGAAGGATTCAGTTGTAGCAGTGGAAACAGAAATTCAACCCAAGAAGATAGTTGAAGCGAGACCAATTAAAAAAAAGGAAGTGGAGCCTGAGCCAATTGAAAAAGATGTAAGCAAAAGCTTAGATACTCCTACTGAATTAGAGGGAGGTCATCGTCGTAAGCAGCCTCCCTCTATTCCAAGCCTGAAGGTACAAAAAAAAGCTCAGGAGATTGATTTCATTGAATTAGAGCGGATTCGTGATAAGCGCTATGAAGAGGGTGCACAATCACTTACCGATGAAGAACAGGAGATTTTAAGCATAGCAGGTTCCAGAACTAAGAAAATGTTTTCCTTGCAAACAAATAACAGTTCCACTTCAAAAAAGAACCAAGCGGAAGATATCTCACCTTTCAGAGGGGGGTGTCGTGTAGTATTTGGTATTATAATTTGCTGCGGCGGATTACAGTCCCTGAATAATGGTTCCTTGATCGCCGCAATAATACTTCTTAGCTTAGCCTGGTTTTTGTTTAAACCTTTTTTAAAAAATATTACTGGCGATTAATTTGGCTATCGGGTTCTTTTTAAACTCGGTACCATTTTTTACGACGTTTGCGGTCCGTCAATTTATTGGCTTCTTTGTCGCCGACGAACACCTCCTTCTTGGGATCCCAAGTTAGCTCACGACGTAGTTCGTATCCGATATTGCAAAGTTGGCAAAGAGTGGCAGTTCGGTGACCGGCTTCCACATGTGCCACCGGTAATTCGCCGGAGTGGATACAGTCCAACCAGTCATCATGATGATTTTTGGGTTGGCGTAGACTCACGGTTGCCTTGAAGTCCTTGATCAAATGTTCGGGGTCTGATTTCCATGGTCCACGGTCCACCCAAATAGTTCCTTCAGTTCCATAGAAAATGGTGCCGCTTTTCCAATCCGGTGTGCTGCCATGAATCACCTCGATTCCATTGGCGTAAATCATTTTAAGGTCACGAGTACCTTCTTTGGGGGGAATGATTTTTACTGGACCCGTATTGTCAGCATCCATGGCCCACTGTCCAATATCGAAGTGATGGGCACCCATGTCCGCCAGTCCACCATTGCAGTATTCGCGGTATCTTCTCCATGCAGGGAAGTGGTTATGGACATCATCGGGGCAGAGAATTTTGTTATATCCTCGAGTGGGGGCGGGTCCTTGCCATGCATCCCAGTCGATTCCATCAGGGATTGGCTCAGTAGGCAGGTCACAGGGTACAGGTGGATTTCCCACACAGACACGAATTTTTTTCAGTTCTCCAATCGCTCCACTCCGAACCATTTCTACGGTGCGGCGGAATTTTCCTCCGTACTGTGTCCGTTGTTGGCTACCAGTTTGAAAAACGATCTTGTTTTCTTGAACCGCTTGAGCCATGGCACGACCTTCTTTGATCGTTAATGAAATCGGTTTTTCACAGTAAACATGTTTTTTCGCCCGGGCCGCACGAATGGTTGCTTCACCATGCCAGTGATCGGGGGTTGCAATGAGAACGGCATCGAGAGATTTGTCTTCGAGTAGTTCCAAGTAATCATTGGTAATCGTTAATCCCTTCCAGTTTTTATTGGGAGTATTTTTGGAATACTGTTTTTCGATTAGTTCCTTGGTATGCTTTGTACGAATATCGGCAATCTCAGCAAATCCAGTGATTTGAGCCCGTGGATTACGAACTAGGAAATTAGCATGGCCACGACCCATTTTTCCCGGGCCAATAATGGCAATATTGATACGGTTATTAGGAGACGATTCTCCTTTAGCCGCCCAAATGTGTGAGGGTAAAATAAAGGGAGCGGAAGCGAGCGATGCCTTTTTAAGGAAAGATCTTCGAGTAGTCATAAGCTGGTTCAGTTGTGATTTAATAAATTATTGAATTAGTAGTAACTAAATATAAAAACAGTACGATTAATTTTAAAGATTTCCTTCTCGGTCAACTCCAAGAAACAAATACTTTTGCAATTTTATTCACAGGTCTTCGAAAAGAATTTCATCTGCGTCTTTCCATAATTGCTCGATCGCATAATTATCTCTTTGCTCCTGGGAAAAGATATGCACTACAAAATCAATGGCATCAATGACCAGCCACCCACTCGGTTGGAAGCGATCTTTTGAAAATAATTCAACCTTGTTCTCCTTAAGAGTTTTCTCGACATTGTCGCGGAGTGCTTTGATGTGCGGGTTTGAATTACCGGTTGCGATAATAAAGCAGTCAGTTAACGAGGACTTTGCTCCAAAGTAGAGAAGTTTTAAATCTTCCCCTTTTTTATCGAGAAGTGCATCACATGAAATTTTTAAATTAGAAAGCAATTCAGCTTTTTCTTTGGGGATAACAGTGGTCATTTGTAAATTGATTTATGAATGGTTGGGATTTTGATT
>JAQXBH010000026.1 GCA_029252505.1 Opitutales bacterium | reverse complement strand
GCAATGTCAGATGTTTTTTTTGCCGAAATGGAAATTCCAGAACCAAAATATCACCTAGGAGTGGGGTCAGGATTACATGGTGCTCAGACTGGCAAAATGCTGGAGGGAATTGAAAAGGTTCTACTTCAAGAAAAACCGGACTGGGTGGTTGTTTATGGCGATACAAATTCAACTCTTGCGGCTGCATTAGCAGCTTCAAAATTACATATTCCTCTTGCTCATGTGGAGGCGGGTTTACGCTCTTTTAATCGAAATATGCCCGAAGAGATTAACCGATTAGTTGCCGATCAATTATCAGCTGTACGATTCACTCCCACCCAGGAGGCAACCAATCATTTAATTCAGGAAGGTTTTGAGAAGGATTCGATTCATCAGGTTGGAGATGTTATGTACGACGCGGTGTTGCATTTTGGGGGAGGGGAGGCAAAACGTTCAATTCTCGATCAGATTGGGATTGATGGACCTTTTGTACTGGCAACTATTCATCGGGCAGAGAATACTGACTGTGAGACTCGCCTTCGTGCAATTATTACGGGACTACAGGATGTTCACCAAGATATTCCAGTTGTCTGGCCAATTCATCCCAGAACTAGAAAAGTATTAAGCGAAATGAATTTAGATCATCAAATTCATATAAGTAATCCAGTCGGGTATTTAGAAATGTTGTATTTGGAAAGAAAGGCTTCTCTTATTGTCACTGACTCCGGAGGAGTACAAAAGGAAGCTTATTTTAATAAAACACCCTGCGTTACCGCTCGAACAGAAACTGAATGGGTTGAATTAGTGGAAAATGGATGGAATCAACTGGCAGATCCAACCGACCCGAAAAGTATTCCTAAATGTGTCCATGGTGCGTTAAATCAAGCTATGCCCGATTATAATACAAATCTTTACGGGAATGGGCAGTCGGCTAAACATATGGTTAATATTCTCATTAATCATTAAGTTTTAAATTCTAGTGAGTAGTCCTCGTAATATTCTTTTTTTTGCCAACACAAATCATAATGCTGATTGCGTTGCCGAGCATATTTCTGCTGTACAGTCACAAACCAAGCATAACTGGTTTGTTTTAAATTCACTTCGGAATCGAATGGTAAGTAAGTTAGATTTAAGCCATTTTGATGCTGTTGGTTTTCATTATTCTATTCATCCCCATGAATCGTATTATTGTTCAAAAGAATTATATGAGAAGGTTCGTAAATACACCGGCGTAAAATTTCTCTTCTTACAGGATGAGTACGAAAATGTAGATTTAACAAGCTCGGCAATGGTTGATTTGGGAATGGATATTCTATTCACAGTCGTACGTCCTGAATTACATTATGTTTCGTATAACCACCCTAGGCTGGAAAAGATGAAAAGGGTCACGGTTATGGCCGGGTATGCTCCAAACCCAAAGGAAGATTATGAATTTGTTCCTATGCAGGATAGAAATTTGGATATTTTTTATAGAAGTCGTGTTTGTCCATTAAATGCCGGGACATTAGGTTATGAGAAATCTTTAATTGCTAGAATGGTTAAAGAGAAATCTAGAAAATATAATCTAAATGTTGATATTAGTGTTCGTGAAGGAGATAGAGTTTATGGAAAAGATTGGATTAACAGATTATCTCATTGCCGAGCAACCTTGGGAACTGAAAGTGGTGCAAGCGTATGGGATCGAGATGGAGGTGTGGCTCGAGAGTTGGATGAAGCACTTGGGCGAAATCCTAATGCTAGTTTTGAAGAATTATTTGATGAAGTTTTAAAAACTCATGATGGAAAGTTATTATATTCGAGTATCTCTCCAAGAATTTTTGAAGCGGCAGCGTTAAAGACTCCGCAAATACTTTTTCCCGGTTGGTATAATGATTTAATTGAGCCAGGAGTTCATTATTTTGAACTTAAAAAAGATTTTTCAAATTTTGAAGAGATGGTCAAAGTATTGAAGGATGACGATTTTCTTTCTGAATTAGCGGAAAATGCTTATCGGGATTTAATCGCCTCGAAACTTCATAATCAGGATAGTCTTGGATTCGTGGTGAATGAGGCATTGGAGGAGAGGTGGGGATTAAATTCATTTGAAACAGATTCGAGCCTGAAACAAATCGAACATTCGATTAACGATGTTGAAAGAAAGTATAAAACTTCAAAGATTTTTTCTAATTTTAGTGCGGAAATTAATTTTGGTATTCAGCAATTTTTTAAAGTGATCAACAATCCAAGATATCGTGGGTTGCGAAAATTTAAACGACTTTACGAAATATTTCTCAGATATTGCACGCACTTAAAGCCCCGCTTGATTAGGAGTTGAGAATTCTTTTTGAATATGGCGAGATCAAATAATTGGAATTTAAGTAAAACCACAAAGGTTTTTACCAGTTTATCTATCTCAGTTTTGGTGGCTTATTTAGTTCCTCGGTATTTTTCGCCGATCATGGAAACTCTTATGCTTGTAAGTAAGGAAGAACATTTTTTTTACACAATTTGCTTCGGTTTTTCCTTTTTAGTTTTTGGGGAAATGACTGGAGTACTAGATCAAAATTTTAAGAGTTTATCTTTCCGACATTTTTTGCTTTTTTTATTATCTTCTGTCCTTGCTAGTCTGGCTCTTTTATTAGTTGTTTGGATTTTTGAATATAAATTCATTGGCCGGTATGCCATTTTAAAAATTAGTTTTTTTGCTGGTTTTGGTAACTTTTTCTTATTTTGGTTCTTTAATCTTCTTGCTCAAAAGAATCCGTTGAAAATTCTTCTCAACACATCGTTGGAAAATGAAGAAAAATTGAAAAAGGATTTCAAAAACCTCCCCTTTGAGATTTATTCATTACAAGGCGAAAATAGTGGTTTAGAAGATGGAGTGATCAAACTTTGTAGCGAAAATGAAATTGATTTAGTGGTAATGGAGAATGGTTTAGGAAAAGATAAACTCGAAATTATTCCATTTCTTCAACTTGGAACCCGTGTAATGGGAATTGTTGAGTTTTACGAAAATTATTTAGAAAAAATTCCTGTTGCCCATGTTGATCAATCTTGGCTTGCCAGATTGGATTTACGATTTCGAGATCCTTTATCTCACAAACTCAAGCGAATGCTGGATATATTGATCGCGTTCTTTGGATTGATTTTTACTTTTCCCCTAGTTTTCTCTGCATTACTTCTTACTGCATTAGAATCGGGATTCCCCATGTTTTTTAGCCAAAACCGCACAGGCTTTTTAGGCCAAACCTATATTCTGTTTAAAATTCGAACGATGAGCTTAAATGCGGAAGAAAAAAATGCAAAATGGGCAGAGGTGAACGATAGTCGAATAACTAAGATAGGCTCTTTCCTTAGAAAATGGAGAATTGACGAAATTCCCCAGTTTTGGAACGTTATTAAAGGAGAGATGTCTATTGTGGGACCTCGACCTGAAAGACCTGAATTCCAAGAAAGGCTTATCAAGAAAGTTCCGCATTGGAATTGTCGTCATTTGGTGAAGCCTGGCTTGACCGGATGGGCACAGGTTAAATTTCGTTATGCATCGGACATGGAATCCTCAGAAGAAAAGCTCGCTTATGATTTATATTATATTAAACACGCATCCATTCTAATGGATATTCAAATTATTCTTTCGACTCTGCGGTCTTTAGCAAAAGGAAGTAGATGAAAATATTAGTTACAGGAGGGGCAGGTTATATTGGAAGTCATACTACATTAGCGCTGCTTAGAGCAGGTCATGAGGTGGTTGTGATTGATAACTTTTCAAATTCGAGTCCACAATCCTTAGTGCGGGTTGCAAAATTGGCAGGGAAGGAGCCCATTTTAGTTGAAGGTGACATTTTGAACTCATCTGTAATCAGGTCAGCTTTTGCTTCACATTCTGATCTTTCTGCCGTAATTCATTTTGCCGCACTAAAGGCGGTGGGTGAGTCAACTGAGCAACCTTTGAGATATTATCAAAATAATGTGGCCGGTTCGGTAGCCTTGCTACAAGAAATGGAACATGCAGGGGTTAATAATTTGGTTTTTAGTTCGTCGTGCACGGTTTATGGAGAGCCAAAACAGGTGCCTATTGATGAAAACCACCCCATTGGCACCGTCTCCAGTCCCTATGGAAGAACTAAGTCCATGATGGAGGAAATTATTAAGGATGCGTCTAATGCCAATATTATGATGAAGGTCGCACTACTTCGATATTTTAATCCGGTGGGTGCTGATAAAAGTGGTGAGATCGGGGAGGACCCGAATGGAATACCGGATAATCTTGTTCCTTTTGTTTGCCAGGTTGCTACTGGTAAGTTGGAAAAACTTCGGGTTTTTGGCACTGATTATCCCACCCAAGATGGAACTGCGGTTCGGGATTATTTGCATGTAAGTGATTTAGCCGATGCTCATTTGAAAGCCCTTGATGCACTTGGTAATCATAAAGGGATATTAACCTGTAATTTGGGAACCGGTATGGGGTCATCTGTGTTAGATGTGATTCACGCATTTGAAAAAATTTCGGGGATTACCATTCCTCATGAACTCGTTGCACGAAGAACGGGAGATGTTACAGAAGCCTGGGCTGATCCATCCTTGGCGGAAAAGGTGCTTGGTTGGAAAGCAAAATACTCGCTGGAAGAAATGCTGGCCGATGCATGGAATTGGCAACAAAAGAATCCCAACGGTTATGAGTAATTGCTTTTCTAATCAGTGAGATAATTTTTTGGATCGAGTCCCCGTTTTCGTATCGCAATTCTGATATCTTCCAAGCTTAACCGGTCTCCAATTTTTAAACCTTGTCCGCGAAAGTCATTCAAGTTTAGTTCCAATACAAATTGGATTTTTTTCGATCTTGAAGGTACACCGCTTAAGTCAAAAGGCTTGGCTGCATGAATTTCTTTCAGTACCCCGTTAGAAGAAAAATACCCAATATCCAATGGGATTCTCGTATTTTTCATCCAAAACTTTTGGGGTGTAGCAGATTTAAAAATAAACAACATTCCCGTTCCCGGTTTTAATTTGTCTCTAAACATTAACCCCTTTTCCCTCTCTTTGGGTAAAATGGCTAGTTCAGCTAGAATAGGAGTTTGACCGATATGAAAGGTAAAAAACTCCTTTTTATGAGTAATATTATTTTTATTCTTTTTAGGTTCTGCTTCTGTGCAAGATAGTAATAAGAGCAGCGTGCCTGCAAAAAAATGGAAATTGAGTACTCTTTTAATTTTGTTCATAGTTTTAATAGATGAAAGATCTGCTTAATCAAATCAAGCGACTTCGTGTTCTTGTTATAGGCGATGTCATGCTCGATCGCTATGTAATAGGTGGAGTTCACCGAATTTCTCCTGAGGCACCCGTTCCAGTCCTTACTGTAGAGGACGAAAAAATAGTTGCGGGAGGGGCTGCAAATGTGGCTTTAAATGCGGCATCCCTTGGTGCTAATGTTGAGGTGTGCGGATGGTTTGGAAATGACAGTCAAGGAGAACAGCTTCGAGCACTACTTGAAAACAAAGGCATTTCTGTTGATAAATCGTTTCTTTTTTCCGGTGCGCCTACTATTAGTAAAACGAGAGTCACCTCATCTAATCAGCAAATTTGCAGAGTAGACAGGGAGAGCGATTCAAATGCCTACGCACCGAATTTATCAGTTCTGCAAGAAAGTTTGATTTCAAAAATAAATTCTTCTGATGTGGTTATTGTTTCAGATTACGGGAAGGGTTTTGTGAGTAATGAACTTTTCCGGATAATCCGCAAACATGCGAATTTTGTTTCTGTTGATCCTAAACCCAGTCGATTACTTCAATATGAAAACCCCGATCTATTAACCCCAAATCGGATGGAAGCCCTTGAATTGGCAGGTAAATCAAGGTTAATGAACGAGGAATTCCCACAAAAAGAGGTTGTTCAGGAAATATTCAAGAAATTCTCGCCCAAAAAGTTGGCGATTACTTTAGGGGCAGACGGAATGTTGCTGGCAGAAGGTGAGGAAATTAAAAAGACTATACCCACTGCTGCCAGGGAGGTTTTCGATGTGTCGGGTGCAGGAGATACTGTAATTGCGGTTCTCTCGATGGCACTGGTAGCGAAGGGTAGTTTTGAGCAATCTGCTCAATTAGCAAATTTAGCTGCCGGTATTGTTGTGGGAAAAGTGGGTACGGCTTCGGTAACCACAGAAGAAATCCTTTCTTTATTGTAGACTTTTTATGTCGCGAGCAGTGTTTTTTGACCGTGATGGCACGCTTATAAAAGATGTCCATTACTTAAAAGATCCCGCTGATATCAAAATTATTGATGGTGTGTCCGAGGCCCTTATCAAAATCAAAAAAGCTGGCTACCATATGTTCATGCATACTAATCAGTCGGGGATTTCCCGAGGGTATTACGAATGGGATGATGTTCATGCCTGTAACAGTAGAATGCTAGAGTTGTATGGCCTAAGTGCTAATTTTTGGGACGGTATATGTATTGCACCAGAATCTCCCGGTAATTCAAAAATTGGATACCGTAAACCTTCCCCAAAATATGAGTTGGAAATGGCAGTAAAATTCAATTTAGATCCTTCACTTTGTTGGATGGTGGGAGATAAGTGGATTGATATTGAAACGGGATTAAAATCAAATATGAATGCCGCACTTGTGAGAACAGGGAAAAAGATCAATTCGGAAACGGAAAAAATTGCATCTATTCAAAAAGTACCGATTTGTGAGGACATACCTTCATTCTGCAATTCTTGCATAACTAAAATTTAATGAGCGAAAAATTTCCCAGTAAATGGCGAGTAATTCAAGATGATATCCATGCGGAATGCAGGATTTTCGAAGTGCATAAAAGAAAAATGCTTCGGGATTCCGACCAAAAGCAAGGAGACTTTTATGTGATTGAAACAAATGACTGGGTAAATGTGTTAGCTATGACCCCAGAGAAGGAAATTATATTAGTCCGTCAATTTCGATATGGAACAGAAGAATACTCCCTTGAACCTCCCGGTGGAGTAATTGAAAGAGGGGAAGACCCTATTTTTGCTGGCCAAAGAGAGCTTCTTGAGGAGACTGGATATTCAGGAAAAAATCCAAAACTAATCGGTGATGTCTTTCCCAACGCTGCGATTATGTCAAACCGTTGCCATTTCTTATTTTTAACAGATGTTGAAAAAACAGCTGAAGTCTCCTTCGACCCCCATGAAGAATTGGAAACCGTCAAGGTATCGATTGATCAATTGAAAGATTTAGTGAAATCAGGTGAGATCTCACATTCGATTGGAGTAAATGCTGTTTTTCATCTTATGATGGAAATTGGCATTGTTTAACGCCTACTTGAATTCTAATAATCCTATTCATATGTCGTTGGGCTTTGCTTCTTTACGAAATCAACTTCAAGTGATAATTTAAAAAGATGAGCAATTTATTATCCGTTTTACAAGAAACTGCCGATCCCCGACCCGAGCGTTTGGCAAAAATCTTGGGCTGTGCACCAGAGGATGTAGAGAGAGAATTGGAAGAACTTCGCAAAAACAAAACTTTGCTTGGTTGGATGCCCTTATTGAACCCAATTCATAATGACTTAGAACAGGTTCGTGCTGTAATCGAAGTTAAAATAAGCCCTGAGCGGGAGGGCGGATTCGATCGAATGGCAATGAGAATTTCAAAGTTTGAAGACGTTGAATCCTGTTACTTAATGTCAGGTGGGTATGATTTACTAGTATTTGTTACAGGAAAGAACCTAAGGTCAGTTGCCTCTTTTATTTCGGAGCGTTTAGCCACTATTCATGGAGTGCTTTCAACTGCCACTCACTTTCTTCTTCGTCCGTACAAGGATCATGGACACATTTTGGTGGAGGAATCCCAAAATCAAGAAAAACCATCAGTTAGTCCCTAGAATAGAATGAATCCGGAAAATTTTATTGCTGATCACATTAAAAGTTTACCACGTTCTGGAATACGCGACTTTTTTGCGATTGTTTCAGAAATGCCCCAAGCAATTTCTTTGGGCATTGGGGAACCCGATTTTGTAACTCCCTGGAAAATTAGGGAGGCATCCATATTTGCCCTTGAACAGGGAAAAACATCTTACACTGATAATCGTGGACTCCTTTCGCTTCGGAAAGAAATTTCTAAGTATTGTGCCTCCTTTTTTGGTCCTGAATATGATCCGGTTTCGGAAATTTTGGTGACCGTTGGTGTTTCCGAGGCTATCGATATTGCTCTGCGTTCGATCCTTAATCCAGGCGATAAAGTTTTATATCACGAGCCATGTTATGTTTCCTATGCACCAAGTGTTACCCTTGCATTTGGCGAAGCGATTCCGGTTGCAACAACCCCTGGGCAAGAATTCTCTCTCGATCCAGAAGCCTTCGAAAAAGCGTGGCAACCAGGATGTAAAATTTTGATGCTCAATTTTCCTACCAACCCTACTGGTGGTACTGCGGATCGTGAAAAGTTAGAACGCTTGGCAAAATTTGCTAAAGACAAAGACTTAATCGTGATAAGCGATGAAATATATGCAGAATTAACTTACGAGGGGGAACATGTGAGTATTGCATCGCTTCCAGGAATGAAAGAAAGAACCCTCTTGCTGCATGGTTTTTCGAAGGGTTTTGCTATGACTGGATTCCGAATTGGATTTGGTTGTGGTCCAGACTGGCTCATTGATTCGATGATGAAAATTCATCAGTATTGTATGATGTGTGCTCCAATTTTAAGTCAGGAAGCAGCGATTGAAGCACTAGTAAACGGTTCGGAAGATGTGATGAGGATGCGTGACCAATATCATAAAAGACGAGATTTTGTAATCCGTCGATTTAATGAAATGGGATTAAGTTGTCACCTGCCAAGGGGCTCATTTTATGCTTTTCCCGATATATCGATCACTGGTCTTAATGAAACTGAGTTTTGCCATCGTTTACTTCGAGAACAAGAAGTAGCAGTGGTTCCTGGTACTGCCTTTGGAGAACATGGAATCAATCATGTGAGGGCAAGCTTTTCTACTTCTTACGAGAAATTAGTGGAGGCGACAAATCGGATGGAATCATTTGTGGATTGCCTTGATTCTGAAAACGCACACTCTGCAGCGATTTAATCCTCTACCATTTATTTTTTAAAATGCTCTTATTATGAGCCTTATACAAAGTGTTGCAATTGTTGGTCGCCCTAATGTGGGTAAAAGCCGTTTATTTAACCGACTGGCAGGTCGACGCATCTCCATCGTACACGATCGTCCGGGAGTAACCCGGGATGTTGTGGTCGCGGACAGTCCGGAAGGGTATACATTAATGGATACCGGTGGGATTGGAATGCAACCGGAAATGACTTCTGTGGAAATTCAGGATGCGACTGAATATCAAGCTGATTTTGCAATCAATGCATCAGATTTATTATTATTTGTGGTGGATGGCAGGGAAGGCTTAATCCCTCTCGATGAGACATTAGCCCGGAAATTTAGAAAAATGGGTAAAGAACCGATTTTAGTGGTTAATAAATTGGACGAACCTGAAAAAAATTATTCGATCTCTGAATTTGATCGTCTAGGTTTTAAGACAGTGGTGGGAGTATCTGCTGAACATGGAGGTGGATTTGAAGAGTTGATTACGACTATTCAATCGAAGATTCCAGTTAGTAATATTTTACCGATTGAGGGTGATAATGACAGGACTCGTATTGCTTTTATCGGACGACCTAATGTAGGTAAATCATCGCTTTGCAATCGGTTGCTTGAAATGGATCGCTTAATTGTGAGTGATGTACCAGGAACTACTCGAGAAACTGTTGAGTTAGATTTGGATTTTAAAAACGAAAACTCAGAAGAAGATTGGAAGTTTAGATTATACGACACTGCCGGTTTAAAAAGACACAAAAGAATTGATAGTTCTCTTGATTTCTTTTCTTCGGTTCGGACTAAAAAGGCGATTGAATCTGTTGATGTAGTCTTCCTTGTCTTGGATGCGAGGGAAGGGGTGACGAAGCAGGATAAAATCATGGCGGACCATGTATTGAGAGAGGGAAAAGCACTGTCAATCCTAGTGAATAAATGGGATTTGGCTTTAGACGGATTTAGAAAGGATCCGCTTCCTGGATATGAAGATGAAAAAGATTTCAGAAAGAGTTATTTAAAATCAATTCGTAAGGAGCTATTCTTTCTTCCTGATTCTCCCATTTCTTTTGTTTCGGCTCTCACCGGATACTCGATTAAAGACTTTTTACAAGTCGCCCGCGACCTTGATGCACGAATGGATAAAACGCTTGCGACTTCTGCATTGAATAAAGTAATTGGTGAAATGTGGGAGCATCGACCTCCTGCAAAAATTAAGGGAAAACGCTTTAAAGTTTTTTATGCGGTTCAGGTTGAGAATCGTCCTTTTCGAGTAAAACTTTTTTGTAATCGTGAGGAACGATTAAACGATCAATATCGTCGGTATTTAGAAAAAGGTATTCAGCAGAAATTTGGTCTGTCTGGATGCCCCCTTAAGTTTTCTTTAGCCGGTAAAGAACAAAGGTATCAGGAAGAGAAAGTCTAATCTTTAAATATTTTTCTTAGAAAAGCCGTCTCAACGGCTTTTTTTGTGCCATTTTCGTTGTCCGATAGATTATTTTACCTTTTCCTGATAGTTTAAATGAACAATCAAATTTACAGGGTTGCATTCTTTGGATCAGATGAGATTGCTTTACCATTTTTAGAATTTTTGCATAAAGAATGCGATTTCGTTCGCTTGAGTGCTGTGCTTACCCAGCCTGATCGTAGGTCGGGTAGGGGAAGGAAAATGTCAGAAAATCCAATTAAGCGCTGGGCTTTAGATCGTTCCGTCCCTTGTCGAAGTCCGGACAAACCCACAGGTGTGGAATGCGATTGGCTCCAGGAAGAAAGAATTGATTCCATTTTAGTGATGGCATACGGGCATATTTTAAAAAAACAATTTTTAGAAGTTGCCCCGGCAGGGTGCTATAATCTACATGCCTCCCTTTTACCCCAATATCGTGGTGCTTCACCTATTGAGACTGCCATTGCCATGGGTGAGGATAGAAGTGGCGTTACCCTGATGCGCATTATTCCTCGTATGGATGCAGGCCCGATTGTCGATTCTGAATCGATTTCTATCTCGAGCACAGATACAGGACCGAGTTTACGCCTAAAACTTTCCCAGTCGTGCATCCCGCTCATTAAAAGAAATATTGCCAGACTTGTTCGGGGAAAAGCCGAAGAGTCAATCCAGGTGGAGACCGAATCAAGTTATTGTCGAAAGCTCAATAAAGAGGATGGAAATCTAAACTTTACCCGTACGGCCCAAGAATTATCAAACCGAATTCGTGCATTTCAGGCATGGCCAGGGTGTAGTTTTTTCCATGATGGACAGAAGTTTAGAATAGGATCTGCAGAATCGAAAAGCGACCCTGATTCTCTGCGGGAGGGAGAAACAAAAAGAGATGAAGAGGGCAATTTTATAATTGGTACAAAGCACGGTGTTCTTCGGGTTTTGGAAATTCAAAAACCGGGGGGTAAAATGTTAAAAGTTTCTGAATTTCTTCGCGGTTTCAACTTTCCATTTGGAGAAATTCTTGAATCCCTTGAGATGAAGGATTTGACTTACTAGTTAATTGGATTTCTGATTTTCCAAAAGATTTCTTGCTTCAATTACGGAAATATTTATTTTCGTAAATGGTGGTTGGTAATATATATAATTTCTTTGTTCATTTTTCTCGAATGGGTTTCCATGTAATCACATTATATTTGGTTCTCTTATTTGTACCCAGTATTTCATTCGCTGATATTACGGTTCGGGTAGCGAACTTAAAGCAGGACATGGAGTTAGTAACGAGAGAACTCGCGGGACTTCGTTCAGAAGTGGAGTTGCTAAGAAGAGAAAATGCTCAGTTGAAAGTACAGTTAGAGCATTCCACTCGAAAACAATCTTCTAATGCAGGGGTATCGAGCGAAGTTCTTCAGGGGATGAGCGAGCGTATAAAGAAATTGGAATACAAATTACTACAAAGCGAAAAATCCCAACTTTCCTTGCAAAAAAGCATTGATTTGAAAATGACTGAACTTATTACCCAAATGAATAAAGGTTTTGACCAGGTTCAATCTTCTCCGTCTAAAGCAGCACAAGTTCCTACATTTAATCAGGATTACCCCCAGACAGGGTTTGTGCACAGTGTGGAAAAGGGAGAAACAATTTCCAGCATCGCCCAAAAATACAAGTCAAAAACCAAATGGATTATTAATGCAAATCAGATTATTGATCCCAAAAAAGTATTTATTGGAAAAGAACTTTTTATCCCCCAATAATGTCAATTTCATGGCAAAAGCATCATCAAGGTTAGGTCGAGGGTTAGGCAGTTTGATTGCAGGAGGAACTGCAGCAAAATTAGAGGATGTTTCTTCTTCTAACCCAACACTTTCTCCCGTTTCCATACAAAAAGAGTCTATCAAAAATTCCCCTGAAAGGTCAGATCAGGAATTAACTAATGATTCAGAGGAAGAAAACTTGTTTTCCGTACCAATCAAATCGATTGTTCCGAATCCCTATCAGCCTAGGAAGGTAATTGATCCCGATGCAATTCGCGAATTGGCTTCGAGTATTGAGTCGGAAGGACTTTTACAGCCTATAACGGCAAGAAAAGTTGGCAATTCCTATGAATTAGTAGCCGGGGAAAGGAGATGGCGTGCCCATCAATCCTTAGGGCGAAGTACAATCCTCGTACGGGTTCTCAAGGCAACCGATATTTCTTCCGCTTCTTTATCATTGATTGAAAACCTTCAGCGAGAAGGACTTAATCCCGTTGAAGAGGCAATGGGCTATGACTCGCTTGTTAATGAATTTAATCTGACACAAGTTCAAGTTGCAGAACGGGTGGGGAAAAGCAGGGCACACATAACAAATTTTTTACGATTATTACAGTTAGATGAAGACTTAAAGACCTTACTTTCCTCCCAAAAACTAAGTATGGGCCATGCAAAAGTCCTCCTCGGAGTGGAGGATGAAAAAATGAGAAACGAACTTGGAAAACGGGTTTCCTCAGAAGGCTGGACAGTTCGTCAATGCGAAAAAGCAGTTGCAGAGATTCGAAATCCACAACCAATTTCTAGGCAATCAAGCATTCAGTCGACAAAACTATTTTCTAATTTTGCGAAAATTTCCCAAGACTCTTTAAAAAGAAAAGTCGCGATCAACTGTGACCCATCTGGAAAAGGAAAACTGAGCCTTTCTTTTGATGACGAGACAGACTTGATTGACTTACTGAAATCACTTGGCGTTTCGATTAAGTAAACAAGGTTGCCTTTTTATTATTAAAAGGTCATAAATTCATTTTTTCGTTTTAAAAATGATTACTTTTTTTACTACCTTTCTTATTTTAGTGTGTCTCGTCGTGGTGCTTCTTATCATGATACAACGTACCTCCGGAGGAATGGGATCTGCCCTTGGTGGAGGTGCTGCAGATCAAGTTTTGGGTGCTGGCTCAGCCGCACAATTAACCAAAATGACAGTTTGGGGAATCCTAGGCTTTTTTATTTTATCGTTCGCACTCTACGCATTATACCAAAGTGAAGCCGGTGAATCTGAAGAACTTAAAAGGTTGGGTACTGGCACCCCTGTTTTACAGCCTAATATCATCCCACCTGTTACTGAAAATGCTCCGGCAGAGGCAATAGCTGCCGAACCGTCGGTTGCTGTTGATGAGCCAGTAGTTCCCGCTGTTAAGGAGACACCTGTTGTCAGTGATTCAGTGTCAGAAGCAAATTCCAGCAATTAGGGAATACATTCTCTTCTTTGCGCGTTTCTTTTTTTTCTGCATATTTGTAAGCTTTATTTCACTCAGTTCATTGAGTGGAAAAAAATCTTTTCCGGCACGTGGTTTTGCCAAAATACTGACTGAAAATGAAGCGGTAATTCGCCTAGACAGTTATCGTTCCTTCATTGGCCGGGATTTAAATAATACAAATTTTCACCAAGCTTATGCCTTTCGTTTCCGCCTCAGGCACATGCCTAGAAGAGGAGATGAATTTTCCCGTACTGGAATTCTGTATGGCTTGGCATTAGGGCATGGATTATCGCGAATCGATTTTGATTCAACAAAGTCAGAACCACATACCAGGAATTTTCTTTTACAAAATGGTCCGACTCCACGGGCATGGGCCTATTCCTCCCACTCAAAAAAAACTAGATTGCTAAAAGAGGAAGAGCTTTTTAATCCTCTCATTACTGGCATGAACCAATCTCCGTTTGATCTGCTAATGCCCTTTGTGTTTTGGAATGCTAAGTATGTAAAGTCTGGAAAAGTGGCAGGAAGACCGTCCCATCTTTACTCGTTTACATCTCCGCAATGGGTGGAAAGCGTCCGACGAGATTTAACTACGATAGTAATGGCTTTGGATGATAACTATGAAGCCCCACTACGAATTGAAACATTTGCCCAATCTAATGTCGCAGAACGTACCTTTATTTTGAATAGCCTAAAGAAAGTCTCAGATCATTGGATCGTCAAATCCCTCGATTATAAGGATAGGCAGACACGCTCCAATACACGATTTGAAGTGACTGCAGCTGCCTTGGAATTAGACATCGACCCTATGCTTTTGTCAGCACCAGGATTGAAAAGCCGACCCGTGGTTCCAAATGAAGCTTTTCTTTCTACTAGATAGGCAAATTATAAAATTTAAATTAATGAGCTTGCTCGTTTTAAATTATCAAATACTACTCGGCAATTAACTTATGAAAAACGGATACTTATCAACTTGGGCAAAAAATGTTTCTCCTTCTCCCACCTTGGCGGTGGATGCAAAGGCAAAAGCACTCAAAGCGGCAGGGGAGGATGTTTGTGGATTCGGGGCAGGGGAGCCCGACTTCGATACTCCTTCTTTTATTAAAGATGCCTGTGCCCAGGCACTTGCCGAGGGGAAGACTAAATATGCACCGGCGGCAGGTATTCCTGCTCTTCGTGATGCCCTGGCTCAGAAGTATTTGGAGAAAGGTGTATTGTCTGAAAAAAGCCCAAGTCAAATAATTGTGAGCCCGGGGGGTAAGTATTCCTGTTATCTTGCCATACTTGCAACATGTGGGGCAGGGGATGAAGTTATTATACCGGCACCCTACTGGGTTAGCTATCCAGAAATGGTTAAATTAGCGGGAGCCACTCCTCGAGTAGTTTTTGCGGGAGATGATCAAGGCTTTAAAGTTTCCCCTGAACAAATCGAGGAAGTACTTTCGCCCTCATCTCGAATGATTATTCTAAATAGTCCCTCTAACCCGACCGGTTGTTTGTATAACCAGAAGGAAATGGAAGCGATTGTTGAGTTGGCTTGTAAGCATGATCTTTTGATCATGTCGGATGAAATTTATGAATACCTGCTTTACGATGAAGCAGAACACTTTAGCCCTGGTTCGTTTAGTAAGGAAGCAGCCGCCCGAGTTATCACAGTTTCTGGGTTCAGTAAGACATTTTCTATGACCGGCTGGCGCTTGGGTACCTTGGTTGCGAATCCTGAAATTAGTAAAGCGGTGGCTGATTTACAAAGTCAGACTACTTCAAACGCGACTACATTTGCGCAGTTCGGTGCCTTAGCTGCTATGGAAAATTGGGATAAGTCGATGCAGGCGGTTGATGAAATGCTTGTTCATTTTGATCGTCGCAGGTTGAAATTGTTGGAAGGTTTGCAAGATACTCACGGTATCACTTGCCAACGGTCGGAGGGTGCGTTTTATCTTTTTCCTAACATTTCTTCCTATGGGCTAAGTTCGGAGGAATTTTCAGCTCGATTATTAGAAGAAGAGAAAGTAGCAGTCGTTTCTGGACATGCTTTTGGTGCAGAGGGTTACATTAGGTTAAGTTATGCTACATCCGATGAAATAATTGAAAAGGGGCTGAAACGAATCCAAAATTTTTGTGGTAATTTACAGTAATTAATTTTAATCAGTAATTTTTATTTGTTGACGAATGTTTAATCTCCTCAATTTTAGTATTATAAACCTATGAAAAGATTATCCCTCTATATTGCCTTAAGTTTCCTTCTATCCTCCCTTCATTCATTTGGATTAGAACCAAGTGATTATAAAGCAAATTTCAGAAAGGGCGTAACAAGTGGGTATTACCTTGGGTTCACCAGCCTGGCAGACGAGATGAGGGAATTGCGACGACCATCCGATATTCCAAAATCGGAAGG
>JAQXBH010000021.1 GCA_029252505.1 Opitutales bacterium | reverse complement strand
GTACCAGTCGGCGGTCCACTCCCTCACATTTCCATGCATATCGAAGAACCCCAACGGGTTGGCGGCATAATAGCCCACATCACGGGTCTGGCTCAGTCCACTGACCGGGTAATTAGCCCGCGATGAATTAATATCATTTCCCCACGAATACACCGTACTCGTGCCTGCACGGCAGGCATATTCCCATTGCGACTCGGTGGGCAGGACATAAGCCCAGCCGGCGGGTATGTTCGCGGATTGCTGCGCATTCAAACGGGTCAGGAAAATCTGGGCATCCGCCCAGGAGACTTTTTCCACCGGACGGTTCGGGTTATTTGGCCAATTGCTCGGAGTGGCACTCAGGCTGTCGGTGTTCCCCGTCATCACCGCTTCGTACTGGGCCTGGGTAACCTCGTATTTACCCAGATAAAAACCTTTACTGAGGGTTACATCGTGCTCGGTCTCATTCGTGCTCCGCCCCGGTTCACTGGTGGGGCTTCCCATGGTAAAAGTACCCGGATCCACCCAAAGCATTTCCAAAGCAACACTTCCACTTAATGTAGCGGTGTGGGTGCTCGCCTGTCCGACATTGACTATACGGGAAGCGTTGACTTCGTTGCCGGCGGTATCGGCCACTGTGTAGGTTAATGTGTATACCCCAGTGGTGTTCACATCCAATGTGCCAGAAATTACAACGCTCGCGCTGATATTTCCGTCCCGCACATCATAAGCTTCATATCCAGGATCCACCCAGGATGAACCTTTTGAAAATGTCATGTTTAAATCACCCGCTAATACAATTACAGGATTAGTTATATCAGGCTGAATAAATTTGTAGGCAAGTCTGAAACCAAGATTACTAAAACTTGAACCGGGTGTTCCATATAACCTAGTTGCAGACTTGATCCCACCAGCAGGAAAGGAAAAAGATCCACCGCGTTTCACCCGATTCACTCCGAATGCTGGCCCCTCGGGGTTTGTAACCGATGTACTGGAGTAAGCCCCAGCCCAATCAAATACATGCTCAGTTATATTTCCATGCATATCATACAAGCCCCAGCTATTGGGGGGATATTGACCCACATTAACGATCGATCCGCTTCCGGCATCATAATTTGCTTTAGAAGAATCAATACTATTTCCCCAGGAATAAGAAGTATTGGATCCTGCTCGACAAGCATACTCCCATTCAGCTTCTGTGGGTAAAGTGTACTTCCAACCCGCGGGCAAGTTACCTGCTGCTTGTTCCTTTGCGTTTAGACGGGAAAGAAAGACCTGTAAGTCATTCCAACTCACATTTACTACCGGCTTTAACGCCCTGTAAACTCCGCTGGGTTGTATATTTAAACCATCCGTATTACCAAGCATAACTACCCGGTATTGAGCCTGTGTTACCTCGTTCTGCCCAATGTAATAATCATGAGTGAGTGTAACATTATGTTCAGGGGTAGCCACTCCTGCCTGCCCCATAGTAAAGGAACCACTCTTGATCAAAATCATCGGTAAGTTGCTTGCTGAAGAAACCAAGTGATATGTTCGGCTCGCATTCACTTCCACATGGACCGGAGAGGTCACAACCGATCCAAAGTCATTACTCACTCTTAACGAATAATTTCCATCATGTATACTTCCGTTCAGATCGGATAATTGAAAATTACGATTGGTCGCACCCGAAATAGGCTGGTTGTTTTTAAACCATTGATAATTCAAAAATCTACCCTGAGCATTGGAGTTTAAACTAATACTTTGACCATTGTACTTTATCCCTGGATCCTGTGGATACTGGGTTAGTTCAGGCTTCAAATATTTAAGCACTTGTTCACTCAATTGTGCCGTTGTAATTGTATTTGCTGCAATATTAGAAGAGGTGAAAGTACGGTTCAAATCGGCTCGCACACCCGCAGGTAACATCGAACGGGTAATCGTCTTAATCGATTGGTTGAGGTCGGCCAGTACATCACTGCCCAACATCGATTTGGTAACAGTACGGTTGAGATCGTTTAAGACAGAGGTGGGCAACATATCCCGGGAGATCGTCTTAATGGATTGGTTAAGATCGGCCAGCACGTCACTCCCAAGCATCGATTTGCTGATGGTGCCAGGTTGTGGGGTAAAGGTGGTGCTGGAACTGGTTTCTGTCCTGTTCAGGTCCGCCTGTATCTCGGCACTGAGCATGGCTCGGGTGATGGCACCGGAAGGAACACCTTGGGCAAGCTTGGCCCACTCCGCGGCCAAGGCACGCGGAGTCGCGGTGATCAACTGATCGGGGGCAAGGTGGCGCAGTCCAACACCGTCATTATTGTCCATCTCCACCTTGATGTACAATTCCTCATGGTCGAGAAAGAGTGTGGAAGCCAGCGGGTTCATCCCCTGCCCGCCAAGCAATACCGTATAACGGCCATTACGAATCGATACCTTGATCGTTTCCCCTGCTTGGTTACCATTTCGCCAATGAGTGGTACCGTTCCCATCGTGCAAAGAAAATGCGAACTGTACCTCCCCGTAATAATTAACTCCACCAATATCAATCTTGCCCGAGTACGGTACCGGGTTTGCAGAAAAAAGCGATTGACTGAGTATCCAAAAAAGTAATGCGAAACGACCTGTAGATTTCATAATTCAAACTCAATCACAATTAATTAGTACAGTCAAGAGACTGAATATGCATTATCAGTCTAGTTTGTTTCGTGTTAACAAAGGCGAGTAATGGAGTGTGCGGTTCATTTAACAACCAATTCCCATTTTGTCTTTACACGGAGGGAACGCAAGTTGACCGACGCGGCAATCCACTGCATGCAACGAACGCGTCCCGACAATACGGTTCGGATTTTGTGAAACAGTGGATCGCCACGGGCTACACCCTCGCGATAACAAGGTATCGTAAAGAAGGCCACCCGATGAAAAGCTAGATATTGAGCGCACCTATTTCATAAAAACGCTATTTTTTTCGACTAATTTGGAAGGCATGAATGATTTCTTGCTTGTGATAAAAGAATAACTCCATTGATTAAATTCACATGATCGCACCAATTAATAATGAAGGTCCAAGAAATGTCCTGGGTGAACCCTTACAACCCTGCTGTACCCGTCTGAACACTGGATGGTATCGTAATGGGAGTTGTGAAACTGATGCCAATGATGGTGGCCGCCATGTGATCTGTGCGCAAATGACGGACGAATTCCTCGCTTTTAGTAAATCGATGGGGAATGATCTAAGTACACCAATGCCCGAATACAATTTCCCCGGACTCAAGGATGGGGACTGCTGGTGCCTGTGTGCAGGTCGTTGGCAGGAAGCCTTCGAAGCGGGGGTACCCCCTAATGTACGGTTGACTGCCTGCGAAGAATCTGCACTCGAAGTGGTGAGCCTCGCTGATTTAAAAGCTCATCAAGTTGAGGAACAATAAGCCAAAATCTTTCCCAGCCTCGCTTAAGTTAAGCTGATGAGTATAAATTCTACCAATTATAAAACAGGAAATAACAAAAAATCGATTGCGGTGCATTCGCTAGGTGGGCATTAATTCATAATCTTGCGAACGCAATCAAATGCAAAAAATAGAAAATGAGGTTTGGGAAAGGATACACAATGGCGACATCTCGGCCTTCGAGGAGTTGTATGATGGGTTTGCCAAGGTTATGTTTTCACTTTCGCTTGAAATTTTGGGCGATCGTTGGGAAGCGGAGGAGGTCATTCAGGATATTTTTTCCGTTCTTTGGAAAAAGCCCGAGGCTTATTCTCCCACAAAAGGAAAATTTAGCAGTTGGTTACTGGTTCTAACAAGAAATCGAAGTATTGACCGCTATCGCTCCAGAAAAAGGAGACTGGATCGTGGAGAAACCGATGAAATCCTTTCCAGTCGGCCCGATCAAATGGATAAAGACGGAGCGGAGAAAGCAACCGCATCCGATGAACATGAACATCTTCACCGGGCCTTTACTCACCTCCCCCAAGAACAACGACAAGTCATCGAGTTAAGTTATTTCAAGGGCTTGAACCAGCAGGAAATTGCCAAGCAATTAAACCTATCTCTGGGCACAGTTAAATCGAGAATTCGTTTAGCGATTGAAAAACTTCGTAATTCATTATCCACCCTCCGACTATGAATTCAGAAATGCTTCTCTTTTTTTTCAATCAACCTGAATTCCATGTTGATTTGAGAATCTCCCCTCGCCACAATAGTAACATGAGCTTTTATATCATTGAACACTCTTAAACAAAAAGCTCTCGACTACACCCTTGGCGTTCTTCCGAAAGAAGAATCATTGCTTTTCGAGGCAATGCTAGAAGAAAACGATGAAGCTCGGAGTTCATTGGCGGAGGCTCAAGAAGACTGCACAAATCTTGCTCTTTCCTCCAAACCAAAATCCTTGGGAAAAGAAGTACGCAGTCGAATTTTAGAAAATTGCCAACCGAGCTTATGTTTTGATTCTTTTTTGGATTCTGGATCTATACAAAAGCTTCGTGAAAATTTCTCCCGTCAAGACAAACGGTACCAGGGAGGCGGAGGATGTGTTCCGCTCAAAGGATTGCAAAATTCGCAGGTGCAAGACGAACTTTATCGATTATACCAAGATCTATTAGTACTGAGTCCTCTGGTTGCGGGCGATTCCAATGCCGCTTCCGGTGATATGTCCGGACTGCAAAAGGTGCTTCAAAAAAGCCCCTCTTTTTCCCAGTCCGTTGATTCCCTCCTTTCACATACAATCGAGGAAGATCACCCAGTTGTTCAGTCCGTGCAGCGTTCACTCCTTTCTTCGATGCCCTCTCTCAGTTTTTTCTCGGATCGATTAAACGGAGGTTCTTTTGCAATGGGAGATGTTCGTCGACTCTTTTATCTTTGCCGGGATCAACTCAAAATTATGCGGGCATCTTTTGGGGATATTGACCCACCCCGCTTGGTGGAAGATGAAAAGCTTCGACTGCACAGCGCCGGGTTACTCAAAACTAAGTGGTGGGGTGCAGAACACGCCTACTTTTCCTCTCAGGGAAAAGTTCGATGTGGCCATTTCTTTGATGGTCCGGTGACAGAGCGATGCGTTGAATTTGCTGAGTATGACGCCAATATGTACTGCCTGGCCAATTTACTTTCTCCACGATCTGCAAATGGCGAATTCCACATGGAACTAATAAAGGATGCGGTACCGGACTGCATTCTGGCAATTGCCACTGCCGAGACAAAAATGGAAAAACACGAGGAAATTGAGGAAATCGTCCACGGAATCAACCCGGCAAATCCCCCTTTTCAAAACGACCAGGTTCTTTGGAATCTGATTGAAGAATCAATGACCCGGGCTCACCAACACAGCAGCCTGTCGGAGTTGCGGGATGCCTGCCTCTTTGGTTGCCAACGAATGGAAAATTCCACCTATTTATGGTTTGCCTGGCCGGCAATTGAGAATGCCCATGACGGGGCGGAAGCGTGAACCTTCAGTCCTTTACAATAATGTCCCAAAGT
>JAQXBH010000017.1 GCA_029252505.1 Opitutales bacterium | reverse complement strand
ATGGAAGGAATGGATGCACTCGGTGAAGTAACCGGGAAGGAATCCTACAGGAATTACACGAAGCGAAGTATCGACTTTTTTGCAGCCTATCAATCCAAGTTTGGCGATTCGATGACGGGCCCAAAACAGTACTCCAAGCCAAATCAGTTGTGGCAGACCGGTATGGTTGCAACCTTTGCAGAACATCACAAGATGAGACCGAACCCAGAATTTGTTCGGGGAATGAAAACTGTCGATGATCTGTTCGCCAATGCACCCACTTTTGATGATGGTGTGCTTGTTCGTAATAAATCAAAGAAGCGGGGTTTAGGTTTGCAGATCGATGACCTCTACATGATGGTTCCCTACTGGTGCCGAAAAGCGGAACTACTTGAGGATAGTAAGTGGTTGGATCGAGCGATCGAGGAAACGCTTCACTATTTCGATTATCTTTGGGATCAAGAAGACAAGCTGATGAACCCTCTTTGGCTACAAAAGAGAAAGGGACCTTACGGTCTTTATTGGGGCAGAGGGAATGGTTGGTATATAATGGCGATCACTGAGTTGCTGACTTTTATTCCTCAAGACCATCCCAAGCGTACGGAAGTGCTTAATGACTATCGCACTTTCATTAATGGCATCATCGAGCGGCAAGGTGATAAAGGACTTTGGTATCAAATCCTAGATAAGACCGACTCCTATGAAGAAACCTCCTGCTCGGGGATGTTTACCTACTGTATCCTAAAGGGCATCAATAAAGGATGGCTGGAAGATAGCTTTTTCAAAGTCGCAAAGAAGGGATGGCATGGATTGCTAAGTGTGGTGAATGAAAACAATGAACTCACCGGGGTTTGTCCACCTTCCGACATTAGCGAAGATCCGAATTATTACTTAAAAGGAAGAGCACCAAGAGTACATGATCAGCACGGCATTGGCCCCTTTCTGCTTGCGGGTGCAGCCTATTTACAGGCAAATAAGAAATTTAGGAAATAATTCGGGTTCACGCTAAGTTACAATAACACACCTTTCTTAAATATAAGAAATCGAATACTTAAGATATTTAACATTACTATGAAACTTCCCTTTGCATTAACCATTATTTTGAATGCTCTGCTGGTTTGGCCAGGCTTCCTTGTTGCCTCCTCAAAAAGTATTGTCGAAAGGGAGACCACTTTACCCCTCGCTTATGATGTGGATGTTTTGGTTGCCGGTGGTTCCCTTGCCGGAATTGAAGCGGCCTGTGTTGCTTCAGATAAGGGGGCATCCGTACTGGTCATTGAATCCCGTCCCTACCTGGGCTACGATATCTGCGCCAATCAGAAATTATGGCTTGATCCAGATGAAAAGCCCCAAACTGACATCACCAGATGGATCTTTGATGGTAAGAAGCAACAAACTCCCATGAAGGTAAAGGGCCTCTTGGACCGGGTATTATTGAAAAGAAATATTCCATTCCTGACCGGTAGCTTTCCATCAGAGTTACTGGTTGACCCAAAAGGAAAGCCAGCGGGGATGACCATGGTGAATCGCAGCGGGCGACAGGCCATTCGTGCCAAAGTGATTATTGATGCCACTTCGCACGGCGTTTTAGTCCGTCAGTTACCCAATGTGTTAACGGATTTTCAAGCAGGGGAAAAAGGGGCTTCCTTTACGGTCATTGGGGGTGATTTAAAGAAGGCAAATGAAACCATTCAGGGTAAACAAGTTCCCGGTGTTCAGTATTCCGTAAAATTCCCCGTTAAAAAAAATAAGAAACAGGAGTGGGTTTCGAAAGATTACCCAGTCTATCAGTACGACGCAAAGATTGATCTGAAGGAAGATACTTACCGTGCCCACAGCAAAGCGATCCATCAGATCCGGTCTATGGTTTCTAACTCAAAGATGGCTGACCATTCGGAAGGTCTGTTGGTCTTTCCTGAACGCATGATTAAAACGGCAACGAATAGTGATGATCTTTCTGCCCTGGCAAACTATCTGCCCAAGGGATTTGAAACCCTTTTTGTATTAAATGCATACGCGGGAATTAAAAACGAAACCACCCGTCATCAACTTATAAAAAGTCCCTACAGGCTTGCCCCAGTGGGTAAGGTCATCGGCGCGGCAGCGGCCGAGCTCGCGAGTAAAACCGCTGTCCCCACTAAGATTGACTACTTATCCTCCACCGGTGAAAAGGGAAAATTGATTATCTCAGGCTCTGCCAATAGCTTCCGTTTTAATGATCGTCCTCAACTGGAACTCTCAGACCTTGACCTTCCTGTTTTAGGTCGCTGGGATGTGGTAGTCGTGGGTGGTGGCACATCGGGAGCCCCGGCTGCCTTGGCTTCTGCCCGAGCAGGTGCGAGAACTCTGGCGATTGAGTATATGGATGAATTGGGCGGAGTTGGGACGGCAGGGATGATCTCAACTTATTGGTATGGTTTTCGAAATGGGTATACCGCAGAGGTCGATAAGGCTCTGGGTACGAAAGAGAGCTGGAATCAAATTCAAAAGTCGGAGTGGTTACGTCAGCAAATCATGAAAAGTGGTGCTGAACTTTGGTTTGCCAGTTTTGGGTGTGGCACGGTGACAAATGGCAATAAAGTTGCCGGCATCGTTGTGGCCACTCCATTCGGAAGGGGAATTGTTTTGGCCGATGTGGTGGTGGATGCAACCGGCAATTCAGATATCGCTGCGGCTGCGAAAGCAAATACTCATTACAGCATTTCCAAACACGGAGACCTATCGGTTCAGATATCCAATTATGCATCGAGGAGACTTGGTGGGGGCACACATAATCCAGCAAGGTATATGCTTAATGATAATGATATCTTTGACCGCTGGCACCTTAAGCTATCTGCCAGGCAAGAGATTTATGGCAGGGCAAAAAATGCAGGAACCGGAGGGGTTCACGATATGGGGCAGCTCATCCCTTCCCGTGACCGTCGACGCATCATTGGTGAGTATACTTTAACGACCGAAGATATCCTTACCAATCGTACCTTCCCGGACACCATCAGTCACCATCGGAGTAACTTCGATGCCGGAGCTCATCCGGATACCGAAATGTTTTTGATCAAAGATATGAAGGGTCCTATATTCACCTGTGACATGCCTTACCGATGTGTCATCCCCCAGGGCTTGGAAGGAATTCTTGTGATTGGTTTGGGTGCCAGTGCAGACCGTGATGCCATGACTTTAGTACGGATGCAACCCGACCTGCAAAATCAGGGATACGCGGTGGGTACGGCTGCTGCGATGGCAGTCCTCAGAGCTCGGGGGAAAGTTCGCGATGTTGATATCAAGGCTCTTCAGAGAGAACTGGTCAGGAAGAACTGTCTAGAAAATCGCGTTCTTGAGGATATGGATTCCTTTCCGTTGAGTGCGAATACCGTCAAAGAGGCAGTCAAAACTCTTGAAGGTTTGACCATAGATGTTCATCAAAAGCCTGAACATGACGACACCCATAAAGCTTTGGCGGTTGTGATCAGTCATCCGGAAGAGTCCATTCCATCCTTAAGAGATGCTTACCAAAAAAGTACCGAGCCCAAAGTGAAATTAAATTATGCCCGGATTTTAGCTATCCTTGGAGATCAGACAGGAAAAGAGACACTCGTGGAAGCCGTAAAAAAAGCACCTAATTGGGCGGAAGGCTGGGACTACAGTAACCAACGTAAATATGCCAATACCTTTGGTCCTATAGACCGCATCGTGATTGCCCTGGGATTTTTAAACTCAGCAGAAGTTCATGCCCCCTTATTGGAGAAGCTGGATCAATTAACCTTGAAGAGCCCGCTTTCTCATTACAAGGCCCTCTGTCTTGCTTTAAGAATGAATAAGGATGATTCACTGGCCGAGCCCTTGGCTGATTTTATCAAAGCGAAAAAACTGAAAGGACATACACAAAGACTCAGCTATTACAATGAGCAAGAAAACCAAAAAAATGTCTATGTTCGTCAGGGTGTGAATACAAAAGGCGGATCGATGGTGAATAATAAATTCAAAGAGCTTTTAATCGCGGCTCTTCTTTTCGAATGTGGAGATTACCAAAATCTGGGTCGGGAGATTTTACAGGCATACACCAAAGATGTGAATGGTCACTTTGCCGCGTATGCCCATCGTGTATTGAGTGAAGGAACAGCAATCAGTTACATTGGGGAATAGCAGGAATAGTGAGAGTAACGATTGGAAGGCTCATGTATCTAAGGGAGAATTGCAGAGGCAATGAGTAGTTCTATGTTGAATCGCCGGAATTTCCTGACTCTTGGGACAGGCATGGCTACGCTGATGGCACAAGGTGCTTCACACGGAAGTGTAGCTCCCGGGCAGAAACATTTTCGCAGGGCCAAAGCACTGGGAACGAAGGTAGAGTTTACGGTATTTCACCATGAAGAGAAGCGAGCCAACCGGGCGATCGATGCAGCCTTGGATAAAATCGAACATGTCGAACAATTGATGAGTCTTTATCGGACTGATAGTCAATTGAGCCTGCTCAATCGTCAGGGGGCATTGCGTAATCCTCACCCGGACTTGGTAACGGCCCTGAAAAAATCTATCGAGTTGTCACAGCGTAGCGAGGGAGCTTTTGACGTCACCGTGCAGCCATTGTGGAAACTGTATGCCGGCCATTCAGACTCCAGGAGTCTTCCGACTGAAGCAGAAATCGGAAAGGTTCGGCAGAGGATGGGTTGGGAGTATATCCGAGTGGAACCGGAGATCATTTATTTTGACCGGCCCGGTATGCAAGTAACTCTGAACGGAGTGGCTCAAGGCCTGGCTGCCGACCTCGCACGACAGGCACTGGAAGAGTGGGGCATTGAGAATGCGCTGATCGATGCTGGGGAGTTCAATGCGATCGGATCCCCCGAGCAAAGAGACTCTTGGCATATTGGCGTGCAACATCCAAGGCAGTTAGGAAGTATTGCAAAAACCAGATTGCAGGGTCGTTGTCTCTCGACTTCCGGGGATTATGCCAGCAAATTTTCGGATGACTATTGTCATCATCATCTGCTCGATCCACGGACCGGACTTTCCCCGCTCAAACTGTCAGCAGTATCAGTAGCGGCACCCACTGGACTTGAGGCCGATTCTCTGTCAACCGCACTGTTTGTTCTCGGTCCTGAGAAAGCAAAAGAAATGGTGGAATCCATGGATTTGGTGGATGCCTTGTTTGTCAGCAAATCAGGCGATATCACAGCAACGGATGGATTCCCGCTTGTTTAGGTAAATGGCTTACCTAATGAGCAAGTTACCTTTTCTCCCCGTTTTTCAATCAACCGCTTGGATAACCTTATTATCAATTTGCTTCTTGATCGGATGGCTACCTCCTGTTGATGCAAAAGAGACAACCACCATCCAACTGACCGATCCGGTTTATCCAAAGAAACCGAAAAAGGAACACAGTCTCACTGCTTATTTCAATGACGAGGGATTTCCCTCGGGGTACAGTATGGAACTCATTAATGAGGTCTGCCTGGATGGGGTCTGTAAACTCGTGGAGGTCACGATGTATTGGGATGCTCTGGGATTCTATCAAAGTTTGGAATATCCCGAAGGAAAACCACTGACCAAGGTTGAGCACGAGCCCTTTGTTCCTGCGGATTATGAGAAGCTCGATTCAATTTTGAAAGACCGGGAATCGATTTTGGATGACCATGAGCTTGGCTTTCTGGCTTCTGAAAAAGATGAAAAGAGCGCTGAAGGAGAGGACGACGATGAATATCAGGAGGTTGATGGCGTGTCCAAGGCTACGCCAGGTGCGGTTAAAGAAGCCGTGGTCAAGGATGCGGCGTGGACCACCTGGGTGTTGTGGAAATATGCCAACACCGAGTTGGTACCGATCATGCAGAGAATGACCAAATCCCAATTTTCTCCTGATTTCCTGATGCACCTCCTCGATAGTAAGGACTGGCGGAGAGTTGCATTCGTGATCAACCATCTATTAGGACAAAAACCGGTTGCCCCTCAATACCTTGATGAAATAGCGGCACTCATGCCCCTGGCCGGGATTGATCATATTGACCTGGCGATTGAATATCTTCGCAAGGCGAGTCCTGACAAAAACACCTGTTACCGCAAACTCATTGGCACTCTGCCGGAGCTCAATGGATACAACGCGGCCTTGGTTATTGAACTTCTTGAATCCGATGGGCAACTGGAGAATGCAATCCTCGAGAAACTTGCTGCAAGTATTGGGAGCCAGGAATACTACCTCATACATCTGGCCCTGCGCCTGATTGAAGGTCGGGAATTCTTTTCGAACGCAATCGAGGCGGATATTGTAAAACTCCTCGAGGTCCAAGACTTTTTCATTGCCCGCCGGGCCAGTAACTTTCTGTCTAACCAGAAGTTGTCCGCTTCCGCAAAGGAGAAACTGGATGCATTTCGGGTAAAATATGCTGATCGGTTGTGAGCCTGTTCCGGTCGAGATATTTTTGGGGATTGGCACTTATCTTCTTTCTGGTCTCGAGCTTACGAGCTCAATCTCTGGAGATTGAGGATGCCACTGACCAAAAGAATCTTGTTGGGATAAATTATTCCACCTGGCATTCACTGGCCTTCAGGAAAAATATCCCCATTCGCAATATTCAGGAAATCCTAAGTGGGGGAGGGCAGTTTGGTCCCAGGGCATCCTGGCACTTTTGGGCGGAACCCGCAGTTGGCTATTACCGGGGAGATAATGCCATGGTCATGGACTACCATTTTGACCTGTTTGAGCAGGCTCAGATTGACTTCATTATATTGGATGCAACGAACCTTTTTCCTGATTCGAAGAAGAAGGATGAATACTTATATGAGCCCTTCGAAGTGATGGTGAAACTTATGCGTAATCGGGAGGAAGCGGGCAAGCAGTCTCCACGCATTATCATCTGGTCTCCCGGTTTACTGGCCAATGAACTCTATGACCGCTACTTCTCGAAGTCCGAGTACAAAGATATTTGGTTTTATTTGGATGAAGGGAAGGGGGCTAAACCGATCTTTCTTAGCAGGCTTGATATCGATAAAATTCCTAATCAGGTAAATCGCCAGCTTACGGTTCGGGCGATGTGGGGGCTCAACACCAACCTTGCCGATCGGGAATGGTCATTTCTTGAGAATTACCCGCAACCCGTTGCTATGTTCGATGGGAAGCCTGAACAATTGGTTGTATGTACTGCCTTGCAGAAGAACTATATGACCAATGAGGATTTGGCTACACCACGTAAGGGTGGCAAGACTTTCCAACTTCAGTGGTCACGAGCCTTTGAGATCCGTCCTAAGTTTGTAATTATCACTTGGTGGAACGAACTGATGGCCCAGCGCCAAAAAGACGGTCCCAATGGTCAGGTCCAGTTTACTGATATGTTCCGCCCTGAATACTCCCGGGATATAGAACCCGTCCAATCTCCGTATGG
>JAQXBH010000014.1 GCA_029252505.1 Opitutales bacterium | reverse complement strand
TTTAGTCATCGACGAAGAGCAAAGGTTTGGAGTGCAGCACAAAGAATCGATTAAAAAACTTCGCTCTCATGTGGATGTGTTAACACTAAGCGCAACTCCAATACCAAGGACTCTTTATTTTGCAATGGTTGGTGCCCGTGCACTTAGTTCAATTGAAACTGCTCCCGTCAATCGCCGTCCAATCCGTACCGAGGTGGTACATAATTCAGCCGAAATACTCCAACAGGCCGTTCAAACTGAAATGCGACGCGGGGGACAAATTTTTTATCTTCACAATCGGGTGAAAACGATCCATTCAATTAAGAAAAAACTGGAGCTACAGTTTCCAAAACTTCGGATTGGGGTTGGTCATGGACAGATGAGCGAGGGAGAATTGGAAGAAGTCATGACCGGTTTTGTAGCCCACCGGTTTGATATGCTTGTATGTACTACAATAATTGAGTCTGGTTTGGATATTCCAAATTGTAATACCATCATCATTGAAGCAGCGGATAGATTCGGCTTATCTCAACTCTATCAACTAAGAGGAAGAGTTGGAAGATTTGACCGCCAGGCGTATGCTTACCTTCTTCTCAACCGACACCTTACCGTATCGGACCAGGCCAGAAAAAGATTATCTGCCATTCGCCAAATTAACAACTTTGGTGCTGGATTTCGAATTGCGTTAAGAGACTTAGAGCTTCGAGGTGCCGGAAACCTACTGGGGAGCGAACAGAGCGGACATGTTGCCGGAATTGGCTTTGAATTGTATTGTCGACTACTCAGGGAAAGTGTTTCCCGGTTGAAAGGTGAAGAAATTGCACTCCGCCCCAATGCCACGGTTCGACTAGATTTCTTAACTTCTGGAGCACCGACTGAAGAGGAGGAAGAAGAAAGCTCGTTCATTCTAATGGGATCATTTTTTCCTGATCATTACACCTTTGAACCAAGACTCCGAATTGAAGCATACAGAAAATTGGCAAAGATGAGGGACGAAAAGGAAATTGATGAATTTTTGGACGAATTAAAAGATCGATTTGGCACCCCTCCCCCTGAAGTCATTGCCCTGACCCAGGAAACCAGAATTAGATGCCTGGCCGAAGAAGCTGGTTTTGACATGTTGGAAGTTAGAAAAAACGAAATTTATTGCCGATTAATCAAGAGGGGGAAAGAGGGAACTAAACATTATCATAGAAAAGCGGGACAAATTCCTAAACTTTCCACAAAAGAACCACTTTTGAAGTTGAACGAAACCATTCGTTTCCTAAAACTAGTTTCCTATGGGAACAAAAACTAATCAACACACACTCAATGTATTTCTTTTCCTGGCGGGATTGTTAGCAATATGCAATCATTCTCAAGCAACGGATTTAATCGAATTGAACCGTGTCGTCGCAAAAGTGAATGAAAGAATTGTAACTTGGGGGGAAATCGAAAAGGCAATGACCATGCTAAATTTTACTGACCAAGAAAAAAAGGAGCGTGCCAATGAATTCGTAGATGGTAAAATAGATCGTCTTCTATCAATTGATGCATTTGCTGAGAAAGGAATGAATATTCCGTCGTCATACATTGAGCAAGAGTACAATAAACGCATTATAACTGAATTTAATGGTGATCGAAAATTATTTAGAGACACACTCCGAAGTAAGGGCCAATCTCAGCTAGAATATCGTAAGGAAATTGAAGAGGAAATTATTTACAGCCATATGATATCCTCCCGCCGCCGTTTAAAAGAGGAAATTAGCCCTGAAAAAGTGGGAGCCTATTACAGGAATAACAAAAACCTTTTCAAAACAGAGGGAAAAGTTCAACTCAGTGAGATTGCTTTTTCTCAAATTGCTGGCGAACCTGAAACGGTTTTACTGCAACAAGCTTTTAAAGTACTTAAAGAAATCAAAGAAGGAGAAAGCTTTGAGGATGCGGCGTCTGCAAATGGTCAAAGTCCGCTTCGAAAAAAGTCAGGTGATTGGGGAGTCATGGTTACTCAAAAGGAGATTATGAGCGAAGAAATCCGTAAACAAGCCTTCGCCTTAAAAGAAGGTGAAATATCCAAACCATTTATTGTTAATACCCTAGAAAGAAAAAAAGATGGTACCGTTGGAAATTCTGGTAAAATTGCGGTATACATTCTTAAGGCAATGAAAGTAAGAAAAGCCGGGCGAAAAACTCTCGAGGAAGTTCGCCCCCAGATTGAACGTTCTCTTGCTTCTTCCATCGAAGCAAAAAGCCATAGAGAGTGGTTGAGTAGGCTCAAGCGGGACGCTTATGTGAAAGTATCCCTTCCCCAGTAAGCCATTTTAAATTTTTTATAATTCCTTTACATTCTCATATGGAGAAGGAATTGAAAACTCGTCCATCTCTTAAAGATCTTGTGCCTGAGGATCGTCCTCAGGAAAGGTTAGAAAGACTCGGTCCCGCACCACTCACAGATCGTGAACTTCTTGCTATGCTAATACGTTCAGGGACAGCTAGGTACGATGTTCTCGCAATTGCAGATGAATTAATTTGTAGTGCTGGTTCACTCACTGGTTTGCTTCGTTGGGACATCACAGACTTTGAAAGAATAAAAGGAATTGGAAAAGTCAAAGCGTTGCAGCTTAGCACACAAGTCGAAATAGCCAAACGAATGATGCGAGGTGAAAGAACTTCAGATTTGCGAATCGACGACCCTCAGAAAGTTTGGGAGTATTTATACCCCGAAGTTCGTGCCGATAGTGTTGAAAAGGTTTGGGTTCTTTGTTTAGACCGGAAAAATAAATTGATTTGTGCCGAATCTGTTACCTCAGGTACTGCCACTAGCAGCTTGGTTCATCCACGGGAGGTGTTTCGGCCGGCAATTCGATTCGGTGCTACTGCAATTATTCTTGCCCATAACCACCCAAGCGGTGACCCATCACCAAGTTCAGCTGATTTAAGAGTGACAAAAAATATATTCGAGGCTTCTAAAGCAGTAGATTTGGAAATGCACGATCATGTGATTATTGGAGAAATCGAAAATTGTCCTGACGGGAAAGGGTATTACAGTTTTTCGAACTCAGGCTTACTAGGCTAGCATTGTATTCTGCGATCAAATGTTATCGGTCAAATTTCAATATTCGTACACTCCACCTTCCCACAGCAAAAGAAAGACCTTCACACTGCCCATCACGCGCTTCAGGGAAAGTTAAAAAGTCAGTTCCTCCGGCAGCACCTTCTCCTCCGTAGTGAGGGGCATCCGAGTCAAAAATGACTTCCCACTTGCCCCTATGTGGACAGCCCCAATCTCTATGTACAACTTGGTTCGAAAAATTACAGGCAACCAAAAGGGTATCCTGTGGCTGTTGGCCAAACTTTAAAAAAGAAACCGTCTGCCTTGCGGAGTCGTGACAATCGAGCCACCTGAATTTGTCGCCTTGATGGTCCACTTTACTCCAAGATGAGTGGGAAAGGTATAAATGATTTAGATCCGCGACTAACTTCCGCAAGCCACTATGGAGGGTGAAGTTAAGTAGTGACCAGTCTAATGGAGCGTCACAATCCCATTCCCTCCATTGTCCGAACTCGCATCCCATAAACAAAGTCTTTTTTCCGGGCCATGTCCATTGTAATGCTAGCAGCGCCCTTAAGTTTGCAATCCTATCCTCCTCTTTCTCAAGTCCCATTTTATTCACTAAGGACCCCTTACCATGAACCACTTCATCATGAGAGAATGCTTGAACAAAATTTTCAGAAAATTGATAAGTCGCACCAAATGTTAGGTTGTTGTGTACTTCCGATCGCTTATTGGGCCCGGTTTGAAAGTAAGAGAGCACATCATGCATCCAACCCATGTTCCATTTAAAGTCGAAGCCCAATCCTCCAACATGAGGCGGTTGAGTAATTTGTGGAAAAGCGGTGGATTCTTCGGCAATACTGAGTACCTCAGGATATTCCTGATGAATTGCCTCATTGAATTGCTTAATAAATTCAATCGCTTGAAGGTTTTCTTTTCCTCCGTGCTTATTGGGGATCCATTGCCCCTCCTCACGACCATAATCAAGGTAAAGCATTGATGCGACTGCATCCACTCGAAACCCTGACACCCCAAACCGATCCAACCAGCAAATCGCACTTCCGATTAAAAAACTCCTGACTTCAGATCTTCCATAGTTGAAGATTAACGTATCCCATTCTGCATGCTTTCCTTGCCGGGGATCTTCATGCTCAAAAAGGCAGGTTCCATCAAATTGTGAAAGAGCAAATTCATCACTTGGAAAATGGGCAGGCACCCAATCAATAATGACGCCAATACCCGCGATCTTGCATGCATCTACCAATACTTTAAATTCATCTGGCGTTCCATATCGGTTAGTG
>JAQXBH010000012.1 GCA_029252505.1 Opitutales bacterium | reverse complement strand
GATAATGTTGGATTACTGACAATGTGAGGAAATATATTTTTTCGATTCATTCGTGAAAGTACTCCTGCATTTTTTAGAATTCTTAAAATATCCCGCCTGACTCCGCAAAGAAGGACATGGCAATTTTTCTCTTTTAGATAATCCAGTAACTCTTCCAGTGCCATTACGGAAGTAGCATCCAAATGATGGGCGTTGAGAAGTTTTAATACAAGAACCCGTAAGTTTGGGTCTTCACCAACCCGCCTTATTTGCTCATAAAATAAATCTGCGGCAGCAAAAAATATTTCACCCTCCACATGGACAATAGAAACCTCAGGTTCCGGGCGTCGAGTCTTTCCAGACAACGCCGCAAGTTCACCTTCTTCATTATATCCATATTCAACCATTTCAGGTACAGCTACTTTCCTTAAAAATAAAAGAATTGAAGTAATCACGCCGGCAAAAATTGCCATTTGTAGTGAAATAATAAGTCCGACCACCAGAGTGACCGTAAAAGTAATTGCGTCTGATCGAGTGGCTCGGGAAACCGCTTGAATCTGTCTACCTTTAATTAAAGAAGCACCGATGAAGATTACCAGTGTGGCTAATGCGGGAACTGGTATATAAGAGACCAGTGATCCGAGTGAGAAGTATCCGAATACCACAAAAATTCCTGCAAAAAGATTGGAAGCACTGGTCTTCGCACCCGATTGGATATTCAAAGAGGAACGGGTAAGAGAGCCTGAGGCGGGCATGCCAGAAAGAAGGGAGCACCCCATATTGCCCATTCCAATAGCAAAAGTTTCCCGATTGGTTTGAATTCGTTCTCCTGCCCTTGCTGCGAGTGATTTCCCAATAGAGAGACCTTCGAGTAGGCAGAGCAAAGAAATTGCAATTGATGCCCATAGGATTGTTCCGCTTGAATCGGACAATGATTCAAAATCTATGGAGGAAAGTATTCCGAGCGATGAGTCGAATGTAGCAAGAGTATTTACCGGACCAACAGTATCCTGGAGGAGAAAGTTAAAAACGGACCCGAGAATTAGAGTAATTGCAACATTGGGCAAAGACTTCAGTTTATACTGTAAAATGATGTAACTTAGAGCGGTAAACCCGCTGATTATTAAAGCAGGACTGGAGAAACCCGCTAAAGCCTTAGTTGATGCATATACAATTTGCCAAAAAGTGGCGATTGTATCTCGGGAGTCTAATTCTAACCCCAAAACATGTTTAGCTTGGTTTGCAATAATCAAGCATGCCGCGGCGGTTACATAGGCAGTAATCACCGTTCTTGATACGAATTGAATCATGAATGAGATTCTAAGCATAGAGGCAAGAATGAGAAAGCAGGCAGAGAAAAGTAGTATCCAGGGTAATATCTTAATTGCCTCAATTGTTCCCATCCCGTCTTGATTAATCATTCCTAAACTGGCAAAAACACCGAACAGTAAGACTGATGTGGCATTGGTGGGGCCGAGGGTAATGAAGCGGGAGTTTGAAAATAAACAACCTAGGATTGCCGCTACAGCGGAGCCTAGCAGGCCATATTGAATCGGTAATCCAGAGACCAACGCATAGGCCATTCCTTGCGGAATCGCTAAAAGAGCAACATTGAGTGCGGCCTTCCAATCTGCGTTAAGTGAATCGAAAGAATAGTTCTTAAAAACCGAGAGAAGAGGGAAGAACTGCTCCAAAGCAAATGGGGAAGATTCTCCTTTTACAATATTTTTTTTGGGGGTCACGAATGAAAATGGTAATTAAGTTACTATGAACTTTCTAAGCATTTTAGTAAAAGAAAAAGGAAAAAACTCTAAAGCTTTTAAGAATGGATCCGACTATTTTAAATGTCACACGGATGTGACCTTTATAAAATTTGGTTTCGACAAAACAGGAGGTTAGTCGTGGTCGTTCTTAATTTATCTTTGGATAAACAAAAGCGTATATCATAACATTTAATTCCTTCCTTTATAATTTCCCCTTCATGGACCCAATTTGTACTCCTCAGAGATTACATCTTGATTCCATTCTATTGGCATTAATTTCGATTAATTCAGAAATTATTGTACAAGCATATGAATCCAAAAGACCCAATATTGTGAACTAATTTTAACTCTCGGAGCATGATCAGGATGATACATGCCCAAAATTGATTATTATCAAATTATAACGACAAGGATGTCATTATATCATTTTGTACTCGTATAAACTCGAGTACCAAATTCCTAATTTTATTCTTTCGTTAGATTTATATTAATTTCCACATTTAGTATCTAACCAACTAATTAATTATGATCGTATCAGATGCCCATAACTTTGCATCTCGCTTATCTCGTAACATGGAAGAAATCCAACGAGAAAGACAGATGTACATAGAGAAACTATCCTCAGGCAAAAAAGTTGAGAAATCAACTGATGACGCCGGTGCCTTGTCTAATAAGATAAAGCAGGCAAGCGAAATAAAAAGACTGAGAGGTGCATCGCAAGGCCTTCAGAATGCCTTGTCGTACACCCAAGTACAGACAGGAGCTTTAAATAATATAAACCGTATTTATGACCGGATGTCGCAGTTGGCTACACTGGCAATGGATGTAGGTAAGTCAGATTTAGATCGAGAAAATTACAACAAAGAATTTCAGGAACTTCGAGAACATGTTCTACAGATTGATGTTGAACAATTTAACGGTCAGGATTTGTTTCGCAATACAAAGTATGCAGTAATTAATACCGGATCCATGAATTGGACTAATGCACAAGCGCATGCTGCAGCGGCGAGTGCTTCTGACCCAGAGTACGATCATTATATGGCAACTGTAACTTCCTCAGACGAACAGGATGAAATTGATAGGCAATTAGGAGGTGCAGCCAATGGTACCGCTCTTTGGTTGGGAGGAAGCGATCAAGCTAAAGAGGGAGATTGGAGGTGGGTTGAAGGTCCGGAGGGTCAAGAAAACGGCGGTTTAGGTAGATTATTTTGGCAGGGTAATGGAACGAAATCTCCACCCGCTTTCGGACAAACTACAGGATCAGCTTATAATGGAGCCTATGAAAATTGGAATGATCCTAATGAACCAAACGACTCAGGGACAAGTGAAGATGCTTTGCAAATTCTTTCTACTGATGGAGAGTGGAACGATTTATCTTTAGTAAGCACTGTCCCTACAGGATATTTGCGTGAAAGTGATCCCAGAAACCTGAGGGCATACGACGATGCATCTGGAGGTTTTTTTGAGTTATCAAAAATAAGTTTTAAGCGCTTTTTACCAAGCACTACAATTGATCTAACTTCGATGGCAAATGCTCAGGATGCTCTCACCCGAGTTATCTCAGCACAGGAGGATGTGATCGATAGGATAGCCTTAACAGGGTCCAATGAATCGCGTCTAAGATCAGAAATTGGCGCGTTAGGAGAGGCATTAATAAATCGTGAAAAATCGCTATCCCGAATCGAGGATGTTGATATGGCGATCACTGCAAGCAGGCTGGCACGAGCGGAAATCAAGATGCAGTCCACAACCGCAATATTTGCACAGGCAAACAAGCTTTTTAACCAAAGAAATTATGTTGATGAGTTACTGTCTTAAGGAAGTATGGTAAAGATCACCCCCTGTTTGACATTGTGCCATTTTTGGTAATCGGCAGAAAAGATCGCTCTTTTTTCATCGAGTTGGTTTTTTACAGATTTCAGTAATTTGAAGCGTGGATGAAGCGAATGAATATCGTTTTTCATCATTTCTAAATCCACAAGTTT
>JAQXBH010000285.1 GCA_029252505.1 Opitutales bacterium | reverse complement strand
ATATTTCTAGCTTTTCAATATCCTTTGGAAATACCAGGAGTGAATACAAATATTTTTTTAAAAACCTCTTTAAACGCAGTTAGAAAAGCAAAAGATTACCCTAGTGCTGGGCAAAATGAATAGGATTAATGATAAAGGCTCTCTGAGTTTGGGAAGGAGTGCATTTCCTTTTCAAGTTGATCCTATTGATCGGGATGGTTTTTTTAATGATTCCAATATTAATGATTTAATTGATCGATATATGGGGAATCCTTCTTTCCGATTCAATAATAGTTTGGGCAGGCATAAAAAAATACATCCTCGTTCTCTCCCTGATGATGATCCTTTGCATCCCAAGACTAGTACTGAATCCATTTCAAGTCAGACCAGTCAAAGCCAGGTTATGATTAGCGATGAAGAGGGGACATTAGAATGGAGTGAGAAAAACGGTCAAAAATCGCTCCGAGCCACCGACCCATATGGAAAAGTTCTCTTTAATGGCCCGATTGACAACGAGGAAGAAAGAAAAGCATTGTCTGAAAATTTAAAATCTCGGCTCGGAAAGTTGGAAAAGAAAATTGATTCAAACTAACTAGTGAAGAGCTTTAAAAGGAACGGTAAATTTTGTAGATAATCCGTTTTAAATCAGTTTTATTTTAGTCTGAAAATAGCCCTACCAATTCGGGCTTGACCCACCTACCTCTTTTGTAGATTTTGGAGACTGCCCAAACTTAACAACCTAATATATGAAACTGATAATTTCTTCTTTTACTGCCTTGCTTTTTTCAGGAGCATTTTTGTCCGCGCAAATGCCTGGTATGGTTACCATGCAACGAGCCTCTTCTTCCCAGGGGACAACCTTAGGTGCAAATACCACAAGTGGTGCCGCCGGCATTGCTTTGGGCAATCGCGTTGTAATGCGCGGTTTTGTTGATTTTCAATTCGAGCACGAAGATGACGAAAGCACTGCAGACACAGAAGACTTTACAACTTCTGCTGATATCGATTTTCTTTTTGATTTTTCGCCAGTCACCGCCGAAATCCACATCAATACCGATGGTGATAATGTAGAGTTGGAGCAGGCTTTCGGTCGTTATGCATTAAACCGAGACTTTAACATCTCATTTGGTCGTCAATTGACAGCTCTTGGTTATGAATCAGATGAAATTACAGGCGTAAAATCCGTTTCCCATGCATACCGAGAAGGTTTGGGGAGAAATTATGTTAATGGAGTAAGAGCGAATTTTAACAACGGACAATTTGGATTCACGGTCGGCATGCATGATAATTACTTTACAGACGGACTTGATCTCAGTCAGGAAAAAATAGCTATTGATCTAGCGGCATCCATGATGATTATTCCCGGATTGGAAGCTCAATTAGGCTACGCGACTCAGGATATTGATGACGAACATGACTGGTCACAGTTCAATGCTTGGATTGCTTATAACACTAACGATCTGACTTTGGCATTCGAATACAATGACGCAGACAAAGGAGATGAAGATTATTGGAACATGTTACTTCTTGCTAACTATCAGTTTAATGACTTATTTGGTGCGACACTCAAATATTCTCATGAAGATAGTGAGAAAAATAGCTCAGAAAAAGAAATCGACCGTTTTACTTTTGCTCTCCTTTTTACAATTACTCAGAATTTAATGTTTAATGTAGAGTACAGCCATGCAGAAGTTGATACTGGAAACAGCTATGATGTGGATGAATTTTATTTGCAGGGTTTATTAACTTTCTAAGTACCTTACATACCTTTTCTAAAGCCTTGTTCGAATTTTCGGACAAGGCTTTTTTTAAATCGATTTTAGGAGACAGTTTTTTGATTCTTCTGTGGGAAAATTATTGGATTTAAGCCAGCCCTGTACCTAGATTGTATATTCTATGACGACTCACTCAATAGACGAAACTGATAAGCCTAAAAAAGCACTCAAGCGTAAAATCGAAGAACTAGGCGAGGAACTCGGCTATCTGCAACGAAAGTGTCGGGAGCTCGGGATTCCTGTACTAATTGTGGTGGAGGGTTGGAGTGCGGCTGGGAAGGGATCGATGATCAACAAGATTATTCAGCCCTTGGATCCGCGCGGGTTTAAAGTCAGTTGTATTGCCTCCCCCAGTCGGGATGAACAGTTACGACCCTTTCTTTGGCGATTTTGGCGCAGAACACCCTCGGCAGAACGAATGGCCATTTTCGACCGCAGTTGGTACCGGAATTTACTCGATGAAGTAGTGGAGGGAAATTTAAAGGACGAGGATTTGGAAAAAGCATACACAGATATTCGTTCATTTGAACGACAATTACGAGATAGTGGTACCGTGATTTTCAAATTCTTCCTCGATATTTCAAAAAAAGAACAATCCGATCGATTACAGGGCCTTCGGGAAAATCCAAATACTTCCTGGCGGGTTGATGATGGCGTTCTCGCGAGGCATTACAAATACGAAGAGTATAAGGCAGCGAGTAAGAAAATGTTTAAGGAGACCGATGTGGTGGACGGTGCACATTGGCAAGAAATTGACACCACAAAATTTCTTCCTGCTACGGTTCAAACTTTACAAATCCTTGTCGATTTACTGAGGAGCAAAGTGGATAAACGAAAAGGCGGGATCAAGTTTAACCGCAATATTCCAGCCGAGTTACCCACCTGTAAGACTGCGCCTTCCTTGCTCAAGGTGGACACTTCTTTATCCTTGGGAAAAGAGGAATATCGAAAAAAATTAATTATCCGACAGAAAAGAATTCATGAACTCCATAATGAACTCTATCGATTGCGAATCCCCATGGTCATTGTCTATGAGGGCTGGGATGCGGCGGGGAAAGGCGGAAATATTCGCCGTTTAACCGAGGAAATGGACCCGCGTGGGTATGAGGTGATTCCGATCTCCGCTCCAAATGATGTGGAAAAAGTACACCATTATTTATGGCGTTTCTGGACGGAGTTTCCCAAGGCCGGGCATTTAACCATTTTTGACCGTTCGTGGTATGGCCGTGTATTAGTGGAGCGAGTGGAAGGATTTTGTGGAAAGAATGATTGGATGCAGGCTTATCGTGAAATTAATGAAATGGAGGAAAACTTTCATAATTATGGTGCTGCTTTAGTAAAATTCTGGGTTCATATTGATAAAGACGAACAATTAAAGCGATTTGAAGCCCGCCAAAAAAACCAGGCTAAACAATGGAAGCTACATGAAGAGGACTGGCGAAACCGGGAAAAGTGGGAACCCTATGAAGAAGCGGTCGAGGAAATGTTTTTACGCACCCATACTGAATGTGCACCTTGGACGATAATAGAGGGTAACTGTAAGCGCTATGCCCGGATCAAAGCAATGGATGTGGTGATTGATGCGATTGAAAAAAAGATTGAGGAAAAGCACTAGCCTATAGGGTGAAACTAGAATGAACTAGTTGAGGAGGGTTTATTTTTCATAAAATAGAAAAATTTAATCGTATATCTAATTCCTTTGATCGTGAAGCGACCTTCAGCCTTCGAGAGAATTTCCTTATATGTCTTATGAGTTTCCGATTCGAATGACCGTTCTTTGTACGGGAGCCAAATTTTCTCTTTCCCATTCCTTAGCCTTTTTACTTGGAGCCATGCAAGTCCGTGGAGGTTCAGTTTGAATAATTGCCTGTTATTGATGGCCGGCTCAAAGACTAGATCAGTATCAGGTGTTTGAGGTTAATCGACCGATCAGGTTAATTCCTGAATCATTATAGTTCATTTTAGTGTTGAGAGTAATGGAGTATTCCTATGCTTTCATTTTTGTTTTCCTTGCCACATAAAGAAAAATCCCATTTTTTTTCATACTTTCGAACTCCTAACTAATTAAAAAAGATGAATCTCGATGTCTCTAACAACCGAAGCGGTTTACTCGCGGGAGGTAACTGGATTATCGATCAAGTTAAAATGATCGATGTCTACCCCAAGCATGAACAACTTGCGAATATTTTTGATCAGTCTCAAGGAACGGGTGGTTCGCCTTATAATGTGTTGCTTGACTTGGCGAAAATGGGGGCAAGTTTTCCATTGGTGGGTGCCGGCTTAGTGGGGCAGGACCGACTGGGAGAATATATACTAGAGGATTGTCGAGCAAATGGGATTGATCCCGCATTTATTTCAGTGTCTCCGGGAACATCAACTTCATACACCGATGTGATGACAGAAATTGAAGGTGGAAGAAGAACCTTTTTTCATAATCGGGGAGCCAACGCAACCTGGGCGGGAGAAGATATTGATTTCGCAGCTAGCGATGCAAAAATTTTTCATCTCGGCTACCTGCTCCTATTGGATGCAATTGATGCGGAAGACTCGGAACATGGAACGGTGGGTGCTGCTTTACTCGCCAAAGCCCGGTCGGCTGGATTTAAAACCAGTATCGATGTGGTGAGTGAGGACAGTGAGCGCTTTTCCAGAATTATTGGACCGGCCTTAAAGCAGGTTGATTATTGCATACTCAATGAAATCGAAGCCAGTAAAGTAACCGGGGTGGCAGTACGTCAGGATGGTAAGTTACTGGAGGATGGAATTGAGGAAGCGAGTCAAAAACTTTTTGAACTTGGGGTATCTGACCTGGTGGCAATTCATTTTCCGGAAGGTTCTTATGGAGCAAAAAGCTCCGGAGAAAAACTCCGCCAGGGTTCTTTGTCTTTACCAAAGGACTACATAAAAGGAGCTGCGGGAGCGGGAGATGCTTTTTGTTCAGGTGTACTGCTCGGTATCCATGAGGACTGGCCTTTAGAAAAGTGCTTACTTACTGGAACCTGTGCCGCTACTGCCTGTATGTCCAACCCGACCTGTACCGATGGATTACGTTCTCTCGAGGAATGTCTTGCCCTGGCTGACCAATTCGGTATCGGAGAAGACAAAAAATAATTTTAAACCTAACTCTCACTACTTAATGATTCAGGATTCCTTAAACGATTTCAATTCTTCAACGCGACAAGATTCACTGGCTCAGATTGCCAGAGAGGAAACTTTTCCAAGCATTCGCCCGATTGTGAATGCCCATGCCCACACCTTTTATTCATTTAATTACAAAGGATATTCTCCCACCCGATTCGCAGTGGAAGCGAAGAGGGAAGGCTTGGAGATGGGGGGAATTGTTGACTTTGATGTGCTCGATGGCTTGGAGGAGTTCTGGAGTGCGAGTCGATTACTCGATTTAAAAGCATGTATTGGAATTGAATCCCGTGTTTTTGTGCCTGAGTTTGCTGACCGGGAAATTAATTCCCCGGGCGAACCTGGAATCAGTTATCACATGGGTACTGGTTTTACCACAACCAGTATTCCTCAGGAGGCACAGACCTTTCTTGATACGATGCGATCCACTTCAGCAGAGCGTAATCTTGCCATGGTGGCTCGGGTAAATGAATTTCTTTCCCCCTTACTTTTAGATTATAATAAGGATGTACTTCCCCTCACTCCCAATGGTAATGCAACGGAACGTCACCTCTGTGTGGCGTACGCCCGAAAAGCAGCTGCGATGTATCCAGTGGAGGAGGATTTAAGAAAGTTTTGGAGTGAAAAACTGGGGGTGGCACAGGCGGACATCAAAGAATTACCGGAAGGGCGACCAATTACTGATTTAATTCGGGCAAAAACGATGAAGCAGGGTGGGGTGGGGTATGTAAAACCTGACTCGGGCTCTTTCCCGAATATGGCGGAAATGAATCAATTTGTATTATTATGTGGTGCGATTCCCACCTTTACCTGGCTTGATGGTTGCTCCGTAGGGGAGCAGTCGATTGAGGAGCTTGTGGAAGTGGGGCGTTCAACCGGAGTGGCTGCATTTAATATTATCCCCGATCGCAATTATACTCCCGGGCAATCGGATCAAAAATTAGAAAATTTAAAACAAGTTGTTCAATTAACCCAAGATCTTGGACTTCCTTTACTGGGTGGTACTGAGATGAACAGTCCGGGGCAAAAGTTTGTGGATGATTTTTCTTCGGCAGAATTATCCCCCTTACAACCGGTTTTTATTCGCGGGTCTTGGATTCTTCATGCCCATTCAACTCTCCAAAGGGATACTGGAATGGGCTACCTGAGCGAGTGGGCCAGTAATCAATTTGCAGATACGGACGCCAAGAATGAGTTTTATGCTACTTTTGGAGAGCTCTATTCGCCACGGGGAGAGAAGCGCTTAAAGGAATCATTGCATTCCGAGTTGAGTGCGGTAGAAGTGATAGAACTTGCCCGTCAGGTGATGTCAGCCTAACGAATGTCCACTTTTGTTGGCTTTGGCTTTGGCGCGATCCAAGGGGGACTATTTTTAGCAGAAGCATTTTCATCCCAGTCTTTTTCAAGGCTGGTAGTCTCGGAAATTGATGCGGAATTAGTAAATCATGTGA
>JAQXBH010000269.1 GCA_029252505.1 Opitutales bacterium | reverse complement strand
ACGCTTGAGTAAAAAATATTTAGTTACTGGTGCCGCGGGCTTTATTGCATCGCAAGTAAGTAAGCAATTACTTGATCAGGGGGATCATGTCGTAGGCGTGGATAACCTCAACGATTATTACGATATACGGCTCAAGAACTGGCGTCTCGAGCAACTAAAAGCTCATCCCAATGCAGATAATTTTTCCTTTGCTTGTTCGGATATCGAAGATCAAGCCATGTTGTCCAATCTTTTTCAGGAAGAGGGTCCATTTGATGCCGTGCTCAACTTGGCTGCCCGTGCAGGGGCTCGTTACAGCATGGAAAACCCTCACGTATACCTTTCCACCAATGCAGAAGGTACCCTCAACTTACTCGAGTGCATGCGAGCACAAGGATGCAAAAAACTTGTTTTGGCTTCCACATCCTCTCTCTATGCGGGCCAAAAAATGCCCTTTACTGAAGACCTCGCTGTAAATAATCCCCTTTCCCCCTATGCTGCTTCCAAGAAAGCGGGTGAGTTAATGGCTTACAGTTATCACAAACTTTACCAAATGGATGTTTCTGTTGTTCGCTATTTTACTGTTTTTGGACCCGCCGGTCGTCCAGACATGTCCCCTTATCGATTCATTAAATGGATCGCCGAGGAAGAAACCATTCAAATGTTTGGAGACGGTTCTCAATCCCGTGATTTTACTTATGTGGATGATATAGCTCGGGGAACCATTGCCGCTATTCAGGATGTCGGATATGAAATCATCAATTTGGGCGGCGGAAGGAACCCTGTTTCTCTAAACACTATTATTTCAAAGCTAGAAGAGTTATCGGGCAAAAAAGCAAAGATTGATCATAAACCCTTCCATGTAGCTGATCTGATGGAGACCTTGGCTGATATTTCCAAGGCAAAGAATTTATTGGGTTGGGAACCGCAGGTTTCTATTGAGCAAGGACTTAAAAAATCTGTTCAATGGTACATCAATAATCAAAATTGGCTCAAAGAAATAATTGTATGACGAATAATCAAAAATCTAATATCGCTCTTGTAGGCTGTGGATATTGGGGTAAAAACCTCTGTCGGAATTTTTATGGCTTGGGAGCCCTCGCCTCTGTGGTCGATGCCACTGAAAGTGGACAATCAACTGCTCGATCCATCGCTCCAGACATTTTAATCACTGAGAACTTTGAGGACATTCTCGGAGATGGTCAAATCCAAGGGGTCGCACTTGCTACACCCGCTGAAACCCATGCCGATCTTGCTATTAAAGCCATGCGTGCGGGCAAAGATGTGTTTGTAGAAAAGCCCATGGCATTATCGATCAGTGATGCAGAAGCGATGCAAAAAGTTGCCAATGAAACAGGACGCATTCTCATGGTGGGTCATTTATTGGAATATCATCCTGCTGTTCTTAAATTAAGGCGACTAATAGACACAGGAGAACTGGGTAAAATCAATTATATTTATTCAAACCGCCTTAATTTTGGGAAAGTTCGCACTGAGGAAAATGCATTATGGAGTTTTGCTCCCCACGATGTAGCTGTGATTCTTAGATTACTAGGTCAATCACCCATTGAGGTATCTGCAAGTGGTGGAGCATACCTAACAAAAGGTATTGCTGATGTCACCGTATCCAATTTTAAATTTGCCGATAATTCCCGTGCCCATATTTTTGTAAGTTGGATGCATCCTTACAAAGAACAACGACTAGTTGTCATAGGTGATAAAAAAATGGTAATTTTTAACGATGTAAATTCGTTCGGCGAGAAATTATGTATATATCCTCAATCGGTTGAATTTGATGGTACTTTACCAATCTTAAAAAAAGAAGATGCCCAATTCATTGAGCATGCTGACACAGAACCTTTACTAGAAGAATGTGCCCATTTTCTGGATTGCATCAAAACTCGAAATACTCCTCTCACAGATGCTCAATCAGGCATTGAAGTATTAAAAGTTCTTCATGCGTGTCAGGACAGTATAGAAAAAAATGGTGTACCATTTTCTCTATGAGCAATCCTAGTCAAGGTAAGATTCATCCAAGCTCAATAGTTGATGATGGTGCTATCATAGGTGAAGGCACATCTATTTGGCATTTCTCTCATATATGCTCAGGTGCGGCAATTGGAAAGAACTGTTCAATTGGTCAAAATGTATTGGTAGCTGATAATGCAATTCTTGGTAACGGAGTAAAGATACAGAACAATGTAGCTATCTATGGTGGAGTGAATGTAGAGGATGATGTATTTCTTGGGCCATCCTGCGTTCTCACTAATGTTACCAATCCACGCTCACAGGTTAGTCGGAAAACCTTGTATGAAAAAACCTTGATTCGTAGAGGTGCAACCATCGGGGCAAATGCCACAATCGTTTGTGGAATTACTTTAGGTCGCTATTGCTTCATCGGAGCCGGTGCAGTCGTTACCAAAGATGTTCCTGACTACGGTCTAGTTATTGGAAACCCAGGAAAGCTATCTGGCTACATGAGTCGACACGGTCATAAATTAAACTTTGAAGATTCCAACCAAGCAATCTGCCGAGAATCCAACTACCATTATGAAAAGGTTGGGGAAGAAGTAAGATGCCTTGATCTAGGTGAAGATAAAACACTTCCGGATGAACTTTCAGTAGGATCGAAATCTTACGATGATTTCAAGTAAATCAGATATATTTAAGAGCATTTGAAAAAAGCCCTCATCACAGGAATCACCGGCCAAGATGGATCGTATCTAACTGAGTTGCTTTTAGAAAAAAGTTACGAGGTGCATGGAATTGTTCGCCGTTCCAGTTCATTTAACCGCTGGCGGATTGAGCATCTTATCCAAGATCCTGATATTTACGGAAAGAAATTGTTCCTCCATTATGCTGATCTAAGTGATGATGCTTCCCTCCGCAGAATTTTTTCGAAAACTAAACCAGATGAGTTTTATCATCTCGCTGGTCAGAGTCATGTTGGCATCAGTTTTGAGATTCCTGAAGTCACTACTCAGGAAATTGCCAACTGCACTCTTAAATTACTTGAAATATGCAGAGATCAGGATGCCCCGCCCAAGGTCTATTTAGCCTGTTCTTCCGAGATTTTTGGCAATTCTTCGGACTCTGCACAGAATGAAAATTCACCTCTTAATCCCACTTCGCCTTATGGGGTTGCAAAAGCCTTCTGTTTGCACACGGGACATATTTACCGGGAATCTCACCAATTATTTGTCTGTAATGGAATTTTATACAACCACGAGTCCCCACGCCGTGGTGAAAATTTTGTTACCCAAAAAATTGTTCATGGGGCAGCAGCAATTTTTAAAGGAAAGTCAGACTGCTTGGAGTTAGGAAATCTAGATATCGAAAGAGACTGGGGATATGCTC
>JAQXBH010000265.1 GCA_029252505.1 Opitutales bacterium | reverse complement strand
AGTTAAGCTCTTTTTCTGTGAAGTCAGAAAAGTTTGGTGTATCAATTTTGTCTAGGTTGCTCATTACATTGTCCTCCTTGTTTATTATAGTAGTAGGTTTTTTCAAAATATTCAACAACTTCAGTGGATTACCTTGAGATTTAGTTCTGTGGTCTTCTCCGTCATGAATTTGATACCCTTTAGAATTTGCAAATTGCACACACTCCAATGCGGTGAATGGAGGGATTTTTATTTCTGATATTTTATCAAAACCGAACTTCGAGAAAAACTTTTCTAATCTCTCCCCGACTTTTGGGGCAGAAAAAAGAAATCTGCATTTCTCAAATAGGCTCGACTTCCTGATACGCTTGTTGAATGAATTGCATAGCCATTCATGAATAGAATCATCTAACAGTTCAATGTCGTCTATTATTAATAGCGGGACGATTTCATTTAAATCAATGCCACAATTAATGACTGCATCTTCAAGTCCTGTTACAAAATGCTCTGCGGTATTGCGGTTGAATTCTTCGAAGTCATTCTCGCTTCGGGTTATCGATTCAATTTGGACGAGTTGCGATCCATAAAAACGGGCAAACTTGCCAAGTTCATTTCCTGGAATCTCTTTCCCGCAGGTAATATTTCTTGCCATAGAAGATAAGAAAGAGGTTAGGTCTCCGTATTGACTAGAGTCAGGTGATATAACAATCGATGACTTCTCATTCTCAGAGTGCACCTGTTTTACTTCCTCCAGGAAAGTTGATTTTCCCATTCCGTTTGGACCTAAGGCGATAGCACTACGAAGATGACCAAATCTGGAATAGCCATTCTTGACAAACTGTAATTCTTTTACTCTCCCGAACATTATTATATTAAGTGATAAGATTAATCACATTCTCCGCAGACAAACGTGAATGAATAAGGGCATGATTAGATGCCTTCTGTAATAGTAAGTTTTTAGCCAAGCTGGTATACTCGGAAGCCATGTCGGTGTCATTGATTCGACCCAGCGCTGTCATTTGAGCAACCTTTTTATTGCCCACCTGATCCGACTTGAGACGGATCTCGGAGAAGGTCTTGGCTAAAGTATAAATTTGGGTTCGTAGACTTTCTAATTCTTGTTCGGACCTCTCTAATGCCTTCGCTGCATTGACTCGTGTGCTTATGTCATAGCCCTTCAGGGTCGAGAAGCCGAGTGGGCTAAGTTCGTACAGTGAACCTTTTTCGTCTATTATTCCTTTGGGCCCTTCTATTTTTTCTGTGTCCCAAGATAATCGCCAAGACCAACCGGTCGGGCTTGTTCGATTTACATTTTCTGGCCCCGGTTCATTGACCGCAATTTTGATAACGGTACTATCTCCTCTAGGTGCCTGTACTTTAGGGTAACCTGGTGCGAGGGGCGAGTTGGAGTCACCTTTGTTATCAGGAGCACTTGTGTAAGAAATTTGATTGGGTTGAATGTCGACTTCAAAATAATCACCGTACGTGACTTGTCCGTCTACATTTTCACTCCGAACTGTACCTGATCCATCATTGGATAAATATTCACCTGAATCAAAGAACCAACGATCTCCTTGTTTTAATTGAATCCGGTCTCGAGTCTGGTTTGCATCTGATGTGTACCACCAAAGCTTAACTTTTGCTGCTAAAGCTGAAATGTCGACTTTCTTTACGTTTGCTCCCGTAGAACTTACTTCATCTTCATAGATAATTGTTCGATCAATATATTCGGCAGCTTGTGGATCTAAAAGTTGTGGATCAAAGGTACGGTCAAACATGAGAGATTCCAAAGTTTTGGAATAATCATGGAATTCTCGATTTAAGACTTCTCGGTCAAAGTCACTTGATGTAGGATCAGTGGCTTCATACGCGAGTGTATTCATCCTTTTAATTAACTCTTCTGCGTATGAAATAATATCAGATTGCTGCTGGGCAAGGGTATACGCGTTTTCTAAATTTTTTTGAGAGGAACTGGAAAATTTAGTTTCCATTTCCAATCTTTTTGAAATCCGATAAGCACCAGAATCTTGTGACGGGTCAGCTGAAAAGCGTTGTCCAGATGCAATGCGATTACTTGATTTTGATATCTCTCTTTGACGAATCGAATGGAGAGTTTCGAATCGTGAAGACATTGCTGGAGAGATGAAGTTCATTTATTGTCGGTCTTGGAATAGGGGATCAAGTTTTACTAAAACAGAAGGTTGAATACATTCTCTGCTGAGATTCTCGAATGGATCATTGCTTTATTGCTAGATTCTTGCAGGAGAAGATTTTTTGCCAAACCAGTATACTCACTCGCCATGTCAGTATCCTGTATTCTACCCAAGCTAATTTTTTGACTTTGGCTCTTACTCTCCACCCGTTCTGTCTCAAATTTGATTTCAGAAAATGTTTTAGAAAGTGTAAAGATTTGAGTTTCTATACTTTTTCCTTCTTCCCGAGTCTTAGAGAGGGCATTACTAGCATCTTCTCGGGTTAATAAACTGAGCCCTGCCATGGTCGAAAAACCGACCGGTTCAATTTGGAGAAGATCACCGTTTTCGTTTTTTATACCTGTAGGACCTTCGATTTTTTGTTTTTCAATTTCGAGCCAACGGTACCATACCGTCCCGCTACTTTTAGATATACCTTCCGGGCCTTCATCATTAATGACAAATTCAACGATTGAACTATCACCGTCGGGAGCATCAGTGAAGGGGTAGTCAGAAGTGGGTTGAGTGTCGTGGTAGTCAAGGAAATCGCCATTGCCACGATTATCACTTGCTTCAGTCACAGATATCTTGCCTGGACCAAAATCGACCTCAAAATAGTCTCCTGTTCTCGTTTCCCCGTTTACAACTTCGGCTCTACGTCCGCCTACATTTGAGCGATATTCACCTGTGTCAAATATTCGTTTCCCCCCTACATAAATTTGAAATCGATCTCGTGCAGTAAGTGGATCCCACCAAAGCTTTACCTTAGATGCGAGAGCACCAATATCAATTTTTTCAGAAACACGAGCCGAGCTTCCTGCGGAGGGAGGAGGTAAGTCGATCGTTTCTATATTAGTGGAGGAAAGCGGATCAAACATAACTTTATCATAAGTTCGATCGTATAATAAATCGGTTAATTGACCTGACAGCGATTGGAACTCAGTATTTAAATTCTCCCTGTCACTTACAGACTTCATGATATCAGTTGCTTCATAAGCCAAGTCGTTCATTCTCTGCATGGTGTTATTAGCATAGTTCAGAATGTCGGATTGGTACTGTGCCAAATGGTAGGCATTTTCTAAATTTTTCCTCGCGGAATGCGAAATTTTATTCTCCACTTTGAGTCGTGTGGAAATGCGTAGTGCACCTGAGTCAATTGATTGATTATTGTTAAGACGATTTCCGGATGAAATCCTTTCGTTGGAATCAACAATTTGACGCTGACGAATCGATTGCCTAATTTGGTGACGATTGTCTAAAACTGGGGAGATTAATGACATGTGTAATTACTGTTTTTTGGCCAACTCGGCGCACCACTCATTTATCAGAACTGAACCATGAGTGGTTGCGCCAAATTATTTAAGCCGTTGACTTATTTTCGGCCAAAATTGAGCAGGTCGAGGACGATGCCCATATTTAAGTTAGATTGGGCTAATGCCGCGCTTGCTGCATATACCTGAACATTATACTTTGCGTAGTTAGTCACTTCCTCCGCTACATCGACATCCATGATTCGACTATTTGCCTCTTGCAAGTTCGTCTTACTGCTGGCGAGGAAGTCTGACGAGAATTGAAGCCTGGACGATGTGGCGCCACTTGTGGCTCTTAGGCTGGCCACATTACTTATTACTGAAGTAATATTTTCAGTACTAACTGCTGATATGCTCGTTGCGGTTGCAGTTGTTGCAGCACTTCCTAAGTTGATTGTATTACTTACACTGAGTGCATCATTAATATTTAATGAACTAATTGATATCGAAGAACCTGAATCTCCCCTTGTTGATATGTAGACATTCTTCGTATTTGTCCCAGTTGTAAACAAGCTCAGTGAATTAAAGGTCTCACTCTTAAAACTGTTGAGGGACTTTTGTAATTCTTTGAACTCGGATGCATAACTTGATTTATCAGATGTTGTTGCAGTACCGCTTCCATAACTTACGCGAATCGTTGACATTCGATCAAGAATATCCGCAATCGATTCGAGTGCACTGTCTTGAGTGTCAGTAAAGGAAAGTGCGTTATCGACATTATTTTTAGTGGCACTTGTTACCGTGATAGCATGCTTCAATTTCATTGAAACTGCTAAGCCTCCTGGGTCATCAGATGGTTTGTTGATCCGATTACCACTAGATAAACGCATCAGACTTTTACTGAGTAAAGACTGGGCGTTTCCTAGATGCAGGGCGTTGTAGTTAGAGGTCGTACTGCCTCCTCCAAGATTAAGACTCATAACAGGGTCCTATTTTAGAGAAGAAGTAATGCAGTCGAAGAGGACTGATTCGCCTGTGACAACATAGCAGCTGACGCTTGGGTCAGAATGTTGTACTTCGCAAATCGAGTAGATTCTTCTGCCACATCGACATCCATGATTCGGCTGTTCGCAGCTTCGAGATTAGCCTTGGTCAGCCGTGCATGATCTTCTGATAACTGAAGTCTCGCCATACCAGCAGCATTAGTTGCCCGTAGTGTAGCGACATTTTCAAGTGCTTTGGTAAAGAACCCAATGCTGAGTTCTGATATCGCCACTTTTGTGGTGGCACTATCATTAGCAAGGGACTTTGAATTTGCTGTACCAGTAGCAACAATTGTATCGTCGGAAGCGCTGGTAAATGTGAGAGCACTCAAGAGTAATCCCTTGGACATGCTAACAACGGCACCTGAGCCTCCTTGGTCCGAGGTAAAGATTGTTACATTTACGACATCAGTTCCGAACACGCCATCACTATTTGCAGTTCCAAACAAGCTAACTCCATTAAACTTCTCGCTTGCGATTGAGTGTAGCTGTTGTTGTAAGGCCTCAAATTCGACATTGTAATTTGCAATATCAGCATCACTTTTGATGACATCCAAAC
>JAQXBH010000236.1 GCA_029252505.1 Opitutales bacterium | reverse complement strand
CTAAGCTAGGCATGGAGAATTTTAGGAGCAAGCTGAACTTGCATGTTCACTCCCTGGTCCATGAATGGCAGGGCAGTCAGAAAAGAATTAAAATTCCTTGGAAATACTTAGCCCAATTACACGGGGAGAGCCTGCCACTCCAGGGGTTCCAGTGAGGCTTGTTACGAGGGAAGAATAATACTCCTCGTCAGATAAATTTGTGCCAAAGACACTCAACTCCCAATCGCTTGCTGAATAAGAAATAGAAGCATTCCATAAGGTGTAGGAGTCGTTGATTGTATCCATAGCCGTCTGATCGAGGTAATGGATCTTGCCGACATGCGTTAAGCCAGCAGTCCAAGATAAGGCATCAGAGAACTGATTAGTGACAGAAAGACTTACTGTTTGTTCAGGAGTCGATGGCACATGTTTACCAGAAAAGTCGTGGAACTCTAAAATCGGTTGTCCTAAGTTATCGTAACCTGAAATTGAGGAACCGGTGTGTTTTTTGATTTCACCATCTGTGATCCCGTAAGCACCTTGTAAAAGCCAATTATCGCCAGTATGGGTGAAGAAATTCAACTCGAGCCCTTTAACTTCAACTTCGTCTGCGTTGTCCACGAAGTAGTCAAATGAGCCAGATGGTTTTTCAAACTGGAAATCATCAATTTCATTCCAAAAGACCGCAATACTTGCACCTAGCCTATCATTTTGTTGAAAGAGATTTATCATCAGTTCATTCGCCCAAATTCTTTCCTCAGTAAATGAAATGGGAAAGATAGAGTTACCGTTGATCTCATCAACATAGGCACTGAATCCACCAGGTTTTTGGGAGAGAGAACTGCTTAGGGAGAGCGTCAGTTGTTCATTTAATTCTTTGGACATTGTCGCAAAAGGGGTAACCCAGTCATAAGAATGTTCCATGCTAGTCTGATCAACAGGCAGGAAAAAATGATACTCATTGGACTTCCCTCTACGAATTTGCTTTTTCTCATGATCGTACCTTAGGCCAAGCTCATAACTTGCACTCTCGCTAATGGAATTTGAGATTTTGGCGTGGATGGCAAATTTATCGTTATCAAAGGAATAAGATGTCTTGGAATTGTAGCTTTGATAACCCGCGTAATTTGATTCGTTTCTATCGCTTGGCAAAGGTACGAGTCGAGTAGAATCACCCGTAACATCCTCGTTACCAATGCTCAGTCCGATTAACCATGAAAACTCACCAACTTGTCCGTTCGATAATTGTATTTCTTCCCAAATGGTTTCTCTCTCTTCGATTATCTGCGAGGTAGAGCTTAAGTCTGGTCTTGCCAAGGACAGCCCAGCTAAACCACTGTCCGCAAAGTTGAGGTCAATGAGAGAAGGATTCAATTCCCAAAAATTACGAGAAGTTGTAGATTTAATATCACCCCAATCAGAGCCCGTTCTTACAGTCAAATATTGAGAGTTTATAGAGATCTTGCCGATTTCTCCGATACCGGAATTTCGGCTGTAAAAACTGCTGTATTTGGGATTGTTAGACGAAGGTCGGGGGACAAGGGGCTGTGCACCAAGCTGAAACTCCTCCCAGCTTCCGCCAATGCCAATTTCCAAACCATCCGAGGTAGTGAAATTAAAGCCAAGTCGGCCGTTCCAACTTTCAGATGTAGCATCGTTCCCAGTAGTATTAAGGTTGTCAACGTATCCGTCACTCTCGCTACGGTTAAGGCCAAAATAATAGGAGGAGTACTCCCCAGTGGGCCCATCAGCCAGTACTCGATAGCTTTGGGTATTGAAACTGCCGTAGGATGCGTAAAGTTTAGAACGATGGGTATCTCCAGCTTTTCGAGTGGAGACATTAATCACGCCACCGGGTGAATTTTTCCCAAATTGATGCCCATGATAGCCCTTTAGTACTTCAATACTTTCCACTTCAAAGAGGGTATTTGAATAAGTGGCTGTGCTACCTTGAGGAATTCCATCCACATATAGTCCAACTGCCGGATCCCCAAAAAGCTGAGAGTTACCAATACCTCTCAAGGTGATTACATCTCCGTAGGATTGAATACCGTAGGAGTTAATGTAGAGGTTTGGGGAAAGGGCAGATAAGCCTGAAATGGAGGAAGTTCTACGCGATTCAATATCAGAGCCACTCAGCACGGTAGCTCTGGAAAGGTCTAATTCTTTGTACTTTAGCCCGTCTACTTGCATTCCCTCAAGCGTTTCAGAATCCTTTCCACAGAGGGCAGAGAAACTAGTCCCTGTAAGGATGAATACGGCAAAGAAAACTTGAATATATTTTGGATTCATAGAGGCGATTGTTAATGCCAAGGACTCGTTAGAAATTCAAGGCGAATAGGCTTCTGAGAGAGATTTTTTTGCAAGAGATACTTCAAGGTTTTAAAGAAGTTATAATTTCTTCGGCAATATTAAGAGAAGCAGTGGCCGCAGGGGAGGGGGCATTGCAAACATTTACAATACGGTCGTTATTTTGAATAAGGAAATCATCTA
>JAQXBH010000244.1 GCA_029252505.1 Opitutales bacterium | reverse complement strand
ATCTCTTACATGGACGGGGTCTTTGGTAATATTATAACAGTACTCATCCGTCTCTCCATAGCTTAAGCCTTTTTTAACCCCTGCTCCGGCCATCCATGTGGTGAAGCACCTAGGGTTATGGTCCCGGCCGTAATTGGCATGATTCGCTCCACCCTGAGCATCAGTGGTCGGTCCGAATTCTCCGGCAAATACAGCCAGGGTATCCTCAAGTAATCCTCTTTGTCTAAGATCCTTAAGCAAGGCAGAGACTGGTTGATCCACATTCTGGCATTGGCCCCGTAGATTTTGGGGGAGTGCCCCATGGTGGTCCCAAACACGATGAAAGAGTTGAATGAAATGTACATCCCGTTCGGCCAATCTTCTGGCCAGTAAGCAATTGCTGGCAAAAAAACTGGGCTTATGAACCTCTGGTCCGTAACTTTCTATCAGTGTTTTATTTTCTCTAGAAAAATCAGTTAATTCAGGGCCGTGACAATGAAAGCAACAATCGGACAAAATCGGTCGCACATTCCGATCGTAACTAATCTCTTTGGCTCCGTTTAGAGCTGTGGCAATTAATGTCGTAAAAACTAAAAGGAATAAACCCATACTTTTGTCCCGCTGCTCAGTTAAGAGGGTTCCATTTTTCCAGGTATTCCATCTTTACCTTGCCCGAGATGGAGTCGTAGCGAAGAGGAAGAAAGAGATAGCGTGACTTATCGATATCCGCCCGGTCCGGTATCCACCACTGGTCACACAAAGCCAAAACCTGATCGGATTCTTCTATGTAGATCAAATCTGTCACTTGTGAGCCCCAAGTTCTTTGCTCGGTAATATGACCTTGGGGCGTCCATTGACCGAGTGGAGAATCTGCGGTGGAACACATTGTTTCAGAACCGGCCCATCCATGTACACCTGAGGCAAGGGCAATGAATTTCCCTTTGTACTTGGTCATCGCAGGTGCCTCATTACCACCTCCAAAAACAATCACCCCTTCACGATTACTTTTTAGGTAATCATTGCTAAGACTGTCTATGCGGATGGCATACCTCCAGTTTCCTCCAGTTTCCGGTTTGTTGTGATCGCAATATATCAAATATGCCTTTCCGTCATCGTCCTGGAATACATTCATGTCTGAACCAAAACCTGTCGATGTTCCGACTTCCCGCGCACCCAGTGGAGAGAATGGTCCCTCCGGATGATCCGCGGTTGCTACCATCAAAAAAGATGCAGGCATCGCCACGAACCATCGATACCACATTACATACTTTTTGGTCTTTTGATTGTAGAGTATATGTGATCTTCCTGTGGCTCCTAGTTTACCAAATCCTTTTTCGGGACGGGGTAGACATACTCCGCGATATTCCCAGTTTACCAAATCTTTGGAGCGGTAAACCTGTACACCATTCCATACCGGACCTGCAGTCATGTGAAACTTGCCTTGTGGATTGTTTTTATAACTGCTGCCATACCAGTAAAAATAATCATCGAATCGTGCCAGTTCTCCTTCGTGGGCGGATATTTTACGACCCTCAGTATCAAACCAGTCGATGCCGTTGACTATCATGTCCTGCTTTTCTTCAGCCGTTAGGGATAAAGTTAAAAGTAAGGAACTGATAAATTTGCAAAGAGGCTTTATCATGATCTATGGTTTTGTTTGTTCAAGTTGCTTAGTACGGGGTGGTTGTAGTGCAAATGATGAGAAAGCCGCTTTTTTGCTAATGCCCAGTTCTTAGCAAGTAGGGCATCAATGATTTCATGGTGCTGGATAATTGCTTCATTGGCTGCGTTGTCGTTTTCTCCTTCCCATTCAAAAAGAATGTTGAAAAAATTACCGTGGCGGTCAAAGAAGTCGTTTATGTATGGATTGTCAGCCAGATCGATTAGGTAGGCATGCAATGAATTATCAATTTGGGCTCTTTCTTTGTTTTCTTCAGGTAATTGGTTGTTATCCCGAATCTTCATTAACTTCAAATGAGATTCAGGAGTGGTCAGTTTTCCTTTTGCCAGTTCGAGTGCTTTTAATTCCATCACTTCTCGGATTTCGATAAATGCATCCATTTCCATTTGGCGGAATGGTTTTACCTGCCATCCGCGTCGGGGGAGGTGAAGCACTAGACCTTCACCAGCTAGTCGCTGAAGTATTTGGCGTAAAGATGACCGGGAAAGTCCATGCTTTCGGGCAGTGATTTCTTCACGAACGAAAATTTCCTTTCCTGACAAACTTAATTCGATGAGTTCACGGGTGATTGCGATACTTGGATCAGGTGAGTCCTCGATTTCAAATGATCGACCATCGTATGGGTATGGTTTAAATATTTCGATTGGTTCCAATCTGCCATTTTCTTTTTTCCTAATCAATCCGTCTTCGATCAATCCATCAAGAGCCTGCCGGATTGGAGTGTAACTAACTCCGTAATGCTGGCTCAGTCCATCCATGGTGAGAGGAACGGAAAGAGAGTTGTTCATGAGCTGAGAACCCAAGTCGTTTTGAATGCGGGAGGAAAGTTTCACTGCTAAATTCTTGTAAATAAGTTTTTAATTGTTAAAACTTTATTTTGTCAACAAAGTAAAATTAATCAAATGCCTTGTATAGAAATGATTATTGCTTTGAACTTAAACCATGCGGGTACTGTGGAAAATTTTACGAAGAACTTTTAGGTGGTTTCTTTTAACTGCCTTGATCGGTTTAGTATCCTGTGCGTCGGTAATTTTCTTGTCAAAGTATGAGATCGAACGGGTTTCTGAAGGAAAGATTTACGAAAACATTGAGAAAGTCCCAGCTTGTAAAGTTGGTGTGGTATTGGGATGTTCCAAATACCTGAGGAACGGACGTCCAAATCTTTATTTTCAACAACGAATCCAGGCCGCAAAAGAACTGTATTTTTCCGGTCAGGTTAAATTTCTTTTGGTGAGTGGAGATAATTCCACAAAGTATTACGATGAACCGACCACAATGAAAAAAGATTTGGTTCAACTGGGAGTTCCGGAAAAAAAGATATTTTGTGATTATGCGGGATTGAGTACTTTGGACTCGGTGGTACGGGCAAAGGAGGTTTTTAAAGAAAATCAGTTTGTTGTAATTTCACAGGACTTTCATGTTCGGCGTGCAGTTTATATCGGAATGGCTCATAACATTGACTTGATTGGATATTCTTCCGGTTCAATTTCCGGAGTCGGTTCAGTCAGAACAGAACTTAGGGAATGCCTTGCCCGGGTTAAGGCAATAATGGATGTTACTTTTTTGGAGCGGAAACCCAAGTTTATGGGTGATCCCGTGGTGATTAAATAAATCCTAAGATTCTTTGGTGAGAATCAATCAACCGACCAAATTGCTAGGGTGAGACTATAATTTCACTTTCCACAAGCTAATTGAATTTGATTTATAATTGATTGTGGAAGGTTTGGCGAAAATAGGAGGGTGGTTTTCCGGTTACGCGTTTAAACACAACGGCCATTCTTTCAGCATCATTGAAGCCGGCCAATTCTGAGATCATCGAAATCGGGTGATTAGTTTCTGTCAATAATTGCTTGGCCTGTTTAACCCGAAGTTGGCAAAGCATTTCCCAGGGCGTGCACTGGAAGTGCTCTTTGAATTTTCTCTCGAGCGTTCTTCTCGGAATACTGAGTTCCTCGCACAGGATGCCAATAGAAATAGAAGTTTGTATACGTTCACTTAAGAAAGTCATTGCCCGCCTGAGAAGAGGATCCTCTATCGCCAAATGATTAGCAGAGTGTCTAAGAATAACGCCGCTTGGCTGTACGAGGATCGGTTTGTCTGTACGAATTTTTTCTCCAGCTATCATTTTTTGCATAGCAGTAGCTACCTGTTCTCCCAAGGAATCCCACGGAATGGACACACTTGAAAGCATGGGATAAGTTAAGCCGCAGACCAGTGGGTCGTTATTCGCCCCGATAACTGAAACCTCTCCCGGGATTTCCAGTCCTAGTTGAGTGCAGGCACTACAGAGAAATCGACCCAGTGGATCGTGTACCGCAAAGATTCCAACTGGTTTGGGTAAGCCTTCAAGCCACTTTTTCATTTCCACGCTGGGTCGATGGAAAGATTCGCTGTACCGGGTATCTTCAAAACCTCTTTCAATATGAATGGAAAACGGCAGGTCATTCTTAGAGAAGGTTTTTTTGAAACCTTCAATTCGCTGGTCAGAGTAGGGGGTTGCATTACCGAGACAGGCCAAACTTTGAAACCCAGTTATCGAAAAAGTTTTTGCCGCTTCTCTTCCCACTGCCCAATCATCCACATCCGCACTGAGTGTATTTGGGATGATTCGGTCTGTGGCCACTACAATAGTCGGAACATCAAGATTCAGTTCAAGAAGCTGCTCCGTTTTCTGGGGGAGCCACTCGGTGATTAATCCGCTCGGCTTAAGATCTTCGAGCATGGGGCCAAGTTCATCGACCGAACGATGAATGCTGAGTACTCGATAGTCCTGCAATTTTCGTGCAAAGGGGGTCAATGAAGGAGTCAGCCTACGAAGGAATACTTCGGACATGACAATAGCGATGGGTTGATTCACGAATATTAGAATGATTTTAAACTTGTCGCATATCAACAGAAAATATACGCAAAATGCTGTTTCCGTTTTCGAAGGAATCCGTTATTATCTTAATTCTTAATCATTAACCCTTAGTTCCCATGGAATATTTTAACTGCGAAAAAATACAATACGAAGGTCCTTCTTCCCAAAATCCTCTTTCTTTCAAACATTACAATCCAACCGAACAAATCGGTGGTAAAACAATGAAGGATCATCTTCGCTTTGCCGGAGCATACTGGCACATTATGCGAAATGAATTAGCGGATCCGTTTGGTCAGGGTACTGCCCAGATGCCATGGGATGATAAGAGCGATTCAGTTGAAAACGCAATTGCCCGGGTGGATGTGTTCTTTGAATTCCTCGATAAAATGGGAATTGAATTTTATTGCTTTCATGATCGTGATATCGCACCCGAATTGAATGATCTTTCCGCTTCCAATGCCGCCCTTGACCGTGTGGTGGCGAAATTAAAAGAAAAACAGGCAGAGACAGGTGTGAAACTTCTTTGGGGTACCGCCTGCTTGTTTGCGCATCCACGCTATGCACAGGGTGCGGCCACATCACCCGACGCGGCCGTTTACACTTACGCGGCGGCTCAGGTTAAAAAAGCACTTGAGGTAACCAAAGATTTGGATGGATTGGGCTATACTTTCTGGGGTGGCCGTGAAGGGTACTCCACCTTGCTCAATACCAACATGAAGCGCGAACTGGATCACTTGGCTGCATTTATGCACATGGCAGTGGATCATGCGAAAAGCATCGGATTTGACGGACCATTCTATATTGAGCCCAAACCACGTGAGCCTTCGACTCACCAGTATGACAGTGATTCCGCGGCCTGCCTTAATTTCCTTCGCGAATACAACCTGCTTGATCATTTTAAATTAAACATCGAGACAAATCACGCCACTTTGGCTGGTCATACTGTGGAGCATGACCTGACAGTAGCGGCCAATGCGAATGCACTCGGAAGTATTGATGCCAATACAGGGGACACTCTGATTGGATGGGATACGGATCAGTTCCCCACTGATATTTACATGACCACCCAGATTATGCTGGTAGTCCTGAAAATGGGTGGCTTCACCACCGGCGGCTTGAACTTTGATGCCAAGCGTAGACGTGAATCGCACGAACCGATTGATTTGATGCACGCTCACATAGGTGGCATGGATGCATTTGCCCGTGGGCTCAAGATTGCTCATGCTATCCAAGAAGATGGTCGACTTAGCAAATTTGTGGAGGAGCGGTATTCGAGCTTTGACAAGGACATCGGTGCAAAAGTGGAAGCCGGTACCGCGAGCTTTGCTGAACTCGAGCAACTTGCATTGGCGAACGGTGAGCCCACACTTTCCAGTGGTCGCCAGGAAATGTTGGAAAACTTGATCAACGAGTTTGTTTAAAAGCCGACTCGGACCAATTCTCTTACTGGATCGGTCCCCGTTAATAAATTGTCTTGGCGTCTTGGCAATGCTTGACCCGAAGGTTCGAGCATGCCTTTCTCAAGTGTATGATCCCCGTATCATTCATTTACTTACTTGTTTTTTTACTCGGTTCTCTATGCCTAATCTCGGCTAAGCGCCCCAATATACTCTTTGCA
>JAQXBH010000207.1 GCA_029252505.1 Opitutales bacterium | reverse complement strand
GCAAAGAAAGCTTGGGAAAAAGCACACTCAGATGAATACGAAATTGGAAAAAAACTATTTTCTTCTCTTCAATGCGTTCAATGCCATGCAATCAACCGAACTGGACTGGGATCAAAGGGACCGAATTTAACTCTATTTGGAATTCGTACCTCTCTTGCCGCAGGCTGGATGAGAAATGACGAAGAAAATCTCTCCAAATGGCTCCGGAACTCAAATGAAGTCAAATTTGGTAATTTAATGTGGAATGGAGAGGGAGTGGATGACGATCATCCACTCCGCAACTTAGAGGACGATGATGAAAAGGTAAACCAATTGGTCACTTATTTATTAGGTCTCAAATAACCCCATTCATTTAAATCAATCTTTTACACTCAACTATTGAAATACCATGGCAACTGAATCAATAAAATACCTCACCCCGGAAACTGAAACTAAGCTTAAATCGAAAGCTTTTCCGAGACCTCACCAAAACACATCCGGGATTGTGAATTGGTTAACCACGATCGATCACAAAAAAATTGGTGTAATGTATGGCATGGCCGCCCTCTTTTTCCTAATTTTAGGAGGAATTGAAGCATTATTAATTAGATCTCAGTTATGGAGTCATAACATGGAAGTCTTAAGTAACCGTGAGTATAACCAAATGTTCACTATGCATGGCACCACGATGGTTTTTCTTGTCATCATGCCGTTAAGTGCTGCATTTTTTAATTTCATCATGCCCCTACAAATCGGGGCACGAGATGTTGCATTTCCACGAATGAACACTCTTAGTCTTTGGTGCTTCATTGCGGGTGGGATAACCTTAAATTTAAGTTGGTTCTTTACCGGTGGAGCTCCTGCGATTGGCTGGTTTGGCTATGCACCACTTACTGACACTCGATTTGCAGAAGTTTTTCTAGATATGGGACCCGATTTTTGGATATTCTCTTTGCAAATCCTGGGCCTTGCATCCCTACTCGCTTCTTTCAACTTTATTACCACCATCATTAACATGCGTGCACCGGGGATGACAATGATGAGATTGCCTGTTTTTACATGGATGACACTCATCGTAAGCTTTTTAATCATTCTCGCCTTTCCTGCTATAACAATTGCACTAGTTGAATTAATGTTCGACCGAACCTACGGAACCAATTTTTACGACTTTTTAGAAGGTGGCAAGCCACATCTTTGGCAGCATCTTTTTTGGATTTTTGGCCATCCTGAAGTATATATTTTAATACTTCCTGCCATGGGAATTGTCTCTGAGATCATTCCCGTTTTTTCCAGAAAGCCACTTTTTGGGTATGGATTAATTATATTTTCTGGTGCAATCATTGGATTCATGGGATTCGCAGTTTGGAGTCACCATATGTTTACAACTGGTATGGGAATTGTAGCCACCTCCGCTTTCTCCATACTCACAATGTTAATTGCTATACCAACCGGGATTAAGATATTTAATTGGATTGGAACCATGTGGGGCGGACGAATTCGATTTGAAACTCCAATGCTTTTCGCTCTCGGATTCATTACCATGTTTATGGTGGGTGGGTTTACCGGGATCATGCACTCTTCGGTTCCGATTGATGCACAACATCAAGATTCATACTTCGTAGTGGCTCACTTTCACTATGTTTTAATTGGCGGTGCGTTATTTGGTTTATTTGCTGGCTTTTATTTTTGGTTACCGAAGTTAACCGGTAAAATGCTTAATGAAAAACTCGGTAAGTTTGTTTTCACCCTTATGTTCATTGGATTTAATGTAACTTTCTTCCCGATGCATTATTTAGGAATGATTGGCCAACCTCGCAGAACACACAGTTACAATGAAGGTCACGGATTTGAGGCATGGAATCAGATCGCAACGATTGGAGCTTTCGTTCTCGGCGTTGGAATTCTGATCGGGGTGTATCAGTTTGTTACCGCATTTTTTAATAAGAAATTAAAGGATGCCGGCAAAAATCCATGGGATGCAAGAACATTGGAATGGACTCTTTCTTCTCCTGTAAAAGAATATAACTTTGCACGAACCCCCATTATCAAATCAAGGGATCAGGCTTGGGAAAATAATTATGGTCCCAAGGAAAACCACTCCGAGAAGGTACCTCTCGACGACCACGGAGTACACATGCCTGACCGCTCCTGGTATCCATTGGTAAGTGGGTTGGGTTTCCTCGGTCTCGTTCTTGGTTTATTATTTCACCAATCTATCGATTCTAACACAGGAGAGATACTAAGGAACTATACTTTCGCTATTGCAGGAGGAAGTATCGCAATATTTGGTATTATTATGTGGTCTCTTGAGGGCCCGGCAGGATACCACCTTTTCCCCAAAGAAACCGAAGAATAATTTATCGTACGACCGTTATATAAAAAAATTTGAATTATCATGAGTGAAGCATCCGCACATGCCCTTGAGCATCACGAACCAGAAACCAGCACCGGTATACCGAATAAAAAAGTTCTCATGTGGGCTTTTTTGGGTTCCGATTGTATGTTTTTTGGAACACTTATTTCCACGCATTTAATTTACCGAAAAATTTCCGCGACTGTGGGAGGTAATTTTTTAGATATTAGGGACATCTTCGATATTGAACTCACTTCATTTAGTACCTTCATTCTCTTAGCGAGTTCTTTATTTATGGCACTAGCGGTATCTGCAATTCATAAAGGGAACTTATCCAGTACTCGTTGGATGCTCTTCGGCACGATCATATTTGGTGCAATATTTCTTGCCTGCCAGGTTTATGAGTTTACCCATTTCGTACACGGCAAGGAGAATAAATTTGGTGATTTGGAACACCAACTCACCCTTTCATCTTATGCCGGGGAATCTGAACAACAGGGTAAGGATGCGGTAGCTAAGCCCCATGTATTTGGCTCTACTTTTTATGTTCTTACCGGAACTCATGGAACTCACGTGGCGATTGGAGTATTTTGGCTTCTGGGCTGGTTCGCCTATTCATTTACCGGTAAAATGAGCACTGCAGATGCGCTCGATATTGAATGTTGTGGGTTATATTGGCACTTCGTTGATATTGTATGGATCCTTATTTTCCCAGTCGTGTATCTAATGGAATACGCATTCTGAATGATTTAGAAATTTTTAAATACTTATTATTATGAGCGGACAGTCAGAAGACCCAGTATTAGAAGAAAGCAAACGCTTCTTCACATTCTTTAATTTATCAATGCTACTTGTTGCCATAACTGGCATTGAGATAGTTATTATTTATGTTCGTGCATTTGACGGTCCAGTAATAATAACGGTCTTATCCATATGCTCAGTGATTAAGTTTGTGGGAGTGATGACTTGGTTCATGCATCTACGATGGGACAAAATACTGAATACTGTCCTCTTTTTAATGGGACTGGTAATTGCCGTTTTTACTTTTTTTGCGGTGATGTACATGCTTGATAATCCACCCGTGGTGGAGGAGTTTTCGGTTGCCCCATTAGAACAGGATTGGGAAGCAAAAACAGAATATCCCAAGGGAGCCTACACCAAACATAATGACTCCTATTATGTAGCCGAGGTGGGCCATCAATCTGGTGATACATTCTCCACACAAATTACGCTTGATAGTAAACCGGTTAACTCGTGGAAAAAAGTGGAAGGTATTCCTCATCAAATTAGCTGGAAAGTAAGCACGGGAGATATGATTGAAATCAATTCCTTAAAACCGGGTAATCCCTTTTTTCATCAATACCACCCCTACCCCGAAGATAACATAGAGGGTAATAAAACAACTCTACTCACAGAACGTGCGTCCACGGAAGATTTTAGAATAAAGGTTCGATCCGAAGCCTTTTGGGTGGAAAATCAGTAAACTTTGAGAACTGTATGATTGGTTTCATCCAAGCATAGATGAATTCACCAGTCACATTAAGTCATTGGCATACTGAGCCTGCCCTAATAGGCGGGTTGTTATTTATTTGTTGGTGCTACGCAATTATTGTTGGGCCCTATCGTAGAACATTCTCTCCTAATCTTCCCTATTCTCATAGTCATACTCTATGGTTCAGTGCTGGTATTGTTACCTTTTATTTGGCAGTAGGTTCACCACTCGATGCAATGGGAGAGAACTTCCTATTTTTTGCGCATATGATTCAGCATAATATTCTTATGTATCTAAGCCCATTATTTTTACTCCTCGGGATACCAAGAGAGATTGTGGATGACTATCTTGAAAATAAACCAATTTTGGAAAAGTTTCTTAAGTTTTTATTTCATCCCATTATTGCCGGATTACTTTTTACCTTTGTATTCTCTTTTTGGCATTTTGCCGCGTTTTATGAAGCGGCAATTAGAAATAAGACAATTCACATGGCAGAACATCTATCGATGTTCTTTACTTCGGTGGCAATGTGGTGGCCAATTTGCGGTCCATCAAAGAGAATTCCACCCTCCAAATATGGCCCTCAAATGTTGTACATTCTTGCAATCATGCTTGGGCAAACTCCTATCTTTGCAGTGCTAACCTTTTCAAAAGAGGTACTGTATGATACTTATTTCTATGCAGAACGAGTCATGAATTTAAGCCCGCTTGAGGATCAAAAAACGGGCGGAGTCCTGATGAAGCTAGCCAATATGATAGTTTCAGTAAGTGTTCTTTCTTCCATCTTTTATCGATGGTCGAAAGAACAGAAATAGTAGTACCTTTATCGAGCTACAGGCGGGAGACTAACAACTCTCGCTCAAAAAGCATTTCTTTGGGTAACGATTCCGATAATTGCAGGAATAATTCTTCGTGCCTCAGCGTTTGCATCCTCAGTTTTTCAGGTTCAATTTTCATTAATTTTTCCCAATCTTCATCACTGAATTCTAAACCTGACCAATCCAGGTCTTCTTTATAAGGCATCCATCCGAGTCTTCCTTCATGGGCACTACCCTGACCTGAAGATCGTTCCACAATCCAACGTAGAACTCGCATGTTATCACAAAATCCGGGCCATAAAAAACTTCCGTCTTCATCCTTGCGAAACCAATTAACATGAAAAATTCGTGGTTTATTCTTAAGCTTCTTTCCCATCTTCATCCAATGCTTAAAATAATCACCCATATTATAACCACAAAAAGGCAGCATTGCCATTGGGTCTCTTCTTAAATTACCCAATACTCCCTCTGCCGCAGCAGTCGTTTCGGATGCCAGGGTTGCTCCTAAATAAACGCCATGATTCCAGTTGAAGGATTGATAAACTAGTGGGATATCGGACATTCTTCGCCCACCGAAAATAAAGGCGGAAATAGGAACTCCCTCCGGATTTTCCCAATCCGGATCAATCGTAGGACACTGAGATGCTGGAGCTGTAAAACGAGCATTCGGGTGAGCTGCAGGGTAATCCATTTCAGGACTCCACTCACGTCCCTGCCAGTCAATTAAACCGGCAGGAGGTTCTTGAGTTAGGCCCTCCCACCAGACATCTCCCTCTTCAGTCAACGCCACATTGGTAAACAATGTGTTTTCCTTCATCGACTCCATTGCATTGGGATTTGTTTCCCAGGATGTACCGGGAGCGACTCCAAAAAAGCCCGCTTCTGGATTAATTGCTCGGAGCATTCCATTATCATCGGGTTTTAACCAGGCGATATCATCTCCCACCGTAGAAACCTTCCACCCCTTCATTGCGGGGGGAGCAACAAGCATTGCCATATTCGTTTTACCACATGCACTCGGAAAGGCACCCGCAACATAGGTCTTCTTACCCTCCGGATTCTCCACACCAAGGATAAGCATATGTTCCGCCATCCAGTCATTATCTCGTGCCATACAGGAGGCAATACGGAGAGCCAAACACTTCTTGCCCAACAGGGCATTTCCTCCATAGCCACTGCCGAATGATACAATTGTTCGTTGTTCCGGGAAATGTACGATGTGAGTGTCCTCCGGATTGCAGGGCCAAGGCACATCTTTTGTTCCGGGGGTTAATGGAAATCCTACAGAATGAAGACAGGGAACGAAAAAATCTTTTTCTCCCATTACATCTAGTACTGATTTCCCCATCCGGGTCATAATACGAAGATTTAAAACTACATAGGGGGAATCCGTTACCTGAACTCCAAATTGAGACAAAGGGGACCCCAATGGTCCCATGCAAAAGGGAATGATATACATCGTTCGCCCCTCCATGGTCCCTTTGAATAAGCGTTTTAATTTTGCACGCATTTTTCTTGGGTCTTCCCAATTATTAGTGGCACCCGCATCATCCTTTCCATAACTGCACATGAAAGTCCGGCTTTCCACACGAGCCACATCACGAGGGTCTGAGCGAACAAGGAAGCTGTTGGGGCGCTTTTCCTCGTTTAATTTAATCATGGAACCTTGGCCAATCATCAAGGTACAAAGTTCATCCCATTCCTGATCCGATCCATCGCACCAACGCACCTCTTGTGGTGCACACATTTCAACCATTTTATCCAACCATTTTAATAAGGCCTGGTTATTGGTTTTACTCCGATCATAATCAACTGTCATAGCTTCCATAACTTATAGTCGGTAAGGACGGGAAAGTAGATAGTCAAACATTCCCTCCCTTTTCATAATAAAACTTGTTCTTTTTTTGAAATTATAGAAATCTGGTTTGCCAATCTCCTCATGAAGTTGTAACTCAGTTATTTGTTTATGCATAAACAGAAAAATCAAAGAAATGCCATATTAGCCCTGGAAGATGGAAGTGTATTCAAAGGATTTTCCTTTGGTGCGAAATCGACTGTCGAAGGGGAAGCGGTTTTTAATACGGGAATGACTGGTTATCAGGAAACTCTCACCGACCCCTCTTATTATGGCCAAATTGTTACCATGACCGCTACTCAAATTGGTAACTACGGAGTAAATGAAGAGGACGAGGAATCAGATGGTCCCAAGGTAAAAGGCTTTGTTGTTCGCGAACTCAGTCCAGTCGTGAGTAATTGGAGGGCGACTCAATCTCTAGGCGATTATCTCAAAAATCATGGGATTCCTGGAATTTCTGGAGTGGATACGCGTGCCATTACGAAAAGACTTCGTATTCATGGTGCCCTGAAAGCATGCATCAGCACAGAGAATATCAGTGATGAAGAGGCACTCAAAAGAGCACGGGATTGGACTGGAATTGTAGGAAAAGATTTTGTAAAAGAAGTAAGCTGCAAGGAATCTTATACATGGGATGAAAGTGGAGAAAAAAGTCGACCATTCACCGTGATCGGTACTCAGCTTCCATCCACTTTCAAACAGGAATGCACGCACCGAATCGTGGCCTTTGATTATGGGGCTAAAAAAGCCATTTATAAAAATTTACGTAGATTTGGCTTCGAGGTCATTGTATTGCCTGCCCACTCCAGTGCGGAAGATGCCATTTCGCATAACCCAGATGCCATTTTTCTTTCCAATGGACCGGGTGACCCCTCGGCGTTGGATTATGCCCATAAAACAATTCAAAGCCTACTGCCAGATTATCCAATTTTCGGGATTTGCTTAGGTCATCAGGTTCTAACCCATGCGATTGGTGCGAAAACCTACAAATTAAAATTCGGACATCGCGGTGGAAATCAACCCGTTAAGAATGTTGAAACAGAAAAAGTGGCTATCACTTCTCAAAATCATGGTTTTGCTGCCGACAAAGCTAAGCTCGAAGAAATGGGTGCCATCGTTACCGAGTACAATTTAAACGATCAAACTGTATCGGGCATGCGACTGAAAGATCGACCCGTTTTCTCGGTACAGTATCACCCGGAAGCTTCTCCCGGTCCCAATGATGCAAACCACCTATTCGAGGCATTTTACCAACTGGTAAGTGATCATAAGGCGAAAATATAAAGGGGACATTGTAAATTCCCCTTTTTGACTGTCATCAATCTTGGAGTTGGTCATTTCATTTTGATTGGTTTCGAACATTGATTGGAGCCCATGTATTCCGATCCTAACCAAATTGTTAATTGCGGAATTGTCTACGATCCAATCTTGGAGAATCATCATACGGGGTTAGGGCACCCGGAAGGGAGTAATCGAGCCTCCATTATTTTTCAGAAACTCAAAGAAAAAGAATTACTCCCATTCACCAAGGATATTTCCATCAAGCAATGTACCTTTGAAAACCTTTCATTAGCTCACAAACCTGACTATCTAAGAAAAGTAAAAAAGGAAATCGAATCTGGACATCCATCCCTTAGTACTGGCGATACTGCCATTTGCGATCAAACATGGAATGTCGCCTCCGCCGCCACCGGGGGAATTCTTAACGCCGTTGAACAAGTGGTTACGGGGAGTCTCAAAAATGCATTTTGTATAACGCGTCCCCCAGGGCACCATGCAAATGCAGATAAGGGTATGGGATTTTGCCTGTTTAATCATGTCGCTGTGGCCGCCCGCTACGCCCAAGAGCAACTGGGTGTGCAAAAAATCTTAATTGTCGACTGGGATGTTCATCATGGCAATGGAACGCAGGATATTTTTTATGAAGATGATTCAATCTTCTTCTTTAGTACCCATCAAAGTCCATGGTATCCTGGTACCGGAAGAACGGAAGAAAAAGGAACAGGCAAAGGCTTAGGCTATAATCTTAATTACCCCTTTCCTGCGGGTTCCGGGAGAAAAGAAATTCTTGATTATGCATTTGGAGCCGAACTGCCCAAGCATATGACTGGATTTAAGCCTGAATTAATTTTAATATCCGCTGGCTTTGATTCGAGAATCAATGATCCGCTGGGACAGTTTCAATTAGAAGATGAAGATTTTTTTGAATTGACCAAAATTATTTTGAATCTTGCCGATGAATACGCGAACAGTAATGTCGTCTCCGTATTAGAGGGTGGATATAACCTGAATGGATTAGCCTTATCCAGCATCGCTCACCTCCAGGCACTACTCAACAGGACATTCTAATCGAACCCATTTAAAAAATATGCTCCATTATTGGACAGAACTTATTTAATGAGTTATATTACATTATTCAAAAATTAATCTGTTCAGAAAGTTCTGCACCTTCATCAAATTTATATTTTATACCCGCAAAGGAAGGCATAAGCAGACTAGAAAATTGATAAATTTTAAAAGTGCCAAGAATACCCCTGGCACTTTTTTTGGGGGATTTTTTTAAGACTGAAAGAGTCATCTCCAAAAATTTGCTTCCAAAATTGGACAAGTTTAAAAAATTGGGCTAATATAGAATGTTCAGAAAAAAAATTCTTTAGTTTTGTGAAATTTATTCCGCGATTTCGATGGTTTACTCATTGTGAAATAAATTAAAAATCAACATTTAAAGATCAAAAAAGTGCCGTACAACGGCACTTTTTTTGTTTTCCGATCTTTCTTACACTACTGACTTACTTGACTAAAATGAATTAAACGAGTAGCCAATTTGAATGCTTCGCGGAATTTCACCTCTTCTCAGTCCTCAACTTTTAGAAACGCTCTATCGAATGGGTCACCACGATGAAATAGTATTGGGAGATGCTCATTTCCCTGGTGAAAGTTGCAACGATACTATTATTCGGGCAGACGGATTAGGAATAAATGATCT
>JAQXBH010000199.1 GCA_029252505.1 Opitutales bacterium | reverse complement strand
ATCTGCCATGCGGAGAGTAGTTTAAATGCAAATGCCGAGTCCTCGGTGGCTCGTGGTATGATGCAGTTAACAGAGGCGGCTTGGCAGGATGTGACAAAGTTACACTACCGGCAGGCTTTTGAATGGGAAACCAATGTGGAGGTGGGTATTCTCTATTTAGCCAGACTGAAGGGAATGCTTGAAAGTGTGGATTTGTTTTCTTATCCGCGCCTCGCCTCAAGCTATCGTTATGGGTATGGTGCATTACGGAAGGAAAAATTTATGGTGAGTAGAATGAAGACTCCAGTAAATCGGATTTATCGAAAATTATTTGCAGGCGAGCTTTCCCCGGTTGCTCCGCCAGAAGACTGATCTGTTTAGAAATGGGGGCAAAGAGTAAAGTAAAGAGGAGGGAAAAGGGAGAAGTTCGCCTTGAACTCCCTCCGCCCTTTGAGGCAGAATTGAGTAGTTTTCTTGCCTGGGTTCAGCTGGAAAAGGGATTAGCTAAAAATACGGTTCATTCATACGAAAATGATTTAATTCAATGTGCCCAACATTTACACGGTCAGGGGGTTTCTGGATGGCAGGTTGTTGAATTGGTTCATTTGTCCAAGTGGTTAGCTTCCTTGTCAGAGGACGAATATGCAGTTGCAAGCTTGGCACGAAAATTATCCGCTGTTCGTATGCTCGCGAAGTATTTGGTTGGCGAGGGTTTGATGAAGGAAGATTTTACTGAACTTCTGCCCAATCCGAAAAAAAGAAGGCGTTTACCGGATTGTTTAACGATTGAGGAAATGGAAAGCTTTCTTTCGGCTCCCGATTTGACTCGCCCGTTGGGAAAGCGAGATCGGGCTTTATTTGAATTGATGTATGGAAGTGGTTTGCGGGTTTCAGAAATTTGTATGCTTCCCATGACATCGGTCGATTGTGAAGAGGGGTATGCACGGGTGTATGGAAAGGGTTCAAAGGAAAGAATTGTTCCGGTAGGTAAGCATGCCGCTACTGCAATCCGAAATTATTTGCATGGTGGACGTCCGCAATTGGTGAAGGAGGGAACGGGGGGGGAACTTTTTTTGAGTATGCGTGGAAAAGCAATTTCCCGAAAAATGGTTTGGGTACTAGTTAAGGACTATGCTCGAAAGGCGGGAATTGAGAAAAATCTCAGCCCGCATGGATTGAGGCATTCTTTCGCGACTCATCTTTTAATGGGGGGAGCTGATATTCGTGCGGTTCAGGAAATGTTGGGTCATGCAGATATTGGAACGACTCAGGTTTACACTCAGGTGGAAGTTGAACGGTTACTTGATGAACATGCGAATTTTCATCCTATGGCTCAAAAAAGTGATTAATTTACAATTTTTTTCTCAACGTGCGCAAAATAAGGTTGAAAGGTTGGGCATAGCTCTTCTTTAAGTATGTCGTGAAGGTTACTGTATTTGTTTCCCCCAAGACAACTGTCTTGGATCCCCAAGGCGCAGCGGTCGAACAAGCTATCAAAAGCTTAGGCCATCAAACCGTGGGGGCTGTTCGTGTGGGCAAGACCGTCACCTTTGAAATTGATGGAGAGGATACGCCCGAGATGCGTGCTCAGGTCGATCAATTATGCGATGGATTATTAAGTAATCCAGTGATTGAGGACTATCGTTTCGAGATCGAAGCGGGGTGAAGATTTTTCGATACCTTGATAAGTCCGGATCAATGGGGTTCGGTAGATTTGATGAACAAGGACAGATGTTTCAGATCTTAAAAAAGGACAATGGAGATTTCGAGGCGACCACTCATCGTATTACCCCTTTTCAATTTCTGACTCCGATTGATTTTCGGTGCATTTACGGAGTCGGGCTTAATTACAAGGCTCATGCCCAGGAAACGGGCAAAGAACCACCGAAATATCCGATGATTTTTATGAAAGCTCCGACCACTACTCAAGGGACGGGAGATCCGGTGGTAATTCCGCGCTATTTACGAAGCGATAAAGTAGATTACGAAGGAGAGCTAGGCGTGGTGATTGGAAAGCCATGTAAAAATGTAAAACCAGAAGAAGCACTTTCTTATGTACTAGGTTACACCTGTGCGAATGATATAAGTGCCCGAGACTGGCAGAAGGAAAAAGGGGGAGGCCAGTTTTGTAGGGGAAAGAGTTTTGATACCTTTTGCCCAGTTGGTCCATGTTTGACCACAGCGGATGAAATTCCCGATCCTAGTAAACTTACATTACGAACATTCTTGAATGAAGAAAAGATGCAGGAATCTTCAACGAGTGATATGATTTTCGATGTTCCCACCTTGATCTCCTTTCTTAGTGGGAGTACCACATTACTACCCGGAACCCTTATACTAACCGGAACTCCATCCGGAGTGGGAGAAGCAAGAGAACCGAGAAGATTCCTCGTACCTGGGGATGAAGTCACCGTTCAGATTGACGGGATTGGAATATTGACCAATCCGGTGGTGGAAGAAATTTTTGAAGAGGAGGAAGCCGAAACTCCAAGTGAACAGTAAAAAGAAGTAATTTCATGAAAGTAGCAATTTTACAATTCCCCGGCTCCAATTGTGACTGGGATGCGGAACACGCGGTGCAGGATGTTTTAGGAATTCCCGCCACTCGTGTTTGGCATAAGTCGCCATTGCCTGCAGAAACGGAGGCGGTTATTGTACCAGGAGGATTTTCCTTCGGGGATTATCTTCGTTGTGGGGCGATCGCACGATTCTCTCCAATTATGAAGGATCTCCAATCTTTTGCAGAGAAGGGCGGTTCAGTATTGGGGATTTGTAACGGATTTCAAATTCTTTGTGAAGCGGGATTACTTCCCGGGGCATTGATCCGAAATGATTGCCTAGAATTTCGTTGCGTAAACCAAAAACTAAAAGTGGAAGATTCAAATGAGCATTTCACTCCAGATACCATTGGGAGCGAGCTAACGATACCAATTGCTCATGGTGAGGGAAATTATCGACTGGAGCAGGATGCCTTGGATAAATTGGAATCGAATAATCAGGTTCTTCTTCGCTATATCGGAAATCCAAATGGTTCAATTAATGACATTGCCGGAATTCGAAATGAGGTGGGAAATGTCTACGGTATGATGCCACACCCGGAGCGTGCGGTTGAAAAGTTTCATCCAAGCCAAGATGGCTTGCCGATATTAGAAGCCTTTCTTGGCCCTATACGATCGAGTTCCCCAATAGAACTTTCTCAATCATGACCGAAAATACAGTTCCTTCATTACCCCTTAATCCAGATCCATGTTTAAATGTAGAGATTACCCCGGAATTAGTGGCACAGCATGGACTGCTTCCAGAAGAGTATGATCAAGTTTTAGAAATTCTTGGCCGGACGCCCAACTTGACTGAATTAGGAATTTTCTCGGTCATGTGGTCGGAGCATTGTGCTTACAAGAATACCCGTAAATTACTTCGCCTTTTTCCTACCGAAAAAAAGGATAAAAAAGCAATTGGCCAGGTTCTTGTTAAAGCGGGTGAGGAAAATGCCGGTGTGATTGATGTGGGAGAAGGGTGGGGCGTCGCATTTAAAATTGAATCCCATAATCACCCCAGCGCAATTGAGCCTTTTGAGGGAGCAGCAACCGGGGTGGGTGGAATTGTCCGGGATATTTTCACAATGGGAGCCCGTCCGGTCCTGCTGACCAATTCCCTTCGTTTTGGATCTTTGGAATCCGCAAATGTCAAAAGACTTTTTAGGGGAGTAGTCAGCGGAATTTCAAATTATGGAAATTGTATGGGAATTCCTAATATGGGCGGTGATGTTTACTTTGATGATTGTTACGAAGGGAATCCATTGGTCAATGCACTATGTGCAGGCATTCTCAAACACGAGGATATTCATCGTGGTGCTGCCACTGGTGTAGGGAATCCAGTTTTTTATGTTGGGGCCGGTACCGGTCGAGACGGTTTAGGTGGAGCCAGTTTTGCCTCCCGTGAGTTAACTGAGGAGAGTGCCGCGGATCGACCTGCGGTGCAGAAGGGGGATCCATTTATGGAAAAACTTCTTCTTGAAGCATGCCTTGAGATGATGTCGATTCCAGGATTAGTGGTGGGGATTCAGGATATGGGAGCAGCCGGTTTGACCTGTTCGACTTGTGAGACAGCGTCCCGTGGTGGTTTAGGAATTGAAATTGATCTCGATCTTGTTCCACAACGCGAAACGGGAATGAATTCTTATGAAATTATGCTTTCCGAAAGTCAGGAAAGAATGCTCGTGATTGTGAAAAAGGGGAGGGAGAATGAGATTCGGGAAGTATTTGAAAAGTGGGATTTACACGCGGCACACATTGGAGAGGTAAAGGACGGGGACCGAATGGTAGTTCGGCATAAGGGAGTCGTTGTGGCGGACCTGCCCGCCAAATCCCTTACGGATGAAGCCCCAATTTATGACCAACCGGCCAGCGAGCCAGTTCATATTCGAGCAGCTCGAGATTGGAGTATAAATTCTATTCCCGAGCTTGCTGTTGAATTAGTTGAGTCGTCTTTAATGAAGTTATTGGCTCATCCAACCATCGCCTCGAAGAGGTGGGTTTGGCAACAGTACGACCATATGGTGATGTCAGGCTGTACGGTTGAGCCAGGAAGCGATGCGGGTGTGGTGCATTTAAGTATTGCAGGAATTGATAAAAGATTGGCGATCTCCAATGATTGTAATAATCGGTTTTGCTATTTGGATCCTTACAAGGGTGCACAGATTGCATTTGCTGAGTGTATGCGTAACTTAGCCTGCTCGGGAGCTCGTGCCCTTGCGGTGACCGATAATCTAAACTTTGCTAATCCAAACAAGCCTGAAGCTTACCATATGCTTAAGGAATGTGTGAAGGGTTTAGCAGATTCCTGTTCTTTCTTTGATGTACCAGTGGTGGGGGGAAATGTGAGTTTGTACAATGAGCACGGTGATGGTGCCATTGATCCAACTCCTGTTATTTCGATGGTAGGCTTGATCGAAAAAGCAGATCAGGTAACTCGGAGTTTTATCAAAGAAGCTGGGCAATCCATTGTTTTAATCGGTGGTTTGCCCCATGAATTAGGGGGTAGTTACTTTCTTCAAACCGAATACGGGAAAAAGGAAGGAACATGTCCGAATGTTGATTTGGACGAAGAGACAAAGATTCAGGACTTTCTCCTTGAATCCATTGGTTCTGGAAATATTAATGCAGCCCATGATCTCTCAGAAGGCGGTTTGCTTGTAGCCATCGCAGAGATGTTGTTTGAAAATCCAGAACTTGGTGCAGAATTAGCGCTCGATTCTTTAGGTGATTCTAATCGTTTGGATGCTCTTTTATTCGGAGAAAGTCAGGGCCGGGTTCTTGTTGCTGTTGAAAAAGATCACCTGAATACAGTTTTAGATTCTGCTCAAAAAAGTGGTTTGTCTGCAATGAGCCTAGGGGTTACTTCCGATTCAGGACGCTTAAAACTTTCGGTTGCAGGAAATGAAATCCTTGATTCCGAGGTTAATAAACTGCATAAGGTTTGGAGCGAATCCATACCCGAAAAAATGAATCATAGCTAAACCACGATGAGTGATGAAATAGGCCACCACTGCGGAATTGCCCTTGTCCGCTTACGGAAGCCATTGGCTTATTATGAACAGAAGTATGGCACTCCATTATGGGGTTTTAATCAATTATTCCTGTTAATGGAAAAACAGCACAATCGCGGTCAGGATGGTGCTGGAATTGGATCGATGAAATTAAATATGCCCCCAGGTGAAGCATTTATGTTTCGCGAACGGAGCACGAGCTCGAAAGCATTATCTAAAATCTTTGGTGGACAACATGGGAAGTTGGATCAAATGGTTAAGGATGGAATTGCATTTCCTGAATTTCCAGAAACTTATAAGAAGCACTTTGATTACGGGGGCGAGATACTCATGGGGCACCTACGCTATGGAACCTCGGGAGCATATGGTTCCACTACTTGTCACCCCTATTTTCGTAAAAGTAATTGGCCTGGGAAAAATCTCATGGTGGCAGGAAATTTTAACCTCACCAATGTGGAGGAGCTCAATCAAAAACTTGTTGAGCGTGGGCAGCACCCCGTCTTTGATACTGACACGCAGGCAATTCTTGAAGAAACGGGGTATCATTTAGATGCGATTAACGATAAACTTTCCGCAGAAGCAACAAAGCAGGGGATTCAAGGAGACGAGCTTGCGAGCTGGATTGGTGAACAAGTAAATTTACCCGATATTTTCCGTGCTGCCTCTGAGCATTGGGATGGTGGTTATGCCCTTGCTGGGATTATTGGAAATGGCGATGCCTTCGCCATGCGCGATCCATTGGGCATTCGTCCTGGGTTTTATTTCGAGGATGAAGAGGTGATTGCAGTTGCTTCCGAGCGTGCTCCATTGATGACTGTATTTGATAAAAAGGTAGATCAAGTAAAAGAGATCAAACCAGGTACGATCGTTGTGGCAAAAGCCAATGGTGATCTTGAGGTAGAAAGATTTGCTGCTGATCCAGCTCGAGAGACTGCCTGTTCTTTTGAACGAATTTATTTTTCACGTGGAAATGATCCCGATATCTATGCCGAGCGAAAAATGTTGGGTGCATTGTTAGTTCCAGATGTACTTAAATCAGTGGGGAATGATTTTTCAAATAGTGTATTTAGCTATGTTCCTAACACTGCTGAGAGTGCGTATTACGGTTTTATGGAGCAGCTTCGATTAGTTCGGCGGGCAGAAGTTCAGCAACAGTTAATTGAAGCTAAGAATAAGGGTGAATTGACCGATGAGCTTATTAATGAGTTGGTCATGGATAATTGGCCAAAGGGGGAAAAGATTGCGAATAAGGATATCAAATTACGAACATTTATTTCCCAGGAATCCGGTAGGAATCAGCTGGTTTCCCATGTTTATGATATTACTTATGGGGTGGTTCGTGAGAAAATTGATGCTCTCGTTTGTATTGATGATTCTATTGTCCGTGGAACCACACTGAAGCAAAGTATTCTTAAAATATTGGGGCGGTCGAAGCCTAGAAAGCTTTTGATCGCTTCCACCGCTCCACAAATTCGATATCCGGACTGCTACGGAATAGACATGTCAGAATTGGGTAAGTTTATTGCCTTTCAGGCCGCAGTTTCTTTAATCAATGAAAGAGGTTTTAATGGACTGTTAGCAGAAGTTGCTAAAAATTGCCACGATGCTCTAAAGGAAACACGACCCAATTTGGTAAATCATGTGAAAAAAGTGTACGAGAATTTCACCCCAGAGGAAATTTCTAATAAGGTAGCCGAGTTAGTAACTCCAAAGGAATTAAATGGTGAGCCCCGGGTTGAGGTAATATACCAAGGGATTGAAAATCTTCACGAAGCCCTCCCGGACCACCCCGGTGATTGGTATTTTACCGGTAATTACCCAACACCCGGTGGATATCGCGTTGCTCACAAAGCCTTCCTGAATTTTTACGAGAATAAAAACGGTCGGAGCTACTAGGATTTCTGACGGGTTTCTTAGTCGAGAATTGCATTATGGTTAATTTCTCATGTTGTTGGCCTGACACAAAAATTTTATAAAAAGCCTTTGACAGGTTGGCTTGTTATTTCCTTAAATTAGGAACGGATGGAGACTAGCTATCAAACTTTAGTACTGAATCGGCTTTGGCAGGCCGTGAATGTTGTGGGAGTTGAACGGGCATTCAGTTTATTATCTCTGGATCATGCCCAAGTAATTTATGCGGAAGATGGTAGTTTCCGTGTTCTTGATGCTGGAGCATGGTTTGAACATTGTAGGGAGTCGGAGTTTGCTACTGGTGCCCGGGTGGTAAGGACGGTGAATCAATCCGTTCTTGTTCCTGCCGTTCTTTTACTAAGGGGTTTTGATCGAATGCTTTTGCAGGAGATGAAGTTTAACCGACAAAACCTATTGGAACGAGATGATTACCGTTGCCAATATTGTGGCAAGAATTTACCCAACAAAGAATTGAACATGGACCATGTTATTCCTCGCGACCGTGGGGGAGGGACATCGTGGGAAAATGTAGTGATTTCTTGTATTCGTTGTAATAGTAAAAAGAGCAACCGCTTACCAAAAGAGGCTGGCATGAGGTTGCTTAAAGAACCAAAGAGACCGCCTCGGCGCCCATTTATGTCTTCACTTTACGGAAAGCAAGTGGAGAAGTCCTGGGAGTATTTTCTCCAGTCAAAGGAGAAGTAATTTTCCAATCTCGCCTTAGCAGTTCATTCTGCTATTTCTTATTTTTAATGGAGCAAGGAGATGAGATGGAACTAGCAGACAGGAGGGCGGTGGATGCCCTGTATCGAATTAGTACGTTATCGGGAAATAAAAAAGATCCGGTTGAAGCCTTGTCTGGAATTTTGGATGAAGTGGTGGGTATTTTTGGTGCAAGCTCAGCATCGATTTGCCTGATTAACGCAGATTCGGACAAATTACTGATTGAGGTGGAGCGTGGTTTATCAAAATCGAGCAAAGGATTTGAGCTACCCATGGGCGTTGGAATAACCGGATGGGTTGCTCTTTATGGTGAACCTTTTTTATGCCCTAATGTAGAAGAGGAAGAAAAATACTTTCAATTGGATGATCAAATCAAGTCCGAGATGGCAGCGCCTTTAATCGAAGGGGGGAGAACAGTCGGAGCGCTCAATGTGGATTCCATGATTGTGAATGCATTTAATGAAAACGACTTGAGATTGCTGGTATTAATGGCGAAGGAGGCGAGTCGAGTATTGGAAAATATGTGGATGATCCAGCAATTGAGAAGAAAAGCAGAACAGTTACAAACATTAGTTTTGGTGGGGCAGGATATGGCAGGTAAGCGAGAGGTGCAGGAAGTTTTGCGAACGATTACAAGAGAGGCTTTATTATTACTAAATTGTAAGATTTCCGCATTTTTTCTCTATGATGGGGGGGAAGATTTACTGCGTTTGCATTCCTTACAGGATCGAAAGGGTTCCAGGTCACTTGTCGAGTCCTTAAAGCCCTCTGATAGTATCTTAGGTACTTCGTTGCGCGGACGTAGGCAGGTTCAAACAAGGGATTTACTTCGGACGGAGGAACATCACTTTGTAGCTTTAATTCGTGAGGAGGAACTCCATTCGATGTTAGTTACTCCAGTTGTCTATGAAGATATTTCAATTGGAGTATTATCACTTTATGTCGATCGATCGCATAGATTTAATGATGATGAAACACTAATTGCTCGTGCCTTGGCTGATTTAGGTGCAATTGCGGTTCAAAATGCACGATTGTATGGTCGGGTATTTGATTCCGAGGAAAGCCTGCGCAAGAGCGAACGTTTAACCACATTGGGGACATTGGC
>JAQXBH010000197.1 GCA_029252505.1 Opitutales bacterium | reverse complement strand
ACTTAAAAGTATTGGTAAGACGGTAGCTAGTAGTATTTTTTTCATAAATATTTTATTAGTATTTGAAAGATAATAAGTTAATTTTATATTGTTAAAATCTAATTTGTAAAGTATAATATAAAGTTATTTCCGAACCATTTTGATGATGTCTTCGCTTTCAGAAACTACGACTTGTCCAAGTCTTGAGGAGTTTGGATTAAGGTCAACCAATTCTAGGATATAGCGGTATGTTTTGTTGATCACTTTGCTTTGGTACTCACGAGATTCAAATATCTGCTGAGTTAGTACATAATCTGGGAGATTCGCACCAGATCTTCCACGCTGAGACTTTGCAAAACTAATAAATTGATTCAGAGAAGAATTAGAAGTTGTGCCTGAAATACTGGCAAGACCGGATTGGGTGATTATGTTCCTCAAGCCGTTAATACGAATTGATTCGGGGAACTCGACCGTTGTTTGTGCAGACATGGGACCGATAGCAATGACGGGCACCCTCCCTGAAATTTTTTGTGTGACAGGAGATTGCATAAGGCGTGGAAACATCTTAGCAGAAAATTCATCCAAGTCTCGGATCGTAAGGTCTTTGTATTCTGCAACCTGTGAAGAATCAACCCGAACAGTTTTGCCGCTTTGACAACCGAAATTAAACAAAAGCAAAGTTGCAGAGAATAGAATTATATTTGTTTTAGTCATGATATGATATTTCGGTCGAATAGTTTATTTTGATTTTTTTAACAAAACTCTGAAATCAACGGCTCCACCTCTGATGTTAACATCTTGTAAGGTCTTAATTTCCTGACCGCTGATCGTAGCGGTTTGCCAAGTTGATGAAGAAGCATCAACCGATCCATCTTCTTGAATCCAGTCAAACTTGTACATAAAAACTGTGGGGGAGGAAGAACGATTCTGAATCTCGACTTTACCGATTAATTTTCCATTCATCTCCTCTTTGTAAGACCTCGTAATATTAACATGTTTTACTTTGGACTGATTGCCGGCAACGACATCCACTCCCCCATTCTCATTGGGCTGTAGTGTAGTGACTTGGTTTTTGTTGTAAGGAGCACAAGCACCAAGGCTGATGACAAATAAAGACAAAATCGTTTTTTGCATGTTATTCAGATAAGTTAGAAGCATAAAGATCTTCGTTATAATTATTACTCATGGCAATGGCAGAATCGAGGGTAAAGTTACTGATTACCTTGATTGGACTATTTTGTTTGAGCGATTTGAGAAACACAAAATTGGTAAGACTATTAGAGTCTACACGGAAGGTTTTAGTCTGTCCGCTTTGAGTCGACACACCAATAACTCCTTTTGGTGGAGTTTGCACTCGCTGTACTAATATTCGTTTGGGTAATGAATACCAAGATCGATCATCAGCCTGAGTAAAGGCTTCCGCAGCAGCGACTTTAGCAATTGTGGCAAATAAAGAAACTGCCAAGCTATCCTGTTGCTGTTTTTTGGTAGCAGCTTCAATTGCCACCTGTGCTGCAACGGCTAGTGCAGTTTGAATCATCGCCTTTGCCATTTCTCCAGGAAAGTCTGACTTAAATTCCGATGAAACCACTGCATCCATATCAACAAGTTCCTCCATGTAAGCACGGGTCAAACCGTTATTAATGATAAAACGATCATCAAAATCTGAACGATATTGCAGCTCAGGAAATGCGACAGGCGCGTATAATACACCCCCAGGCGGTTGCCCCGCAAAAAATAATGCCAAAGGCAGCCTGATTTTCGTTTCAACCCGATAAGGCGCACTACCCGTTTCCATGAACACATAAGTAACAGGTTTTAGGTTACCCGGCTTTTCTTGCAGTAAAAACTTTTTTCTCGGACCCAATGACTGCTTAAGATTGGATTCACTCGCTGCGAAGTCTAGGGCTTTATTCGTTCTGTTCTTCAGAACCAACCTAAGATAGTCACCCATCGGATTGTAAAAATCACTATACTTTTTGGAAAGTTCAACATTTACAAAATCTTCGAGTTTAATTTCGCCAGACTCTACGAGTTCGTTGTACTTGAGATTTTTATTTTCGTAAGCCTTGGACTCCGCATCTTGAATCCTTTTAAGATTTAATTCACGAGCCTCCACCCTCTTGAATCTGAGCTCTGTAAAAGAAGACTGAACCTTGTTAGGGTCATTCAATTCCAGAAAGCGACAAGCACGAATTATTTCTAGCACATTCCGGTCGTGAAATTTGCCAACATATTCACCTAAACCTTTTTTTTGTGGATCAAGCAATCCCCCGCCAAAATTCTCATCAACCAGAGACTTGGATATATCGAGATGATAGTCGGCTATTTGGGGAAGCTGATTGGCTCTGGCAACTGAGGACATTTCCAGGTTCCAAAGTAGTTCTTCATCGTGACCTGGTTTAATAGCTTTGCCTGCCTTCTCGAGTTTCACAAGGGCTTCTGCCTCATTTCCCTGATCCCATGAATTCCTAAATTCTCTTGTGCTTTGCTGATATGAAGCACAGGAACTGAAAAGCGATACAGAAGATAGTAAAACTAAATAGCAAAGGGATTTCATAATAAATTGTTTAGCGGTTAGATTTTCTGGCGATGGGGAGGTTTTCGGGAGCGACATCAGTATTGATGCCAAAGTCTTCTACAATTCTGCAGGTTGATACATCTGACTGGGTATCAGTGATTTCAATGAGGCCTATCTGAGTAATCTGAGTGCCAGCGAGGGTTTTTTTAGTGATCGGGTGAATGATGGGTTTGGAGATAAATACATCATAACGCTGGCCAACCTGAACGCCGTTTTGATAACCAGCTAACATAGAACATTGATCACCATTTTTACCATAGAGGTAGACCTTTTGCTCAAACCCTTCAACAAATTTACGCGACATGCTCAACGCGGCACTTTTGGCAAATTGATCTACTTTTTTTCTGCTTTGAAAGTCACGTTGTGTTGCACTTCCGAAAAGATCTTCGTCCCAAGAATTATTGAGGGGAGGAACTTCAAAAGTCTTTTGATCAGACGGATTTGCCCGGTTGGTTAACTGCATTGTAACAGAAACAAAAATATCTCGATTCAGTCGAGTAGAACCATCAAGAGGATTTTGAATGCTATTTTCGTTTTCGCTAAACTCAACAACTGTACAATTTAGCGAGTATTTTGGCTTATCGATTAATTCTTTGTCAGTTGTTTTAAAAATCTCGGAGTTTTCTAGTTCCAAATCTAAGTTTGACTGATTCACAACTTCATCGATATCAATTATAGCATATTTTCCAGTTTGGTTGAGGTAGTGCTTAAAATGAACTGGCATTGCCTCTAAAAAAGCATCTAAAGAAGGAGGTTTTTGCTTCAGTATATTAGAGGCAGCATTAATTTTCCCGAGAATTATAGTATCCTTTTTTGCAAAGCAAAAACTTGCCGAAAGGATCACAATAAAAGCAATTATGTTTGTTTTCATACTAGTAGAGGCTTTTGTAGGTCACATTTGAGGGAACTTCGAATTTTGAGTTTTTAAGAAATTCATACATCCCTTTTGCCTTAAGGACTTCGGCTTCGGTTAATTTCTCCCCAATTTTAATTTGTTGAAGAAACGCAAGTTGCTCCCTCCATTCACGAGTTTCTTGTTCGGTTGGCTGAAGTTGAATGGAAAGCTTAAGTCCATCATAAGCATTGATCGTTTTCTCTGTAGCAACATAACCACCTCGACTTACCCTTAAGCGCCTGATTCCAGGGGAGACTGGCAAACTATTTACCGAAGAACAATTACCAACAAAAACACCATCGATCTCAACCTCAGCATCAGTGGCCTCAAACTTATGATTGTTCCCAGATAAAATAAATTCCCCGTCTTCATTCTTTTTAATCTCAGGCCAAGCGATTGCTTGAATTCTTGCACTAACCTGTATCATTACTTTTCCATTAGCCTCTAAGACATTGGGAGAGGCTATCGCATTACGCCGAGCAACAGAAGAGGGAGATGATCTAGGTTGAGATTCGCTGAAAGCTTGTTTTTCCCTGATGTGAGTGGAGAGTTGTTCAACAGCATTATCAATAAGTTCATTGATCAACCCACTTTTACTCACTTCAATTTGAATGTTCGATGTAACAGGAATTTTCTTGTTGGCTGTTAATGACTCTCCAAAAGAAGACGCAGCTGTTGAAGAACTAACCACTCTAAAGTTTGCAGATAGCGTGTGAGTAAAAATCTTTCTATCAAAACGTGGGAGATCTTTTGATTCGCTTCGAAAATCGTTGAGAGTAAAGCAAATAAAATAATCTGCATTTAGCAATTGAGCTAAAGACTGCATATTGTTTTCGCTTAAACTTTTATGAGCACTTGCATAATTTGGATCTGAAATTTGGCCGACAGCATTAATCACTACCTCATGGGTTATGATAGGAAAGTTCAGTTTGGTTAATTCAGCTGCTATTTTGTCTCTTGCGTATTCTGCATGAGATGGGTCTATTTTTGTAGAAGGAACCAAAACATATAGGGCAAATCTTGACTCTTGGGCAAGCGACTGCCCAAATCCAATGGTTACGAAAATAAAAAGCGATAAGACGGTAAAAGCTGAGAAAATGTTCATCTACACAAACTGAAAACTTAAGGTATTTTAGTCAAGTTTTAAGCTTAATCGAGTATGATCATAAGGCTGGAATAAAAGTTAGCGACTCATAATCAATATATCATCTGATCCGTTGTTCTTTGGTTCAGGATTTTTGTCATTCAAAATTTTAACACGAGAACTGTCTACCTGAGAAGACTCGTTATTCATCGGCAAATCAAAAAGAGAACTTCCCCTGTATTTTGGGACATTGAACTTAGCAACATTGGAAATTGTGGTCTCAACTGATAATTCAACTAATTGATTTAAATAAGTTACTGGAACGGCAAAATTTAAGTTTTGCCCATTTTGGAAGGTTGCAACTGAAACACCAACGACTAAACCACGCTCATCCAAGACAGGCCCTCCACTGCTGCCAGGAGAGATGGGGGTTGTCATTTGTATGAAATAATCATTACCAACTTCACGAATGCTACTCACAATGCCCTCAGAAAAGGTGCCTTCAAATCCCTGAGGATTACCAATGGCGTATAATTTTTGACCAACGGTTAATTTACGACTTGATCCTAAGGAAAGGGAAGGAACCTTGGTATTGGAGACCCCAATAAGAGCGAGATCCATTCTCTGGTTAAAAGCAACGACATTCAGAAGTTCGTGCTCGTCATCTTTGCCTACAGTTTTAGCAAACCCAAAGGATGCTCCATTAATTACATGACAATTGGTAGCAATAACTCCAGCTTTCACAAAAAAACCACTGCCCGACTTTAAAAGATTTTTATTCTCATCAAAAAGATAAATCCCCACAGATGATGGAAATGACCCTTTTGCTATATCCTCCGGGCTAATAGCAAATAATTTAGACAGCATGAAAATGAAAATAAAAACGCAGATTGTATATTTCATAAAATTATCTCCAAATGTTTTTTCTTTTTTGTCAAATTTTTACCATCATCCCAACTTAATCGAGTTCAAACTTTAAAACTCAATTAAATGAGAGGGTGTTTCATAACAGTATTTTAAAGTTTCAGGGTTTAATCTTTAGTATAAACACGGTTTGTGTGAGTAATAATCGGAAGCTTGCCCAGAGTTATTAATCTGTTGTAAGATAATCAAATGAATCTACAATCTCTCTTACATCATCTAGACGAAGTAGATGATCTGACCTTTGTTCTTCCAAATGGTTCCTATCTGCCTCCTC
>JAQXBH010000195.1 GCA_029252505.1 Opitutales bacterium | reverse complement strand
GGATGCACCAATAAGGGCAATTACTAGTACATTTAATACCAATTTTATAATCATTATCCTATTCTTTGCCCAAAAATGTGGGCGAGTGCAATGATTACTTGGTAGTCGAAAGAAGTTTTTAAGCAAAGATGTCTTTCGCAGCTTTACCGATTCCGTCCTTGGTTGCGTAGAATGGACGCTTTTCCACTTCATATGCGGTCTTTGGATTGATGCCCATCGCGGTGTAAATAGTGGCATGCAGGTCCTCGATGGAGAGAGGGTTTTCCACCGCCATCAGAGGGCGTTCATCCGCCGTTTTCCCGTAAGTAAAACCCTTTTTCACTCCTCCTCCAAACATGGCAACACTGGTACCCCCGGTGAAGTGACGGTGTAAGCCGTACTGTTTCATTTCCTTGAGTTTGTCAGTCCGTGCACGGGATTGATCCTGTGCGACCGAGCCGGGTACGCCTTCGATCATCATATCCCGACTGAATTCACTGGCGAGAATAACGAGTGTACGGTTCAAAAGTCCTTTGGCCTCCAAATCGCGAATCAACTGTGCGACCGGTTGATCAATTTCCTTTTTCATGCGGGCGGCAGTGGTATTTCCGTTCTCATGAGTATCCCAATTGAGGAAAGGAACATATTCTGTGGTCACCTCGATAAATCGGGCACCTTCTTCCACCAAACGGCGAGCGAGCAGGCATCCCCGCCCAAAGCGGGTGTCTCCATATTTTGCATAGGAATCCTTGGGCTCAAGGGTCAGATCAAAGGCATTTTTTTCCTTGGACTGAAGTAGGCGGTGGGCAGATTCCATGGAGCGAATCATGGACTCGTGTTGAAAATCACTGGTTTGGTCCCGGTTTGGGTTATTCTCCAGGAGTTTTTTGAAATGTTTGTATCGATTGGAAAAGCGGCCCGGCTCCATTCCCTTAGGTGGTTGAACAGATTGAACTGCTTTTTCGGGGTAGGGCAGATTCATTGGACCGTATTCCGATCCAAAAAATCCGGCAGTGGTAAATGCCTTGAGTTCCTCTTTTTCCCCGACTCCTTCCAATCGCTGTCCAATATTGATAAACGGGGGGATGACCTCGTTCTTGGGTCCCAATACTTTTGCCATCCAGGCACCGAGGTGAGGTGCCGCCACGGTAATGGGGGGGACATATCCAGTGTGCCAATGGTACTGGTGACGAGAGTGAAGGATCGACCCGAGGTCAGGTTGCACGGCGGAGCGGATCAGGGTTCCGCGATCCATTACCTGAGCCATATTTTCCAGTCCCTCACTTATTTGTAAACCGTCCACATTGGTGTCAATTGCGGGAAAAGTGCTGAGGATCTTATTGACCTCCAAGCCTTTTTCAAAAGGGAGATATCGTTTGGGGTCAAAAGTATCGGGTGCCGCCATTCCTCCCGCCATCCAAATTAAAATGCAGGAGTCCGCCTTTGATTTTGGGTGGATTACAATATCATTTCCCCACGCCTGTGTTCCATTGGTTGCAAGTGCGGCAGTGGAGGCAAGGCCGAGTTGTTTAATAAAGTCTCTTCTTTGAATTTGTTCAGGAATGTTCATGATCAGTTAAAGATATCAATTATCGAATGATTTGAAAATCGGGTTGCATGAAAACCAGCCAAAGCAAGTCCTCAACCTGTTGTTGGTTTTTGGAGTCACTCGCCACAGTTTGAAGTAACTTCCTTTCTCCTGCACTTGGCTTCCGTCCCAGGCTGTATTCATAGAGCCAATTGATAAAATCCTGTTTGCCTTTTAATTTTTTAGATAGATTTTTTGCCCCCTTTGCCAGGTATCCTGAAAGAAGTTCTCCGTTGGCTAAATCAATTGCCTGCAACGTGGTTAGCTCGGCCGGACGGGAAGTCACAATTTGGTCCCGGTTTGGACGGCCAAGTGATCGCATTAGAAAGTCATTTTTGACCAGGGATGCTCGTATTGCTGGCCCACTTTGGCTGGCTCCGGGGGTCGTTTGCTTTGCGTTTTCCAATGGGCGTTTCCATGGGCCCGATCCGTAAGGGTGGACTTCTCTTGCTGCTATCCATTCCTTGTCCTGTAGGAATTCCCAGTCTTTATTGGTTTCAATAATTCTTTTTTGATCTCCTTTTCCAAAAATAAACTGGGCAATAAAGCCTGCTCCACCGCCAAACATTTCAGCATCCACTTCGATCCGGTTGTTCCCGGCTTTGAAGTATTGTGATATTTCATGATATAGCGGTTTGGTCCATTCCTTGGAGGAGCTGACATACTCTCCATTCACTTTTAGGGAAAATGCATTGTCACAAGTAGCGAGGAATGAGGTTAGTTGGGGAGCACTTGCAAGGTCGATTGTGGTACGAAGTTTTACTTTTCGTGTCTGGGAGTTTGGACCCCAAATCCAGTGAGCATTGATAACCTGCGGTTTACCCAGCATTTTATTTGCATTGTGACTGTAAAAGGTTGAGTTACGATCTACTTTTGCTTCTGCCTTGCGAGGATGCGTACCCGTGACCTGCCAAATGGAATCCATAAGCTGTTCAGCAGTCATTCGCTTCGGGACGGGTCCTTTGAATCGGTAACCCTCACCCGGTTCTTTTACTAACCGGTCGCTTGTCGCTCCATAGGCTTCCGAAGTCATTACAAATAGGAGAAACTTTTTGAGATCGTATCCATCTTTGGCAAATCGATCCGCCAGGTAATCGAGTAAATCTTCACTCCATGGTTTGGTGTGCATTGCATCCACTGGATGAACAATTCCACGACCCATTAACTGTGCCCATACCCGATTCACAATGGTTCGGGTAAAACGACCGTTCTCCGGGTGGGTCAATAATTTGGCCAGTTGTTTCAGACGCTCGTTCTTATTTGCTTTGGGGTCAATTTTTCCAAGTTCCGGAAACATCCACTTGGGGGTCGCCATTTTTCCGGTGGGTACATCACATCGTTCCAATTCAAGTGGTTTATCTGCAAATACAGCGGCCAAATCATAGGATTCTTGTAGGGTCCAACGATCAATAAAGCTGTCATGACAACTCGCACATTTCATATTAATTCCTAAAAAGACCTGAGATACATTTTGGGCAAATTGCATATTGCGAGTTTGGCTGGCATTAACAGAACCACGCCATTTTATGCCGTTAATGAAACCTGCCGCATCTTTACTGGCATCAATTAATTCACGCGTCATTTCATCATAGGGCTTATTTGCCCGAAGAGAGGAGTAAAGCCATGTGGTAATCTGGGTTCTTCCCTTGGTTATGAACCCGGTTCCGGTGTAATCATTTCGTAATAAATCATTCCAGAATGTGAGCCAGTGATCCGCGTAGGCAATATCCCTGGATAATAAATGGTTGATCAGATTTTCTTTATTATTAACAGAACGATCATTTAAAAATTCATTTAATTCCTCGGGAGTGGGTAAAATCCCCACCAAGTCAAGAAAGGCCCGTCTGGCAAATATCCGGTCCGAGGCAGGGGAAGGAGAAGATATTTTCTTATTTTTATGGTATTGATCAAGTATACGGTCAATTGGATGCGATCGGTTATTCAACGGTTTGGGAAGACTGACCATCCGGGGTTTTAATTTGGGTTCCCATCCGGATGAACCGAGTGTAATTTCTTCACTCCAAACCATCCCTTCCTTTACCCATTGATGAAGAATTTTGAATTGTTCCGGTGACACACCTGGTCCTTTTGGAGGCATTCTTTCATCCAAGTCATCCGATTCTACCAGCTCAAGAAACCAACTGTCTTCAATATTTCCAGGAACTGCCATTTCTCCGTTTTCTCCACCGGCGAGAAACTCAGCCCGGGTATTCATCGATAATCCACCCTTCTTTTTACCGTCGGTATGACATTCTGCACAATTCTTTTTAAGAATGGGCATGACCTGATGAACAAAGTCAATTTTCGCATTCAGAAAGATGGGCGACAGAAAGACGAGTAAGAGAAAAATGGGAGAGGAATTCATATTACTTATTCAAATGACCTAACGATTAGAAATCTTTTCGTTTTAGGCAACATATATTTTATAGATTCGAGCTTTCTTTTTTCTCAGTTAGAGACAAGATAACAATTATGAAAATTCAAAGCAGGCGTCTTTTTCTACACAATCTTGCATACGGATCTATGGGAATTCCTTTCGGATTTGATCTTTTGGCTAAGGATAAAAATAATCCAAACCGCTTTCAAATTGGAATTCAGGAGTATACATTTAATCGATTACTCAGAGGTGGGAAACTTACACATCTTGATTATCCAGCCATGGTTAAAAAGGAACTGGGGATTGAACATGTTGAATATTGGAGCCGGCCTTTTGAAGGAAAGCATACCGATAGAAAATTTGTGGGTGAATTGAAGAATCGTACGAACGGGGAGGGCATCAAAAATGTGCTAATACTGGTCGATGAAAAACACGAACTGGATCATGAAAAGAAATCGGAACGGGATTTATCGGTCGAGCTGCATAAGAGCTGGATTGACTGCGCCGCTCAGCTTGGATGCTCTGCCATCCGGGTGAACTGCCGAATGGGAGGCGACCCCAATGACAACCTGAACCGAGCAGTCGACGGAGTCGGTCGCTTGTGTGAATATGCAAAAAATACTCCGGTCAAAGTGGTAATTGAACCGCATGGTCGAAACTCACAGAATCCAGACTGGTTACTCGCAGTGATGAAGGAATTGGATCATTCCCACGCGGGTATCCTACCGGACTTTAATAATTTTGGATCGTATGATCGTTACAGTGCGGTTAGGAAAACACTGCCTTACGCACCCGCTGTCTGTGCTAAGGCTCTGCAATTTGATGAAGAAGGAAATGAAACCCACACCGATTACTTTAAAATGCTCAAGGTTGTCCACGATTCTGATTTTTCGGGCGTGATCAGTATTGAATTTGAAGGCCACGGGATGGATCCCATTGTTGGTTCCCGGATGACCAAGGACTTAATTCTGAAGGGGCTCGCAAAAGCCCGGAAATCCTAAGACTATCTTTTTCGGGTAAATGAATTCCAACCCAAGCGAAACCGCTAGTAAAAACTCTCCAGTTCTAATTGTGGGTGCGGGAATGTCCGGGTTAACCTGTGCGGTTACCTTGCATCGTGCAGGCATACCATTCCACTTATTCGATGGCGAAATCAAAGTGGGGGGACGTGTACGAACGGACGAAGTGGACGGGTATCGTTTGGATCTTGGATTTCAGGTTTTATTAACTGCCTATCCGGAAGCCCAGCGGTTTTTGGATTATAAAAAATTAGATCTTCAGCCTTGTTATCCGGGCTCCATGGTCTGGTTTGACAATCGTTTTCATCGGGTGGCGGATCCATTTCGCCATCCCATTGATGGAATGAAATCATTACTCAGTCCTATTGGAACATTAGGAGATAAATTGAGAGTTGGTATGATGCGAATGGGAATACTCTCGTCTCAATCAGTACCGGATAATTCCTCCACGCTCAATGCCCTTAGGAAAATGGGCTTTGGGGATTCCATGATCAACCGGTTTTGGAAGCCCTTTATGCGTGGTGTATTTTTGGAAAATGAACTGAGTACAACCATACGGAAATTCGAAGAAACCTTTCGTTATTTTTCGAAGGGAGATACAGCACTTCCCCAAAAAGGAATAGGAGAAATTCCACGCCAATTAGCCCGCCTTTTACCATCGGACAGAATTCATCTTGAAACCAAGATTTCCAAGGTCGATTCTGCTGCGGTCCATTCTGGGGACGGCAGAACATGGCAGGGAAGGGCGGTGGTCTTAGCTACCGAGGATTATCATGCAAATCAATTACTCGGAATAAAGAATAGGGCAGAGGAGTGGAATTCTGTGGATTGCCTGTATTTCTCTCTTCCAGTGCATGAATTACCCAGTACAGAGCCGATCCTTCACCTTGATGGCGCAGGTACTGGTCCGATCAATAATCTTACCTTTGTCAGTTCCTTATGCGATTGTGCACCCCAAGGACGTGCCTTGCTCTCCGCCAGTGTAATTGGGCAAAAAGATTTGCCATTGGCAGAAATTGAACAACAGGCCCGTGATCAATTAACGGAATGGTTTGGAAAAAAAGTAAGGAATTGGGATTTTATTAAAGGATACCGTATTCGCCATGCAGTCCCCACATGTAACACCATGCCCAGTCCCGTACCTGCCCTGACGCGGGTTTACCGGTGTGGCGATTACATGGGCTTGCCCTCGATTGATTCTGCCATGAG
>JAQXBH010000193.1 GCA_029252505.1 Opitutales bacterium | reverse complement strand
AGATAGCCCTCCTGCGAAAGTTCCAAGTGGATTCAAAGTTCAGGGTTTCGAGATTATGTTATATGGTGTGTGCCCAAAGTGCGGATGATAATCTTAGAAATTGTAAGTCAATCCAGCATGTACAGCTCTCCCGAGTGCTGGGTAGCCGATGACTTCCTCATATTCTTCATCGAAAAGATTTTCAATGCGAGCATTGAAAATTAAATCATCCGAAATTTGATAATTTCCAAAAAGACGAAAAGTGACATAATCTTCCATTGCAGTTGTTTCGTTTTCCTTTGTATTGTTTTTAAAGTTCATCTGTGTACCTAGGCCAATTTCATTGATTTTATATTCGGCAGCAACAGAACCAAAAAACTCAGGTCTCCTGCTAAGAAAATCTTTTTTATTATCCAGGTCTTTAGACCGTACATAAGTAAATGAAGAAATCAAAGATACACGTTCTGATACTTGATTTTGGGACGAAACTTCGATGCCGAATGATTCTGATTTGCGTATATTTTGTGGCTGTACACCCCATGGAGCGTCAATCAGGTTTTTGTATTCAGTAAAAAATAATGACATTTTCAATGCATGTCTTAAAGTTTGATCTTTCCGTGAAAAGCCGATCTCAAAACTCTTTGATTCTTCGGCAATTAAATCTGGGTTACCAGGATATCCCATGCCATAGCTATACAAATCTAAAGCTCCTGGTGGCGTAAATCCTGTAGAGAACTTACCATAAACGCCCAAATTTCCACTTATTGATTTACTCACTTTAAGGTCATAGGTCTCCGAACTTTCAAAGTCCGAATAATCACCAAAACGAACATTCCCATTCAGTTCAGTATCTTTTGTAATTTCATACTGAAAGCCAAGGGAAGCAAAAGATTGCTCCCAACTGTTAAGAAAATTGCCCTCTCTAAAAAATCTGCTTGTTGTATAGCCTAAACCGAATTGAAAAGAACTTCTATCCGATAGAATATAATTTGAGAAAAAATCCACATTTTCTTGTTCTGTCCAATAAAGCATATTCCAACTTGGGGTATAATTTAACTCATCCTCGCTATATGAATAATGCACACTTGCATCCCAAGCATCTGTTTTAAACTCTACTTGTGGTGAAAGTAAAAAATGCACAGTTTCCTGATAATTATTAGGGCTAACAGCGAAATTTTTGTTAAAATTTGTACCTAGGTAATTATCATAACCAAGACCAAGAAAGTTAACTGTAAGACCGTCGGTCAGTTGATTTTCTATTAGAAAAGAAGAAGATAGACTTTCGAATTTTGAATGCGGGCGATCATTTGCCGTATCCAAGGATGAAAAACTAAAATTGCCTGCCCAGTTTCCATCTTTGAATCGAGTGTTGTAATTTGAAATCAAAGTATCAAAGGAACCAAATGAAAAACCTATATTCGAATCATATCCATCCGCTAAAAGTAATTCATTCCGCAAATGAACAGTTCCTCCCATTGCGTTAGCTCCATTGAGACTCGATGAACCTTTTAGAATTTCAACACTCGAGCTGCCGAGTGTGGAAAGTTCTCCCAAGTTGTATGTGCCAGAAAAACCACCATTTAGCCTTCTTCCTTCATAAAGTAAAGTAACATGATTGCTTTCACCGCCTCTGCTAAAAAGAGATGTCTGTGAGCCTAACTGACCAGTTCTTGAGATCGCCATCCCTGAGACGGAACGTAACGCATTAGATAAATTATAAATTTGTCTGCTTTCAAGATCTTCCTGAGAAATCCTAGTAACCCATGGCGAAGCTTCACTCAACGGTACAGGCGATCTCGTTTCTATGACTACCATCGGTTCCAATTCCGATTCCCCTTGTGCAAATAGAGATGCTCCTAAGAAACTAATCCTGATTAATAATAAGAAAAAAATGCTAAGTTTTTTAAACATAAGCAACTATTGATAATTGATTATCAATTATTGTAAAGTTGAAAACTAAGTTTCTACAGAAAGAATTCTTTTGATTACAGTAAGGGGAAATCGAGTTTCTATTTAATACACATCCTTCAAATATCGCTTTTCTTTTTGGAGTGACTTGATCCAGACACCAGAATCTTCCTCACTCATCGAACCATGGTCCTGCGCAATCGTTCGCAATGCCTGGTCGACATCTTTTGCCATGCGGGAAGCATCCCCACATACATAAAAAACGGCTCCATCCTGTATCCAATTCCAAAGTTCTGCCCCTCTTTCCAACATCTTATGTTGGACATACACTTTTTCTTCCTGATCCCTCGACCAGGCAAGATCTAAATCAGTAAGAATTCCTTCCTTTTGATAACGAACCCATTCATCTCCGTAAAGATAATCAGTTTTTTGGGAGCGGTCTCCAAAGAAAAGCCAATTTTTTCCTGAAGCACCAGTAGCCATTCTTTCTTCAATAAAAGCCCGAAAGGGGGCAATTCCAGTACCCGGTCCCACCATGATAACGGGAGCATTTTGATCTGCCGGTAACTTGAAGTTTTTATTGGGATGAAAATAACAGGGAATAGTCTCCCCCACTCGTTCTGCAAGATAAGAAGAGCAAACCCCTTTCCTTTTTCTACCATGTGAATCGTACCGAACAACCGCAACGGTCAGGTGGACTTCCTCAGAATGAGCACTTAAGCTGGATGCGATCGAATATAAACGGGGTGGCATTGGCCGGAGGAGACTCGCGAAATCCTCAACTGCAAGTCCCTGTTGAGGGTATTCTTTAAACAAGTCAATCAGTTCCCGACCCCACATATAATCGACAAGATCATTCTTATTCTCGATCTTTAGTAATTCTTCAAGTGCTGGAACTCGTGCAATTTCATTAAATTTTTTAATCTGAATCTTACTCAGTACCGTACAGGCAAACTTGTGAAGTAATGTGTCTTTCAGGGAAAAACTTTCCTCGCCCACTTGAACCGGTTCAGAACCGGAAAAACCTAGTATGGATAAAAGGTCATCCACTACATCCGGACAATTTACCGGTAGAACACCGAGAGAATCTCCCGGTTCATAACTTAGACCACTATCTTGCAGTGAAAATTCAAAATGCCGAGTTTCTTTGTCCGACCCTTCTGTCATTACTCGGTTTACAAGGAGTCCTGAAGTATAGGGGTTACTTTTACTGTAAAGGTGATCAGCAGAGTGAGGAGTCGTCATAGTATATTAAAGATTTTTTTCATTTACGCATTTTCCTTCCCGGACTCCAAGCGAAAATTATAAACTTTTCTCTTTGGAAATCGATTTGCCCATAAATCCTGATTTGGCTATGTTTTGTGGTATGGAATGGAATCAAGATCTGAGTAAGGATGAGCTTATGGAATGGGGAGAAGTTATGCTTCAACATTCATTCGACCAAGAAGAATGGTTGGAAGCACGCGTTGCATTAGTAAACCTCCTTATTTTAGATCAAAAAGTGGCAAAAGAAAGTGCCATTCGATCTTATATTTCTTGCTGTGCGGAAGCGGTTGGGGCGACTCACCCCCTCCCCTCTCTTAAAGAATCTGTAATCGAACTGTACCAACAATATGGTATGGACGAATCCGAAAAAAATTAAATTTAGCTCAATTACAACTCTTGATGAGCCTTCGCGACTTCAAGGTATTTTTCAGCCCATTTCTTCAATCCGTTTCTCTTCTCCACTCCTAACTGCCGTTTTATGGTTCCGGGCACACCAGCAACTAAAGAGCCTGGTGGAATTAGCATTCCAGACGGTACAACTGTACCCGCCGCTACTATGGACTGTTTCCCGACCACCGCACCATCAAGCACGGTAGCGTTCATTCCGATTAAGCATTCATCTTCAATCGTACAGGCATGAATAATTGCACCATGCCCCACCGTTACATAATCACCCACTAACAAAGGCCGGTCATCAGAAAGGTGTCCAATTACCCCATCTTGGAGATTGGAAAAACTCCCGATTTGAATGTAATTAATATCCCCCCTTAAAACACTTCCGTACCAAACACTTGACTGCTTACCGATACGAACATCTCCCACAACTATTGCATTCGGTGCGATGAATACATCGCTTTCGCAAGTAGGTTTTCGAGCAAGAAACTCAGTTAAACGATCATTTACATTCAAGTGGCAAGACAGCTTGCTACTGCCAAGTTACTGGCAGGACTCGCATTCTTCTCCATTCATCATGGCTTGAATGCTACATGCTTTAGCTTCGGCATCTGTATACTCTTTTTTGGCCGAGGGTTCACCTGCAACATCTCCCATTGGTTTGGAATGATTTAAAGAAACGGTTGCTTTTTCAATATTCGAGGCACCCAAAGTACGAAGATAGTAAGTGGTTTTAAGTCCCTGTCTCCATGCTGCCCGGTACATATGGGAAAGCGTTTTCATGTTGGGTTGGCCTAGAAACAAATTAACAGACTGAGATTGATCTATCCATTTCTGACGGCGGGCTGCCGCGGCGATGACAAATTCGTAAGAAACATCAAACGCAGTGGAATATTTCTTCTTAATGTTATCAGGAATCGAAGCAATGTCAGAAAGTTCACCATCGAAATATTTCAATTGATCTGACATTTCACCATTCCAGAGATCAAGTTTTTTTAGATCTTCCACCAAGAAACGATTCAACACCATAAAGTCACCGGAGAGATTACTTTTAACAAAAAGGTTTTTGTAAGTGGGTTCGATACAAGGTGACGATCCCATAATGTTTGAAATTGTGGCCGTCGGTGCAATGGCAATAACATTACTGTTCCGCATTCCATGTTTGGCTATCTTTTCTCGAACAATGGACCAGTCCATTTTTTCACCCTTGGGCACTTCCACCTCACAACCGCGTTCCTTTTCAAGTAATTCGATTGTGTCTTGCGGTAAGATTCCCCGATCCCATTTTGAACCACGGAATGAGGAATAAGTACCACGTTCACTGGCTAAATCGCTTGAAGCTTCATACGCGTAGTAACAAATTGCTTCCATGAATTCGTCATTGAACTCAATTGCTTCTTGTGAAGAAAAGGAAATATCTTTCCGAAAGAGAGCGTTTTGTAAGCCCATCACTCCTAATCCAATAGGACGATGCCTCATGTTCGAAGTCTTGGCAGCCTCGGTCGGATAGAAATTAACATCGATTACATTATCCAATGCTCGTATCGCAATACGGATGGTATCCCGCAATTTGTCATGATCTAAAGAACCATCATTCTTTAAATGAGAATCCAAAACTACGGAACCCAAGTTACAGACTGCTGTTTCATCCGCTCCAGTGTTTAAAGTAATTTCAGTACAAAGATTGGAGCTATGAATTACGCCGGCATGATCTTGTGGGCTCCGAACATTGCAAGTATCCTTAAAAGTGATCCACGGATGGCCAGTTTCAAAGATCATTTTGAGCATTTGTTTCCACAGGTCGATTGCAGGCATCGAATGAGACCAAATATCCCCTTTTTCCGCTAGTACTTCATACTCTTCATACTTCGAGTCAAAAGCTTTACCGTATAAATCGTGTAAGTCAGGTACCTCATTACTCCGGAACAATGTCCAATTTCCACGGGACTCCATTCTCTTCATAAACAAATCGGGAATCCAATTTGCTGTATTCATATCATGAGTCCGACGCCTGTCATCACCCGTATTTTTTCGGAGATCTAAAAACTCAATTATATCGCAATGCCAAGATTCTAAATAGGCACAACCTGAGCCCTTCCTCTTTCCTCCCTGATTAACAGCACACAATTGATCGTTGTGCATTTTGAGAAAAGGAATCACACCCTGACTCTCGCCGTTTGTCCCTGCAATGTGGCTTCCTGTGCCCCGAACAGCAGTCCAACTACCACCCAGTCCACCAGCCCATTTTGATAAAAATGCATTCTCCGCAATTCCCCGATACATTATTGACTCAATCGTGTCATCTACCTTGTAAAGATAACAGGAGGAAAGTTGTGAATGAGGAGTACCCGAATTAAACAATGTTGGCGTTGAAGAGCAAAACCTTCTGCTCTTATATAAATTATAAAGGGAGATAATCTGATCTTCAGGATTATCCTCATGTGCAAATACTCCCATCGACACCCTCATCCAAAACAATTGAGGAGTCTCCAATCGTTTGGGGGAATCATTCGTTTTATCGACTACCAAATAACGGTCGTATAAAGTTTGAATTCCCAAGTAATCAAAATCCAAATCCGCAGAGGGGTCAATTGCATCCGCTAACTTAGCAATATTTAGCTTCAATAATTTGGCATCAAGGCGCTTGATTTCAACCCCACGCTTGAGGTACTGTTTAAGACCTTTTGCATGAAAGCTTTTCAATTCTTCGATTGAATTAACCGAAATATTCCAACCTAACACCTCTTCGTATACATAACTTAAAAGTATGCGGGCCGAAAATTTCGCAAAATCCCCATCCTTTTCAATTAGTGTCTTTGAATTTAAAATAATGGTTCGGCGCAAATCAACTTCACTAATTTCAGAAAAAACTGAACGACGAAGACTTTCTTCAATTTCTTCAACAGTCATGCACAAATTGAGGCCAATTGAAGCAAATGAAATTCGTTTTTTGAGGTCAATACCATCCCAAAAGAAAGTAGAACCGTCTTCTTTTTGCACGACGATCATGGAATCCTGCTTGGCTTCGTCTAAGCCAGAACCAGTCTCTCTTTCGATTCGTCGGCGTGCTCGGTATAATATGTAGGATTCCGCGACTTTGAAATGCCCGGTACGCATCAATTCTTCCTGAACTAGGTCCTGGATATCTTCAATATTGATAAATGCTTGCCCGGTGGACAATGCTTTGCGAGTAACCTGACGGGCAAGTTCAACTGCTGGTTCGGAGTCTGTCTGCATAGAAAGGAATGCTTTGCGAACCGCAACTTCAATCTTGGCTGCATTCCATGGCACTACCTGACCGCTTCTCCGAATTAACCGAATTTGGTCCACCATGTGTTCATCTGAAATTGCTTCGCCGTCATTTGAACGACAAAACACAAGACTTTTCGCCACATCATAGGCATCATTTTCAACCAATGCTTTTTCAATTAAACGATAAAGCTCGTCAAAGGAGAGGCGGGGGGCTCCGCCTTCCTCCTCCTCGGCCATTCGCTCAATTAAGCGATCGGCGACGATCCGGGCAGACTCCACCACGAGTTCCCGATTTTTTGGGGTATATATATCGTTTTCTTCCCTTGATATCATCAGGTTGGTCAATGCCTCCCCAATGACTTCGGCCACCTCGGCGATGTGGAAATCACGATCACCCGCGCCATCTGTAATTCGTACCTTCGGTACTTCAAATCTATTATCACCCAAGCCCTCTGCCCAATCAAAACGAGGCTTGTTTTCACTTGGTGTTCCCGCTGCTTTTACAAGCAACTTATCTTCATCAAAAATCGTATTACGCATATATCTTATCCTTACCCGTTACCCACATGTTAATTATTGTTAGAGCCCTTAGCTTTCCAATTAAAGCTCGTCGTCAGCAACTTCAGACAAAGCGGAGGACTTTTGGTATTCGGTCACGCGTCCTTCGAAGAAATTCTGTTCTTTTTTAACATCCATTGTTTCCGCTAACCAAGGGAATGGATTTTCAAGACCAGGATGTAGTACATCCAACCCAATTCCATTGAGCCGGCGATCCGCAATAAAATCAATGTAAGTACAAAATTCATCAGAGCTCAAACCAACTGAATTAACAGGAAGACAGTCCCGAATAAATTCTTTTTCCAACTCAACTGCTTCTTTCATTAGTTCGGTTAACTCGTCTTTAAATGCAGGTGTCCATACATCTGGATTTTCATCCACTAAGACCCGGAAAAGGTTACGGAAAAGTTCGATATGATTCGATTCGTCACGCAAGGTATAACGAAACATTTGCCCCACGCCAGGGAACTTATTTTGGCGAGCAAGACTTAATATCATGCCAAATAAGCCGTAGAACTGTGTCCCTTCCATGCATTGACCAAAAACAAATATATTCTTCGCAAACTCTTGCTTCTCAGCTGTTTGAGTGAGATCCATATCTCTGCGCAAACTCTTCGACACTTTGGTTACAAATTCATTTTTTCTGCGAATAGTATCAACCTGTTCGAACATTGCCTCACATTCGTGGGGGTTAATTCCGAGTGAACTAATCATGTAAAGTAGACTGTCTGCATGGATATTCTCCTCGTGAGCATGGCGACCTAAAACAAGCTTGAGTTCTGGTGCCGTAACAAGTTCACGGACCACATGCTGGATATTGTCTCCCACTATTCCTTCTGCTGCTGAAAAGTATCCGATTCCCATCATTACAATCCAACGTTCCGCATCACTCAAATCAGTTTGGCTCTTCCATTGTTCCACATCTTTCTGCATGGGGACATCTTCCGGTTCCCAGTGGTTTGCCTTCATTTTACGGTAAAGATCGTATGCCCACTGATATTTGAGCGGGAGTAAATTAAAGGTCATTGTATCACGCCCGTTAATTACCTGTTTCTCCTGATATGCCTGCATTGCTTTTTCTTCGTCGAGAAGAAATGTTTTTTCGCCAATTTTGAATTCTTTGTCCATCTGTATTGCTCCCTGTGTCGTTTGTTTTTGTTCTAAAATGTTATTAATTTGCCTGTATCAGTTTATGTGTGCCGAACTTTGTTTTGGGAAATGTAATGTGTCGGTTGCATAAATCGACTTTGTCTGTTGAAAAGAGAAAAGAAAAGAAAAAAATGAAAAATTGGAAAAGTTTTTGTTCACGTGGACACAATATGTAGTATCTAACCGCACAACAAGACACAACATGTAGCGGTGTGAATAACTTTACGGTCTAATTTCATGATAGCGAGTCAAACTAATTATAAAACTAGAATTCACAAGAAAATCGTATTTTTTTCACTTTTCCAAGACAAAGTTATCAATAGTTATTAATTTACTTATTCACAAAACCTAGTTTTCCACTTGGTAAGCAAAAAAGTACATTTCAAACCATCCCAAAAGTAACTTATAAAATTATAATTACTATTAATTTTGCTATACAAATTCCCTTTCAAAAGCCTGATCAAGCCCAAATAACAGGACTTTTAAGAGGAAAAAAGGCAAATCAAAACAAGTCGTTCCAATTCGTGTTTTGGTACAGATCTTGCTCCGTGAGAACTCGTAGAATATCACCGATCAAATAAATGGATCCGGTTACCAAAATGGTGCCATTGGATCTAGAGTTTTTCAATTTGTCCCTCGCTTTTTCTAAATTAAGATCAATTACCTGTCCCTTAAAAGAATGAGGGATTAAAGAACGGAGGTAATCGACAGTACAAGCGCGGGGTTGCTCGACCTCAAAAAGTATAACCGAACTGGCAAAGTCTAAAACCACATCAATAATTTCTTTCGCACGATCTTCTCCCAGTACACCAAGCCAGATCTCTGGTTTTTCTGGCAATGCGGCCAAATTTTCTCTTAGGCAAATAGCACCACCCGAATTATGGCACGCGTCCAGAATAACTCGTGGCGGGCCCTCGATTATTTGCCAACGTCCCTGCAGACTCACTTGATTTAATCCTTTGCTGACAAGATCATCCTCAACGGGAAATTGTTCTCTTAATATTTCCGACCCACGCAGTGCCAGTGCTGCATTTGCTCTTTGGTACGACCCTTGAAGATTGGTCTGCGGTCTTTCCTCTTTTAAAAAGCGATCAATCGAGTATAATTCTGAGTTCTGTTGAACCGCGACCTGTTCCACCACCTCCACACTACAATTTGGTAAATCTCCAATGAGGACGGGAATCTCTTTTTTAATAATTCCCGCTTTCTCCCCGGTTATTTCCTCTAGCGTGTCTCCCAATATCGCACAATGGTCCTTGGAAATCGATGTGATAATAGAAAGTTCTGGAATAACCACATTTGTAGAATCCAAACGTCCCCCCAAACCAGTCTCAATAATGGCAAGGTCTACCCCCTGCTTTTGAAAGTTCAAAAACGCGATGGCAGTCATGAACTCAAAAAAAGTAGGGTGATTCTCACTTTCGTCCTCTTCCATTTTTTGTGCAATCGGTTTTATTTGCTCCACCCATTGATTAATTTCTTCCTCGGTAATATTTTCGCCGTTAATTCGTATTCGTTCTCCCAACTCAATTAAATGGGGCGAAGAAAACAGCCCCACCTTGTACCCATTTGCTCGATAGATTGAATCAAGCATTGCACAAACAGAGCCCTTTCCATTCGTACCCGCAACATGAATAACTGGAAAACCGAGATGGGGATTGCCGAGTAACTTCACGAACTTTGCCATTCGATCAATCCCAAAGCTTGAGCCTCGATTACGGAGACTGTATAGAAACGAAAGCGTCTCGTTCACCAACTTTTCAGGTGAAATTTTCGAATTACTTAGATTTGGGAACAGCCCGAGTTTTTTTAGGAGCCGTTTTTCGGATTGGCGCTTTTTTCTTTGCGGCTGGTTTCTTTGGGTGGGACAAGAGATTTGTCGGCTCCTTGGTTTTTAAATTAACTCCCAAATGACCCCGCAATGTAATTAAACGATCACGCAAATCATGACGATCCACAATTTGATCCACTAATCCATGTTTCAATAAAAACTCAGATGTTTGAAAACCCTCAGGCAAGTCCGCACGGGTCGTTTCCTTAATTACACGCCTTCCGGCAAATCCAATTAATGCCTTAGGTTCGGCGATGATCACATCGCCTAAAGTTGCATAACTTGCCATAACCCCAGCCATCGTGGGATTGGTGAGGATCGAAAAATAGGGAACCTTGGCTTCGGATAGTCGTGCCAATGCCGCACTTGTTTTGGCCATCTGCATTAAGCTCAATATTCCTTCATACATCCTGGCCCCACCCGAAGCGGAAACCACAATAACAGGCATCGAATATTCAATCCCTCGCTCAATCGCCCGGGTTATTTTTTCCCCGACTACCGAGCCCATACTTCCTCCTAAAAATCGAAAGTCCATTACTGCCAAGCTTACCCAATGACCATCCATTTTTCCGATTCCGGATATAACCGCATCTTCCTGGGCAGTTTTCTTACGGTTTTGCTCCAGTTTATCTTTGTACGCTGCAAGTCCTTTAAATTGTAAGGGGTCGAGAGAAGATAAATTGGAATCGCATTCAACAAAAGTTCCCGGGTCCAATAACGATTCGATACGGTCGGGTGCAGCAAGTGGAAAATGGTAACCACTCGAAGGTACCACCATTAAGTTTTTCTTTAACTCCTTGGCAAAAACCATATCTCCGGTTTCAGGGCATTTGGTAAAAACTCCCTTGGGTACTCCTTCACGCGACTTTACTACTACCTTTGAATATTTTGGTTTGCTAAAAAATGCCATAATTTATTCTTTTTTGTTATCCATGTCCCAAAGTTGCAACATTAACATTTTTAAAACCTTCCTGAATGAGTGCCCTTGCACATTCATCCAAGGTCGCTCCAGTCGTGTAAACGTCGTCTATTAGGATTATTTTGTTTAATTTATTCAAACCATTTTTCGGCTTAAGAGCAAAAGCATTTTTTACATTCTTTTTTCGCTCAGACCGGTCACATTCAGTCTGAGTTGCAGTATTTCTTGTCCGCGTGAGGGTATCCATTACTTGTACTTTATCTCCCAGCACTTTTTTAAATGCATTGGCAATCCAAACGCTTTGATTAAAACCCCGCTTCCGCAAACGCTTTCGATGTAAGGGAACCGGAATCAAAATTGAATCATGAAGAAATTCCCGGAAGGAATCGTTTCGATTCAGCCATCTGGGTACATCCTTCAATACATCCTTTACCCCATGATATTTGATTTCATGGATTATTTTTTTCCCATTTTGGTCTAGTAGGAATAAACACATCCCTCTTTTAAAACGGGGCGGATCTTCTCTGCATCCCGCACAAACCAGACCATTAAAATCAAACCCACTCATCGGAATCCCACAATACTTACAGCCATTTTTGGTAATCCAAGCCAATAAATCCTCGCATTCTAAGCACATGTAGGAAAGTCCATCCTGGTAAGGCGCTTTTTCGCATACCGGGCAGATTCCCGGAAACAGTAAATCGGAAAGATAATTTAAATATTTCTGATACACCTTCATTTCGCTCAAAAACTGGCCCTTAGTAGTAGACTTCCTCTAGGCACAATCCCCTTGCCGGTGCACTTACCACCACCTCCGTTCGTTGCCGGCTTTCTAATATTTCCCGGATAGTATCCACCTTAATACGGCCTCTCCCCACCTCCAGTAAGCCCCCCACCATACTGCGCACCATTTTGTAGAGGAAACCACTTCCCGCGACTTCAAATTGAAACTCCTTTTCTTTCTGTTGAACCACCACGCTCCAAATTTCTTTTACTGGGTCTTCTTTTTCTTCCTTTCGATGAGAAGCAGCAAAGGCACTGAAGTCGTGAGTTCCTACTAAAAACTGAGACGCTTCTTTCATCGCTTCCAGATCATAATTTTTATTTTTTAACGAGATGCAAAATCCCTGCTCCTGAGGCATCGCCCAACCCGATACTGCCCGATAAAGGTAACGCTTTCCTTTTGCCGAACTGAGGGCATGAAAAGAGGAGGGAACTGCTTCAATCGAAAGTGGGCAAATATCGGGAGGAAGGTGGGCGCGTAATGCCTGTAACATTTTATCGGCACCATGCGTCCATAAATGATCGAAGTGAAACACCTGCCCATTGGCATGAACGCCCGAATCCGTTCGACCCGCTCCTATCGTTCGGATAGGAGTTGAAAAAATATTGCGCAATGCATCCTCAATCTTATTTTGTACAGAGTCGTTTGTGGGTTGCTTTTGCCAACCGGCATAGTGTGTTCCATCATAGGCACACACACAGCACCAACGGTTTCCGGAATCAACTTCTTTGTTTTTCATTGTGCCTAGTCCTGCGGGGGAGGAATTACATTTCGATTTTCAATAAAGTCACGTAATATAATTCCCGCTGCGGAGGCATCTATTTTCCCCCAATTCTTCTTCTTCTTTTTATTGGATGTCACCCCCAGCGATTCCTCGGCCGCCAAACTGGTCAATCTCTCATCCACTCGGTGGACAGGCATGGCAAATTTTTTTTCCAAGGTCGCAATAAAGAGATCCACCTCTTTCGCCCGCACCCCGACTGTTCCATCCATATGGATTGGATACCCCACAATAATTTCGGTCACTCCCTTTGCATCAATCAAATTTTCGATGGAATCGAGATAGGAATCATCATCGACTCCCGGAACCGCACCAATAGGTAAAGCAATGCCCAACTCATCCGCCCATGCCAACCCGATCCGTTTGGTCCCGTAATCGATCCCAAGGTAAACCGGCATACTACTAAGTTAAGTCAGGATGTGCTTCCCCCACTTTTCGGGCAAGTTCCTTCACTTCCTGGGCACGGTCTTTATGGCATACCATGGTCGCATCCCCGGATTGAACGACAATTAAATCTTCCACTCCAAGAAGGGTTACACAATGCCCTTTTTCTGAAAAAGCCAAATTCCCCTTCGAATCGACCGCGATTCCCTCTCCTTTAAATACATTTCCATTTCCATCTGCCGGATAATGTCGTTCTATTGCCGGCCATTCTCCCACATCATCCCAGTCAAAATCAGACTCCAACATAACCACTCCCTCCGCTTTTTCCATAACGGCAAAATCGACGGAAATTTTCTCCAGCTTTGGATATACCTTCTCCATCGCTCCAAGGAGAGAACCTGTCGCAGTAAAGTCTGCCTGTAATTCTTTTAATCCCGCGGAAAGAACGGGGGCATGCTTTTCGATCGCGGAAAGTATAACCGAAGGCCTCCATACAAACATTCCTGCATTCCAAAAATACCCCCCCTCACTTAAGTACTCTTCCGCCTTGCTTAAATTGGGCTTCTCCACAAATCGATCGACTTTGGAAACGCCTCGATTGAGAACTTTATTTAATTCCCCGCCCTGAGAAAGATATCCATAGCCAGTCGCGGGAAAACTTGGCTTAATTCCAATCGTGACCAGGAAATCATCTTGTTCAGCCGCTTCAAAAGAACTCGTTAATACGGAACGGAACCCCTCTCCATCCTCAATTACATGATCCGCTGGCAACAATGCAAATGCGGCATCCTTTGCTTCCTGGTCCACTAATAAAGCAGCCAACCCCACTGCTGCCGCAGTGTCTCTTCCCTCGGGCTCTCCAATTACTCTCTCGGGTAGTAATGCAGGGCAACTCTCCAGGACCGCATCCCGCTGTTCTTTATTGGTAATTACAAAAACATTTTCCGGTGGTACCAAACCCTTCAAGCGATCCACAGTCTGGGCAAGCATGGGAGAATCTCCCACGATGGGAAGAAGGTGCTTGGGGCGCGTTAAACGACTTTGAGGCCAAAAACGCTCACCGCGTCCGCCTGCCATAATTACTACAAACCGATTGCTCATACCCTCAAGCCATGCCACGCCACTGATGAATGGCGAGTTTAAAAATCCTTCGCTCCCGTCCACTCTGTAAAAAATTCATACAATACCCCTGAATCGTTTCATAGCATACTTGCCATCCGAGAATCGATTCCTTATGTTCGAACCTTTATTTTTATTTATATTAGGCATGAAACGTAGCCATCACTGCAATCAACTTCGCAAAGACAACGCCGGATCTCCCGCCACTTTAATTGGATGGATCGATTCCTTACGCGACCACGGAGGCGTATTCTTCCTCGACCTGCGCGACCGTGAAGGAAAGACCCAGGTCGTACTCGACCCCGAAAACCA
>JAQXBH010000192.1 GCA_029252505.1 Opitutales bacterium | reverse complement strand
AGATCCAGCCGATAAAGAAGAAGAATCCAACATAGACATCAAAAAGGGAAACAATTCCCCATGGGTTGTCCATTAACTCACCCCCGTCTTTCCAGAAATCGCCCACGATAAAACCGTAGGCCAAAGCTCCCCCCATGACGAGGGTCAGAAGGATCAGGTAAACGAGGGCAATCGTCTTACCCATCAGTCTCCGGCTTCGCGATGCCTAGGCAGTAGCTGCGGAAAGAGCTTGTTCGATATCGGCGATGATATCGTCGGCATGCTCGATCCCGATCGACAGACGGACCAACTCGGGCGATATTCCACCCGCTCTTTGTTGTTCCTCGTTCAACTGGGAATGAGTCGTGGTGGCCGGGTGAATGGCCAAACTCTTCGCATCTCCAACATTGGCGAGGTGCGAAAGAAGTTGTAAATTATCAATAAATTTGGGTCCGGCATCCGCCCCGCCATTGATCCCAAATACAACCATCGATCCACCCTTACCCTTCAGGTATTTTTGGTTAAGGGAATTCATCGGATCACTTTCCAAACCTGGGAAACGAACCCAGTCCACGGACGGGTGATCTTTTAAATGCTTGGCCACGGCCAGAGAATTTTCACAATGGCGTTCCATGCGCAATGGCAGGGTTTCAATACCCTGTAAAAACTGCCAGGAATTATCCGGAGAAATGCAGGCTCCCAAGTTACGTAAAGGAACCGTGCGCATTCTTAGAATAAAAGCCAAAGGAGCAAGGGGCTCGGGTAAGTCATGCCCCCAGCGCAATCCATGGTAGCTGTTATCGGGTTCGTCGTAGAGTGGAAAATTACCGTTCTTCCAGTTAAAGGTTCCAGAATCAACAACCACGCCACCAATTCCGTTTCCATGTCCACCCATCCACTTGGTCAGAGAGTGAATCACAATCGATGCACCATGCTCGATCGGGTTGGTTAGGTAAGGGGTGGAAAAGGTGCTGTCGACAATTAAGGGAATTCCATGATCATCCGCAACATTGGCAATTGCCTTAATATCGGCCACATCCAATCCGGGGTTACTGACTGATTCGCAAAAAATAGCCTTGGTTTTATCGGTTACCGCTGCAGCAAAATTAGCTGGGTCATTTGGATCAACGAATTTTACTTTAATGCCAAACTTGGGAAGAATGTCATTAAACTGAGTGTAGGTACCACCATAAAGATTATTAGCGGAAATGATCTCATCCCCTTCCTGAGCAATATTGATAATTGAATAAAAAACTGCACTCGTTCCGGATGCAATTCCAAGACCAGCTGCTCCACCTTCCATTGCTGCTACCCGTTGTTCGAGAACATCGGTGGTTGGATTCATTAGACGGGTGTAAATATTGCCCAATTCGCGAAGGCCGAATAAATTGGCCGCATGCTCGGTGTTGTTAAATACAAAAGAACTGGTTTTGTACAAAGGAACTGCACAGGCGTTGGTTGTGGATTCAGGCGAATAGCCCGCGTGAAGACATTGAGTTTCAAGTTTCATAATCGTAAAAAGGGAGTTGGATTGAGGTTAGAATAAAAGGGTTATGTAAATAGTCATTGTGAATTTATTGATTCAAATCAACCCTTAATATTGGAACTTTTCCGAGTCCATTCATGACTGTGTCATAAAAACGGGCCGTGCTTACTTTCCGATCTGCTTCGGATTCATAAGATAAGCAATCAAATCACGCCGCTCCTCAGCATTTAGATTATCGAGCAAGCCTGCAGGCATGATCGAATCAGAAAGAGTCCGACGGTTTTTAATTGTCACCTTGCTCACGACGATTTCAGTGCCTGGCATTCGAAGGTTAAAAGAGTTACGATCTTGGCCAACGATCATTCCACTCAAGACACGTCCATCCTTTAAATGAATAATATTCATTCGATAATCAGTAGATACTGCACTGCTTGGATCGACAATATTTTCTAGAAGATAATTTAAGTTAGTACGGCCCGAACCGGTCAGATCGGGCCCCAATCTGCCACCCTTTCCGTAGAGTACATGACAACTTGCACACTGCTGATCATACAGAATACCACCATTTAAAAGGTTAGCTTCCCCTTGATCTAAGCTGCTCAACTCCAGCCTTAATTCCTCTTTTCTTTTCTCTAATTGCTTAGACGATGTTCGAACCGTTCCCCAAGCCTCATCCAGTTTACTATTCAAATCGTCACTGTTAAGAGCGTAAATCTGGGTAGCATGATAAGGAGTGATAACGGACTTGGAAATTTTACCCACTTTAATTTCTTCAAGCAAAAGTTCTGCCCAACTGACCCGACCGCAGAGAATTTCCACAACTTCGCTTTGTTCACCCTTCGAAAATTCATCCAGTCTGTTAATTATTTTCTCTCCAATTCCAACATTCTCATACTTGGCCAACGCACGAACCGCTAAGAGATTCAACTTTGGATCTTTGAGTAATTCTTCACACAGTGATTGTAAATTGGGAGAATCGGAATCGGTTAAAATTCCCAGTGCCTGGCTACGAACATTAGAATCCACTTTAGCATTTATAACTAACTTTTCCATTTCCTCGGTTGCTTGCGGATCCCCAAAAATGACACTTAATTTTAAAACTGTAGGGTTCATACCCAACTTGGAACGGACAAGATCCCACTTGGCTGGTTTCAAAAATCCCTTCATGCCCAACACTGCCCTTTCGATCCCGACGAGCAATGAATCAGCCTGCTTAGTTTGATCTCCCACTAATTTTAATAGTGCAGCAAAGGCGACCGGGTTTTCTTTTGACCGTTCAGTAATAGCTCGGGCAATCCATGCGCGTAAGTTCGACCATTCTGTGGATCTTGCCACCTCGAGTAATTTTTCCGGATCCAACTCCACCAACGGAATAATTCCTGCCCATACGAGGAGGGGTATATTGTGATCATTTTTATCCTCTGATCGGAAAGCCAGTGCTTTGGCGAGTTCCCCCCGGAATTCAACGAGTAAGCGATGCAACGCAGAGGCTAGGGTTAACCGAACCAAGCCAGATGTATCAGTCAGTGCCTGCTGGACTAATTTCTGCACGAACTCAGGATTGGTATTTGGCAATGCTTTTTCTCTTGGTCCGAACAGCGTATCAATAGGTTGCCCGTCCATCATCAATCGGATCGCCCAGGCACGGATATGTTCATTTGGATCATTCAAGTGTGTTTCAGGATTCAATTTATTTAATGCGTACAGCCCCCACATTGCCCGTAAACGAATTGATGCCTTTATCTTTTTATCGGCGAGGATTTCTTTACAGATCCGGATGGATTTCTCGTGAGCACTCTGTCCCTTTTTTGATAGGTTCTTTAAAAACTGACGGAAATGCCAAACATTGGGATGGCGAATAATCGCCTCCGGATCATCGAATCCATTTTTCATAAGTGACAAATCTGCCACCGGGTTCTTCTCATAAAAAAATTTATAAATTCTTCCACTCGTTCGATGAACCCCGGTATGATCATGGCACTCACCGGTATCACTCC
>JAQXBH010000158.1 GCA_029252505.1 Opitutales bacterium | reverse complement strand
CCACCATCACCTGCTTTGAGGTATACCTTTGTTTCGTCGTAAAACATAATAGTTTAAGGACAGTTTGATACTAGAACCTTAAACAAAGGTCAACGAGGGAAGCAAAATTGCTTCCCTCGCTGTGTAAAATATAAGAATGTTAGATTTAGTATCTGTAGTGTTCGGGTTTGTAAGGACCCGCTACAGGCACGCTTATGTAATCTGCCTGTTCGCTGCTTAAAGTGGTAAGTTTCGCTCCTAATTTATCTAAGTGTAAACGAGCAACTTCTTCATCCAACTCTTTACTTAACCGGTAGACACCGATCTTACGATCCGGGTTATTTTGTATATCAATTTGAGCAATTGTTTGATTGGTAAAACTGCAGGACATTACAAAACTTGGGTGACCTGTAGCACAACCGAGGTTGATTAGACGACCTTCTGCAAGCAGGTAAATGCTTCTTCCATCCGCAAAAGTGAATCGGCTAACAGGGCCACCTGGGACTGAATCCTCTTTGATGATTTCCTTAGTAACTCCCTCCATTGCTTCGAGCTTTGCAACTTGAATCTCGTTATCAAAATGTCCGATATTACACACGATAGCTTGATCTTTCATTTTGCACATGTGCTCGGCGGTGATGATATCCTTGTTACCAGTTGTGGTTACAAAAATGTCAGCAGTTGCGAGTGCATCTTCTACTGTGGTGACTTGAAAGCCGGCCATACATGCCTGTAGTGCACAGATGGGATCTACTTCTGATACCATTACCCGGGCTTTTTCGTTGGCAAGAGAATCAGCAGAACCTTTTCCAACATCTCCAAATCCGCATACAATCGCCACTTTACCTGAGATGAGTACATCGAGGGCACGCTTGATACCGTCGACTAAAGAGTGTCTACATCCATAGTTATTGTCGAATTTAGACTTGGTTACCGAATCATTGACATTGATGGCTTGGAACAAAAGCTGGTTATTTTCTTCCATTTGTATGAGACGGTGCACTCCAGTTGTTGTCTCTTCGGATACTCCGACAACTGAGTCAGCAATTGTTTGCCAACGATTTTGATTTTCGGCGTGAAGACGCTTGAGAAGGTCCTTCACAACGCCCTCCTCTTCGTTGTCTGAAGGGGAATTTACCCAATCGCTTCCATTGTCGAGTTCAAGTCCTTTGTGAATGAGCATTGTAGCATCGCCACCATCATCAACTATCTGATCGGGTCCTGAACCGTCCGGCCAGGTGATTGCTTGATAAGTGCAATCCCAATAATCTTCCAAAGTTTCACCCTTCCAGGCAAATACTGGAATGCCAGCAGCAGCAATTGCGGCAGCAGCGTGATCCTGGGTGGAGAAAATATTACATGAACACCAGCGAACATCAGCACCTAATTCAACTAAAGTTTCGATCAAAACTGCGGTCTGAATTGTCATGTGTAATGAACCCATTACCTTCACGCCAGCGAGAGGTTTAGAAGGACCATATTTTTCGCGTGTTGCCATAAGGCCAGGCATTTCGTGTTCGGCGATCGAGATTTCCTTGCGGCCAAATTCGGCAAGGGTAATATCGGCAACTTTGTAGTCAAGGGTAGGTGTGAGTGTCTCTGTCATAGTGGTCATGGGTTAAATAACGATTGGAATTTGAATTAAGATCAAAAAAGAAAAAGTTTTAGCCGACGGCAGATTGAAGTGCCTGCGTTTTACTGGTCTGCTCCCAAGGAAGGCTTGCTTTGCCAAAATGGCCGTAATGTGTAGTTTCTCGGTATATGGGGCGAAGAAGATCGAGCTGACTCACGATATTGGCAGGTTTAAAGTTAAATACCTCTTTTACTGCATCTTGAATTTTATCCTCAGGAGCCTTTTCTGTCCCAAAGCAATCAATTGTAATACTAGTGGGATCGGGATATCCAATTGCATATGCGAGCTGGATTTCAACTCGATCTGCCAGTTGAGCGGCGACTATATTTTTCGCGACCCATCGACACATGTATGCTGCTGAACGATCGACCTTGCTGGGATCCTTGCCAGAAAACGCTCCTCCTCCGTGCCTACCCCAACCGCCATAAGTATCAACAATAATCTTCCGGCCAGTTAGTCCAGAGTCCCCCTCAGGTCCACCGACCACAAATCGCCCGGTCGGATTAATCAAGTATTGTGTATTAGATGAAAGAAGTTCTACGGGCAAAGCAGGTTTGATTACTTCCTCGGTAATAAAATTTCGGATGGTATCGTTATCTACATCAGCAGAATGTTGAGTGGAAACAACCACGTTTTCAATACCTGTCATTTGTCCACCCTCGTATTGAAGAGCGACCTGCGACTTACAATCGGGTCGTAACCATTTTGCGTCAATTCCTGCGTGGCGAATATCAGCCATTTTCCTCAAAATTCGGTGGGCAAACATAACCGGGGCAGGCATCAACTCTTCCGTTTCATTGCAGGCATAGCCAAACATAATACCCTGATCGCCCGCACCCTGCTCCGCTGTATCCTTTCCTTCCGCTGCTGCCGCATCCACTCCCTGCCCGATATCGCGTGACTGTGCGGTTAGTTGATTGGTTATAAAAACCTGATCCGCATGAAAAATGTCGTCGTCGTTAATGTAGCCAATTTTTCGAATCGCCTCTCGAACTACTTTCTCGTAGTCGAACTTTGCATCCGTGGTAATTTCTCCGGCAATTGTTACGCAATTACTTTTAACCAATGTTTCACAGGCAACCCGACTCTTAGGATCCTGTTCCAAGCAGGCATCTAATACACTGTCCGAAATAGAATCGGAAACTTTATCGGGGTGACCTTCCCCCACAGACTCTGAAGAAAAAATAAAGGATTTTGACATCGTCCAATTCCAACAAAATGAAAACAGAAAATCAAGTTTATTCATCAACATATCATGATATGTTGATATGTTAATTGAATTTATGGTTTTGAAATTAGGTTTTTTAGGTATGTTCCGTATCCTGAAGAACCGTGTGCGAGTGCCGCTTTTTCGACCTCTTTCGGACTCATCCAATTCTTGTAAAGAGCGATTTCTTCGAGGCAGGCAATTTTTAAACCCTGTCTTTTTTCAATGACTCGGACAAAATCTGTTGCAGATGCAAGATTATCATGACTTCCAGTATCCAACCACGCAATCCCCCGCCCCATTACTTCAACTGACAGATTACCCGCTTCTAAGTAAACCCGATTTAAATCAGTTATCTCCAATTCTCCACGAGGAGAAGGAGATAATGCTTTCGCGTGAGAAGGAGCATGTTCATCATAAAAGTAAAGACCGGGAACCGCATAATTCGATCGTGGATGAGCAGGTTTTTCCTCCAAAGAAATCGCTTTGCCACTCTCGTCAAACTCAACCACTCCATAACTAATTGGATCGGACACGTGGTAGCCAAAAATTGTTGCCCCCGATGTGCGGTCATTGGCACCAGCAAGAGTCTTCTCTAATTCATGTCCATAAAATACATTATCACCGAGAATCAAGGTTGAAGGAGAACCATTTAAGAATTCTTCACCAATAATCAAAGCCTGCGCAAGACCATCCGGGCTTGGTTGCTCGGCATATTCAAAATGAACACCAAACCGTTCTCCTGAACCAAGAAGTTCCTTAAAAAAAGGTAAATCCCGTGGGGTGGAAATGATTAAAATCTCACGGATACCAGAAAGCATAAGAACTGAAATGGGGTAGTAAATCATCGGTTTATCATACACCGGCATAATTTGCTTACTCACTGCCATAGTAAGAGGATACAATCGGGTACCCGAACCTCCCGCTAATACTATTCCTTTTCGATTGCTCATTCTACTCCCAATCTTTCTCTTTGATATTTACCTGAAGTTACATTTTCGCACCATTCTGAATGTTCCAAATACCAGGCAACGGTCTGGGCCATTCCCTCAGTAAAACTGTAACGAGGCTCCCATCCCAGTTCATCTTTGATCTTGGAAAAATCGATCGCATATCGTTGATCATGACCGGGACGGTCTTGTACAAATATTTTAAGTTTTTCATGGGGTGCACCTTCGGGTCGGTCACGATCCAAAGACCCACAAATTGTATCCACCACCTCCATGTTGGTTTTTTCGGAATCACCTCCTATACAATAAGTTTCCCCAATCCTTCCTTTTTCAAGAACGGTAAAAATTCCCCGGCAATGGTCTTCCACATGTAACCAATCACGGATATTGGCACCGTCTCCATAAATCGGAAGATTTTTGCCTTCCAATGCATTCAAAATCATCAACGGAATTAACTTTTCAGGAAATTGATAAGGACCATAATTATTGGAACAATTAGTAGTCAACATTGGCATACCAAAGGTATGATGGTAAGAACGCACAAGGTGATCTGCACCGGCCTTGGAAGCAGAATAAGGACTATTGGGGGAATAGGGAGTGGTTTCACAAAATGCAGGATCGTCCTTGCCTAAACTTCCGTATACTTCGTCGGTGGACACATGTAGGAAGCGAAAAGTCTCTTTTTTGCTTTCCTCGAGCGAAGAGAAATAACCTCGGCTTGACTGCAGTAATCGAAGAGTACCAAGAACATTAGTCTCCACAAAAGGCTCGGGTGAATCGATCGAACGATCCACATGACTTTCTGCCGCAAAATTAACAATTGCCGATGGTTGGAAATTGGAAATTGCAGGATCAATTTTGGACACATCGCCAATATCAGCTTTCAAAAACTGATATCTAGAATCTCCCTGAAATTCGATCAGGTTTTCTGGATTGCCCGCATAAGTTTGCTTATCAATATTTAGAACCGAGTCACACAAGTTTTCTGTTAAAAGCATTCGAATAAAATTCGAACCAATAAAACCTAATCCACCGGTAACAATAATTGAATTCATGCTAAAATCCCCTCTCTCATTTCACGAAGAGATTGCCGGACTGCTTCCTCAACAGGTCGTAATGCAATTCCGCTTTTCTGTGCTTTTGTGGTATCCATTACACAATTAGATCGAGGAGTTATTGCTGCCTTATTCATAAAATCTTCTTCATTATCAAAGAAAGTAAACTCCTTATCCCCCACCCCCTCTTCCTTCATCCACTCCACTACCTGCCTTGTCGTGATCGATCCAGTATTGGTTAGATTATAAATCCCAGGTTCACATTCCTTGGTAAAACAAGAAAGGCAAGAATTAATGTAATCATCAATATGAGATATTGAATTTTCTGCTTCTAACAGGGAGGAATAATGCAAAAGCTTTTGCAAATAATTACGCGGGCTTTTCTCTTCGTTGAAGGGAATGCGCAATCTCCAAATGTAGCAATCCTTCGCACCCTGTAAAACTTCCTCGCCCAGTGCTTTTGTACCACTGTAAAAACTACAAGGACCG
>JAQXBH010000147.1 GCA_029252505.1 Opitutales bacterium | reverse complement strand
TGATCCGGTTGAAAATTTCCGTTTTGGTCCAAAAATAACTTTGCGGAGGCAAAGCCTTTGTCTTCTGTATCTTTGTACCCATTTCCATTTTCGTCTTTCCATATTTTTCCTTGTAGTGTGGGAGCTGCTCGATAGGGAAGAGCAATCAATTTTTCTCCCGGATTTTCGAACTTAAGGAAATAGTTTTTTACTAATGCAGGGTTTTCTGGTGGGGGTGGGGGGGGGAGCATGGGGATCAAAAATATACCTTTGGATTGGTTAGATTCCGAAAGTTGAGATCCTAATCGTAGAGAGGTAGGGTATCGATCTGCAATCCATTCGAACGAAAAAATCCCCAAATCGTTACTTTTTACAGTGGGTTCATTGGTTTGGTTGTGTTCGCCATTCCCATCTTTATCCCAAAAGATAAATCCGCTTAGGTTCGGTTCATCTTTTTGTGGTTTTCCATCGCCATTCAAATCGCGCCAAATTTTCCCAGAAATTTTACAGATCAGTGCATTAATACGCTCTGAAATTTGTTGGTTGAGGGACGCTAGGTTTTGAATGGCTTTTTCGTTTCCGTCAATTTGTGATGAGGAAATATAATGCTGTTTTGATTTCTCCCATGCTTTTCTTGCTTCCATTACATTGCGTTGGTCGAGAAATTGATTGGCCTTCTGATAGAATATATTTCCCAGAGTGTTCAGTGCCATAGCTTGGAGCGATGGATTGTCAAGGTTTGCGTCCAAGGCTTTTTCCAATGAAAGTTCCGATTCCTGTAATAAGCCCGCATCTAAATAAGCTAAACCTGCATTAAGGAACAATCGAGGGTCGATCTCGGATTCACCTGTAATACTCGCGTTTATTTCAGCTTCAAAGAATTCAGCAGCAACTTTTGGTTTTCCCTCCTCAAGTGCTTCTTCTGCTCGCTTAATGTTATCTTGTTGAAGGCAACCGGTAAAAAAGCAAATCAGTACAACAATACATTGATTAGCTGTTATGATGAGTTTTTTCGAGTTGTTGGAGGTTAACATTTCTAAGCATAGCAAGCAAAGGCCGATTATAATGAACAGTTGAAAGCGATCAATAGGTAACTCGGTGGAGAGCTGTTCACGTTTTTTTTGCTGACCAATGGATTGTAGAATGTCTAATACCTTAGCCAAGCCCTCTCCCGTTGGTCCTAGAGAAAAATAACTTCCTTTTGTTGCTTCTGCAATGGCCCGTAGTGATGCTGCATCCATCTTGCTAATAACTGTCTTTCCTTGTGGGTCGCGAAGAAAGTTTCTTGGTGCCTGCCCGATTGGGTCCATCGGAATACGGGCGCCTTCTTTTGCACCAATTCCAATAGTGAAAATTTTTACTCCGTTTTGTGCCGCTTCTTTTGCTTGCTTGAGCCCTTTTCCCTCAAGGTCTTCGCCGTCCGATAGTAAAATAAGAAAACGATCGGTATCATCTTTGGAAAATGAATGAATTGCTTCTTCAATCGGTCGGGATAAATCAGTACCGTGTCTCTTGATTATACCTACTTCTAAATCGCTTAATGTTTTAATAAATGCTTGGTGGTCAAGGGTTAGCGGGCATTGCAGGAAGGCCGAGCCTGAAAAGGCAATTAAGCCAAGTCGGTCTCCTGTTACTCGGTCTAATAGATTAGATATACTAAGCTTTACTCGTTCTAATCGATTGGGCGTAACATCTCTTGCTAGCATGCTTTTCGATACATCCAATGCGATTAAGATATCAATGCCAGTAGGATTAGATTTTCTCTTTTCTACTCCCCATTGTGGTCGGGCAAGTCCGATAAAGAGAAAGGCAAAGGCAAGTAATAGTAAACCAAATTTAAAAACCTGTTGTTTTTTTGACCACCCAGGGACTAACTTGGGCAGCAACTCAGAGGAGGTTAACAGTTTGAGTCTTTTTTGTTTCGCTTTTTGAGAATACCGATACAAAAAGCAAAGAAGGATGAGAATGACTACCCCTAAGTAAACAATTTTTTGATCCGCGAATAAAATCATGGAATACGGAGGAAAATTGTTCGTTTTAGTGAAATTTCAAGTAATAAACAGAAAATAGAGAGTGCAAGAGGCCATTGAAAAAGCTCCTCATAGAGAGCATTAATATTTAATTCAACTTCAGTTTTTTCGAGTCGGTCAATTTCGTCGTAAATTGAGGAGAGTTCGCTTTTGTTTTTGGCTTCGTAAAATCGGGCATCCGTTTTTGCAGATATCTTCTGCAAGATTTCTTTATCGACGGGATAATCGGCAACCTGGACTACAGGCTTTCCATTCGTATACCTCATTAGGTCGCGGGAACGCTGGTCAAAAAGATAAGTTCTCGTTCTGCTCGCACTACCAATTGCAATTGTGTAAATGCTAATATCATCATTTTTTGCTCCCTCAGCATAAATGAGCGGGCTATGCGGGGGAGGAGGTTCATCTTTTCCATCGGTTAACAAAATTAGAATTTTTGATTTTGACTTAAGTGTACGCAGTCGATTGATACCTTCCGCCAATGCCGATCCAATATTGGTGCCTGTTTGGTGAGTCAGACCTACCCTTAAACGATCGATATTTTTCTGTAAATGCTCGCTATCTAGTGTGAGAGCACTAACAAGATATGGATTAACAGAAAAAGCAACTAATCCAATTCGGTCATTTTTTCTCTTGTTTACAAAATCCTTAATTACTTCTTTTACTACATCTAATCGTGTAACTTCATTTTGTTCATTTTCGCTCATGTCCAAGGCTAACATCGAAGCGGAGAGATCAATCGCTAGGACAATATCCACTCCGCTGGATACAAGGGAACTGGTACTTCTATCAAACTGGGGCTTGGAAAGAGTGAGGGCGAGACAGGAGAGGCATCCGATTCTAAGAAATTGGATAATAATTCTTGAGTAGTCTGATTGGGGGAGAGAGCTAGATTTGATCCGAGAGAGTGTAGCAAAAAGTAAGGATGAATTCTTTCGCTTCGTTTTAGTCTGTGCCCAAAAAATAATAGGAATGAGTAATAGCAATAGGAGCCAAAGCGGTTCAGCTAGTGAGATTTTATGCCATTCCTGCAAATATTCCATTATATTTATGATTGAACGGGATGGGCAATTTTTTCTTTTTCGATCATTTTGGCATGAGTGTCCTTTACAAAATGGAGTGCGGTTTCAAGCAGGAGTGTCATTTGGCCATCATCTGTTTTTTCTTTTGAATATTTGATTTGGTCACCCTGGTCGATAAACTCACGAAGGCTTTGATCATATCGATTCTTGAAAAAACTATGCGACGCAATTTCTTTCATGAATTCCTCCCCAGTTAACTCCATCGCAGGGACTTTAAATACTCTCTCTACATAAATCCTCAAGATTTCAGAAAGACGAAATACAAAAGGCTTGGCGCTTAATGGCGGATGTTGCGACTGCAGGTTTTCAATACATGAAAGTGCCTCTTCAAATGGGTCGATAGGTTCCGGTTCATCCAGATCCTTTTCAATTTGTTTCTTCTTCTTTAAAACAATAAAAATTAAAGCAACCAGGAGCAAAAATATAAAGACAACAGAGATTGACAGTATATTTTCTTCAACTAATTGACCGAATGTTTTAAATATTGGGATGGGGGAATCTTGTTCTCGATTTTGCTCTAATAAATAGCCTTTGTTCAACAACAAGGATAGGGAATTAATCATCATCTCTTTATTCTATTTCCTCGGGTGTTAAAAAACTCTTGGAGCGTCTTCGCATAGTCGGAGGATGTAGAAAATTCAAAATTGTCGATTCCCCTTCTTCGTAACTGGCGGGCAAATGATTCTTGGATATCTTTTGTGTAGGTTTTGTATCGTGATTGGAATCTTTTGTCTGAGGTATTAATTAGTTTTGTCTCCCCCGTTTCAGAATCTTCAAAAATTACCCGACCGACAGATGGCAACTCTTTTTCCATTGAATCGTGAACTTGGCAGCAGACCAGATCATGTTTTCTACGAGTAGTTGCCAGTTCTTTGAGGAATAAATCTTCCCTTGTTTCTTCCTCGGAGTCATATTCCGGAATAATAAAATCGGACATAAGAAAAACTACAGCCCTTCTTCGCATTACCCGATTTAGGAAACGGAGGCCTTCATTTAAATCGGTGCCTCGTCCATGATTTTGATGGAACAGTATTTCACGCAATACTCGAAGTACATGTTTTTGTCCTTTTGCAGGGGGCAGGAATTTTTCAACTTGATCAGAAAATAGTAGCAATCCAATTTTATCTCCGTTTCGATTCGCGGAAAAAGCTAGGAGCGCACCCAGTTCTGCTAGCTTATCTCTCTTACTTCTATGAGTAGAACCCCATTGGGTACTCTTGCTCACATCAATGGCAAGGAGGATGGTTAATTCTCGCTCTTCACGGTATTGCTTGACGAAGGGAAAACCCATTTTTGCAGTCACATTCCAATCAATAGATCGTACTTCGTCTCCAGGTTGATATTCTCTTACTTCTTCAAAGTCGATACCTTGGCCTTTAAATGCACTGTGATAAGAACCAGCTAATGCCTCCGAAACTAGGCGGTTAGAGCGAATTTCAATTTGCCTTACCTTACGAAGTATTTCCCGGGTAAACTCCTGATCGGGTTCCTCCATGATATAAATTTATAATTGAGCAGGAAAATAAAAATAAAGATCAAGGAACAGGAACTGTTTCAAAAATCTTTTTAATGATGTCGTCACTGGAAACATTTTCGGCTTCCGCTTCATAACTTATGATCACCCTATGCCGTAAGACATCCAATCCGATATCTTTAATATCTTGTGGGGTAACAAAACTGCGACCCTGCATAAACGCGGCTGCTTTTGAAGCAAGTGCCAAGCTTATCGTTGCACGGGGTGATGCTCCAAAACGAATAAAAGCGCTGAGTTCTGAAGCGCCATATTTTTCGGGATTCCGTGTGGCCAGTACAACATCTACCAAATATCCTTTTAACTTTTCATCCAAATATATACTATCGATTATAGTTCTTGATCGAAAAATTGTTTCGGCATCAACAACAGGGCTTACTTGATGCTCCACGCTTACATTAGCATTGGACTCGAGTATTTTTAACTCTTCTTCTCTGTCCGGATAGTCAACTAATAGTTTGAGCATAAAGCGATCCATTTGAGCTTCAGGCAATGGGTAAGTTCCTTCTTGATCGATCGGATTCTCAGTGGCAAGAACTAGGAATGGCTTAGGCAGCATAAATGTTTCATCACCTATAGTTACTTGTCTTTCTTGCATTCCTTCGAGGAGAGCACTCTGAACTTTCGCAGGAGCTCGGTTAATTTCATCTGCTAACAGTAAATTTGTAAATATAGGACCTTTTTTTGTGGTGAACTCACCTTTGCTTGGGCTATAAATAAGGGTACCTACGACATCGGCGGGTAACAGATCAGGTGTGAATTGAATTCTTTTGAACTCCGCTTTCATGCACTGAGCTAGAGTTTTAACAGCTAAAGTTTTAGCGAGACCCGGAACTCCCTCTAGTAATACATGGCCGTTTGCAAGCAGCCCTATAATCAGTCGGTCAACAAGATATTTTTGGCCTACAATAACCTTGCCCATCTCTTGCCTCAGCAGTTTTACCCATGACGCTTCATTTCGAATTCGTTCTTGTTCCTCTGGAGCGGGAGGTTGTACGGTATTATCAGTTTGATTGGTGGTCATAATTAAAATTGATTTAACATGAAAGCGTCAATGAATGTTTATTTTGTCCAAAGTAAAATGAGCATATCCTAAAGTTGTAATTTTTTCGTCTTGCTCAACTTGCCAAATCAAATTCAACTTAACTGACTTATTAAACTTTTCAACCAATAATACTCACCTATGTTTAAATTAAGCAAAGAAGCAAAAATAACTTTCATGGGATTACTTGTTATTCCAATTATTTGGATGATTGTGAACCACTTTGGTTTGATTGATAGTTGGAAGACCAAGTCTGTCGATTTACGATTAAGTTCAATCATACCGGGTGCTCGAGGAGAAATTTCTCACCAGAGTGCCGCAATAGAAGAAATTGAAATAGAGGATAATCAAACAATTCCTAGAATTCCTAAGATCGTTTATGTCAATTTTGATGCGGCGACATTAGCAATGGATGATGTGGGGGAAAGGCCTTGGGATCGTGCATTTTTTAGGGATATGTCAATGGCTTTAATGAAAAAAGGTGGGGCCCGAGTTTTGGCATTTGATTTTGGTTTTACGCCCAAGAGTATGTCTAAGATGGTGCCAATGGAAAATTCATATCGTAGTGATTCTGCGATGGGAGAATTAATTAAAGCTTACCCGGATCAGGTGGTTCTAGGATGTCTGTATTCTGGTGTTCCCACTCCATTTGTAAAAATAACGGGAGCAAGTGCGTTCCCTCCTTTATTTAAAGACGGTTATTCTCATGAATCTGCATTGAAGAGTGGTAAGTTTAATTATCCTGAATCACCGACATACCCACTTCAGAATTATCTAAATGACCGTTACATGGGGCGGACTGGTTCATTTACCGTTCCTCCTTATCGTTATGGCTTTCCAGGAGAAAACAAGCCTGCAGTTGATAATATTCCCAGATGGGTTCCGTTATGGTTCCCTGCTGGTGGAAAAGCACATGCATACAATTTGCTGGGAGGGAAACAAAGTAAATTGCCTTTCGAAATGTTGGGAGAAAACAAAGAGGAGTATTCTAAATTACAATCTGAATTAAAAATCCTATCCGCTCAAAAAAGCGAAGTTTTAGCTCAAATAGATTCTTTCAAACCAAAGATTGATAATCAAATTGAAAAAAGAAAACTAGCTAATCAAACTTACAAGTTGTTGAAGAATGATCTGAGTAACTACCAAGAACTTTTAGAAAGTGTAAAGAATTTTTCTTCTACATTAAAAGCAAACCCTGCTTTGAGTGCAGTAATTCAACCCCAAATAGATTCTCGGCAAGAAAAAATAACGAAATTTTTTCAGAATCTGCAAGCTCGAAGAAATTCGAGTGGAAAAAGTCAAAATGAAATTGCAGATATCAAAGAAAAAATAAGGGCATTAGAAAAAACACTACTAAATTTAGAAAGTACACTTTCTACCAATCCTTCGATTTCTGGAATTATTCAACCACAAATAGATTTAAAAAATAACGAAATTCTGCGACTTAGGAAAAAATTGCCAGCATTGGCTTTTAACTTTGAAAAAGCCAAAGCAGATCGCAAAGCTAAGACAGATGTCCTCCTAAATTTAAAAACTACATTACAAGCAAACCCTAGTCTTTCATCTGTATTAGAGTCACAAATTACTGCGAAAGAAGATGAAATAAGAACAATCAGTGATGAGATATTAGCTGCGGAAGAATTATCCATCCCTGTTTTGACATCCAAGGAGCAGAATAAAATCATTAATCAATTGATTTTTGAAGTAAATGAAAAATCGAAGCATTTGGCAGTCCTCGATGTTGATTTTAATGCAACATCCAAAGAGAGGAACATGTTACAAAAAAAGTTAGATGATTTAGTTGTAGTCGAGTCGAGTAAGCTGTTAAGGATCAATCGGGTACAGGGAAAAACTGCTACTGAATTGTTTGAGACTAACAGCACTCTTCGCCTCGTTTATAAGAGAGCATTGGGGGATGAAGGGATAGGCGAGTTGGTTGACTCATTACCTAATGAGGTTCCTTTATTCAGAGACCGACCTGTGTATACACTAGGAGTTGAATCCCTCCTGGCTTACTATGGCTTAGATAAGCAGCATGTAAAAATATCAGAGGATAATAAACGTTTCGTAATAAGTGGTCGAGATGGTGCCACTATTATCGATGCCCCTCTTGAAGAAAAACAATTTCTAGAAGTTAATTGGTTTTCAGGCTGGTCAGAAAAATCGCCAGAGAAAATTCTTGTTATGGAGGCCAAAAGGGCGTACGGAGATGACGATTTTGATCAGTATTTATCTCTTGTGCCTAAAGTCTTTGAAATTTTCTTGAGTAAATTAAAAGACATCGAGCTGCCGGAGGATCCCAATAATTATCCTGACTTGATGTTAACTATTGGAATTGAAGAAGTGGTGGTCCAAATTGCAAGAAAGCTTTTGGCAAAACAAATATCGGTTGAAGAAATTCCATCCTTTGATGATTTTATGTCGGTAATAGAGTCTATTTCTTATTACTTCATTCCAACCTCTCTTGAATCTAAATATAACCCAATGTGTGGAATGCGAGATGTAATTCAAAATAGTAGATTTTTCGAACAAGTTGAATCGTCTATCAGTTCTATTCAGAAACAAATAGACAAATTGGAAGGTCCCACAGTCCTCGGAGCGATTACCAATGCATTGACGCAAAATTCTGGCAACGAGAAGTTATTGAAACAGAAAAGTCAGGTTGAAGCTGCTATTTTAAGCAACAAAGCAAATCTCGTGACTCAGCAGGAGGAACTTTTAAGGATTCAAGATTTCTTTTCACGTTTTAATAATGCGATTGTCTTAATAGGACCGGAGGAAGCTACCTTTCAGGACTTAGCTCCTACTCCTTTTGATAAATCTTCCGCACCAAAAGTGGGAGTTCATGGTAATTTAATCAAAACTCTCACATCCGGATTTTATATTAAAAGACTAGGCAAGGAGATTGATCATGCTGCGACTTTCGGTGTGGGTTTAATTATGGCCTTGCTTGCAGTTTATCAGGGGAGTCGTTCGAGCTGGGTGCAAGCCGGTGGTATTATATTACTATTAGGCTATATTTTTTTTGGTTTTGTAACTTTTTCAAATTCACATGTTGTTTGGCCAATTACTGCACCCGCCTGTGCCGGGATTAGTACATCGTTTATCGGTTTGGCTGTTATGGTCGTTATCGAGCAAAAAGCCAAAGGACGATTAAAGGGTATGTTTGGGAGTTATGTTTCCTCCGAGTTGGTGGACCAAATGGTGGAGTCTGGGGAGGAACCATCCTTAGGTGGACAGGAAACTGCGATAACTGCCTTTTTTAGTGATGTACAAGCATTTTCTAGTTTTTCTGAACTTCTGAGTCCTACAGGTTTAGTTGACTTAATGAACGAATATCTAACTGCTATGACGAATATTCTTCAGGAAGAACGTGGTACCTTGGATAAATATATCGGGGATGCAATTGTTGCAATGTATGGAGCTCCGATTCCAATGAAAGATCATGCATATCAGTCTGTGAGAACTGCAATTTTGATGCAGCAAGAACAAATTAAATTACGAGAAAAATGGTCGCTTGAAAAAGATAAATGGGGGAAGTGCCATGGACTAGTCTCAAAAATGCAGACTCGTATTGGATGCAATACGGGAACTGCTACAGTAGGTAATATGGGTGCATTGGATCGATTCAACTACACCATGATGGGAGATATGGTTAATTTAGCTGCTCGTTGTGAAAGTGGTGCCAAAGCCTACGGCGCCTACATTATGATTACTGAAGAAACAAAACTTGCCTCTGAAAAAACACGAGATGACATTGCATTTCGTTACCTGGACAGAATAGTGGTGAAAGGCAGAAAACAACCGGTAGCAATGTTTGAACCTACCGGTTTCATGTCAGAGTTAACCCAGGAAACCCAAGATTGCCTTGATTGCTTCAAGCAGGGAATTGATAAATATTTACTTCAGGATTGGGATGGTGCATTAGGAATGTTTGAAAAGGCAAAAAAACTTGAACCGAATAAGCCCGGTGTAACTCCTGGAGTAACTGATAATCCCTCCATCATTCTAACCGACCGTTGCAAAATAATGAAAGAAAATCCCCCCGGTAATGACTGGGATGGGGTTTATGTAATGACTTCAAAGTAGATTGCTATTTTTTCCACTTTATATTGCACCCGAGACTCGGAATTTGATTTGCAAGTGGTTTTTCTCCTGCAACCATTCGATCTACTGCGTTTATTAAATCCTTCCCGCTTACCTCAATTTCTCCTCCCGGTCTTGAACTGTCATACTGTCCTCGATAAACAAGTTTTTGGTGCTCGTTGAATAAAAAGAAGTCGGGAGTACAAGTAGCTTTATAATCTTGTGCTACTTGCTGGGTTTCATCAAAAAGATAGGGGAAATTAAAATTAGATTCTTTAGCTTCTTTTGCCATTTGCTCTGGTGAATCAGCTGGATACTCGATTGAATCGTTTGATGAAATCGCATAAACCTTTATGCCTTGGTCTACCCAATTATTAAAAAGGTCAGGGAAGTGCCTTTTGAGATGAATGACAAATGGGCAGTGATTGCAAATGAATGCAAAAAGAAATCCTTTGCCAACGGTTGAGCAAGAGAAAGAAACCGCGCTACCTGAGTTAGTATCAAATAATGTGAAAGGGGAGGCATTCGTATCTAGCTTAAGCATTGAGGATTGTGTCGCGACCATGAAGTATAAGTTGTTTGATATTAGTTGGTACGAGCAAGATTTTGTTTTTTTGTGAAATATGCTTGGAGTATATCTTTCGCAACGGGAGTTGCGGTAAGTCCACCTTGTACTTGGTCTTGTGGAATTATTCCTTCAATTAAAACTGCAATTGCTACTTCTGGATTTTGAACGGGAGCAAACCCAATAAACCAGGCTAGGTTTAGTTGCATGTTATGGTTGCGCCATTGTGCTGTTCCTGTTTTTCCTGCGATATCTATGCCTTCAATTTTGCATCTTTTTGCCGTTCCTTTAATTGTTGCGTCATACATTCCTCCGATTATGGCTAACATATTTTTTTCTGATAATCCAATCGGTTCGGCGGATATAGTTTCAGAGTTATCTTCGGGTGATTTGACAAGTTTTGGGTAAAATTGTTTATTTTGATTTGCCAACGCGGCAACAAAGCACGCCATTTGCAGTGGACTTTGTCTGAGCCCTCCTTGTCCAATCGCTACATTGAAAGTATCTTCTAGTGCCCACTTCTCACCAACACGTTTCCTTTTCCATTCCGGGTCTGGGACATTAGGTGAATTTCTCAATTGCGGGAGGTTAATATTGGGCGATTGATTCATGCCAAAAGATTTTGCTTCTGATATAAGAAGTTTTTCACCGAGTCGTTCAGCTAATTGAAAGAAGTATACATTACAACTTTGCGCTTCAGCACTCCGTAAGTTCATTTCTCCATGTCTTCCTGGATAACAATGACATTCCATTCCCTTGTAAATACCGTCGCATACCAACTTCTCATCGGGTTCAACTACATTTGCTCGAAGTGCCGCTACTGCGGTAACAAGTTTAAATGGTGATGCTGGGCTGTATCCAGGGTGCCACGCCCTCGGTAACCATGCTTCCTTACGTTCAATTTGGTCATAGGTAGCTTGAGAGATGCTAGGTGATAAATCTTGTAAGTTATAGTTTGGTTTACTAGCTAAAGTTAAAATTTCTCCCGTTTTGACATCCAGTAACACTGCCGCACCAGGAGGAGGAGGAGGAGGGGAAATAATATATTTTTTGGGTAAATCCTTAGATCGTTCAAGAACTCCTTTTGAGTATAAAATTCTTAATAAATGATCGGCGTCCTTTTCCGTTCCTTTGAAACCTGCAACTGTTGAAGCTTCCTTGCCACTTAGCGGAAAGGGTGCATCTTTAAAAGCGGTAAGAAGTAATTCAGGACTAATTTCGTTTTCATTCTTGTTCAGTAGTTCTTTTAATGTTCTTTTTTCAATTGTTTTTTTCCAAAACCTATCAGGTAATATCCTGTGGTTATTAACTCTTTGAGACATCCTTTCTAGTGACGACTCGGCAATTTGTTGAATATCTAGATCAATCGTTAGTTGAATAGATTTACCTTTTTCTGATGCTTTTTTCTCAATTTGGTCAAATCTCAACCCCATTGGGTTAATTCTCCAAATATCCCCGCCATCTTTTCCCTTCAAATGGTCGTCGTATGATTTCTCAATTCCAGACTTTCCTTTTTTACCCTTCATTTGAAAAGTTGCCAAATCTTCGCCCGAAAGTCCTTCTGAATCAGCTTCATAACCGCTACCTACATAACCTAGGACATGTGAAGCAACTGAGTTGTGAGGGTAGTGCCTTACTGACTCAATTTGGACTTGTACGGCCGAACTGGGAGAGAATCCTTCGATAACAGAGGCATATTCTGATGCACTTAAGTTGGGAACTAGTACCATTGGAAGGACGAGCCTTCGATTCCAATGGTTCATGAATTTCTTTAATGATAGTTTCTCATTTCTTGAAGATAGTAGATTGATTTTATCAAGGTAGCTAGAAACGACTGAGTAACGAGATTCCCAACTTAATGTAATGTTGCTGGTTGTAAATTTGGGGAGCAGGGAACTTTCAGGATTCTCATTTAGAAATATTGAGTTGAATAAATTGTTGCTCTTTTTTTTATAAATAATTTTTGAAGGTGGATAAGGAAGGTAGATTTTATCAAAATGAGAATAAAAACAGGTCGTGAAAAGGCCCGCCGCATTGACATTAATTTTATTACCTACATTTTCTGTTTGGAATGTCGTTTTGAGTTTATTATTGCAGTGTTCCACCTCACATGACCATTTTCCGTTTTTTTCCTCTTTGACAGTTAATCTTTTATTCTGCCAAAAAATTTTAGTAGTAGATAAATCACCTATCTTTTTTACTCCTGATAAATGTATGAATCTTTTCTGGATGTGGTCTTCTTGTAAACAAAATTTAAGAAATTCATTAATGTTCAAATTTTCAAAATCGAGCAGTTCGTTTCTAATTTTAAAAGCTGTTTTTTTTAGTGATACTTTTTTTTCCCAAATTTTATTTTTTAATCTATCTAGATGTATGATAGCAGAAAATTGTGCCTTGTTGCCAATGAGTAATCTGCCATCACGATCAAATACATCTCCTCTTGCTCCTGGATGTAATATTCTCCTCTGTCCCTGCTTTCTTTCCTTTATTTCAAAATCCTCAGACTCAATGAGTTGAAGTTTTATTATGAATATAAACAAGAGTGAGAATAATATACAATAAAGTATTCGAAATGCATGATATCTTCTGTTTTCGGAGTGGTATTTTTCAGCAAATTTCACAAACTGTTAACTTTTATTTTACTATTTACTGAAAGTTTTTCTACGATTTTAACCGTAAAATCATGCAACCAAAAGCAGAGTGGAATAATCACGATTGATGATAATATTAGATCTATTATTAACCTTGTGTAATCTAAATTAGTATATGGTTGAATTTTAAAAAATAACACTGCAAACAAAAAAATACCTGTAAATAGATTAGCAATTACTTGAAAAAGTACAGCTCTCCATGGTCTATTGTTACTACTGTTCTTTAGCCATCCTTTTCCTAAAAGACATAATAAAGGGAGTGTGATCCCAAGTAATCCAAATGGTGTTTGGTAAACTGAGTCTAGGAATAGACCTGTAATTGTACATACCAGTGCTCCTTCCCAATTATCGAGTAAAATACTAGAAGAAAAGAAAAATAATCCAGGTACAAAAATAGATATTCCCCATTGTGCTAGTTCAGAATTTACCAGGCAAACTAAACTAAATACAAAAATATTTACCAGTAATAAAATACAAAAAGCGATACATCTAATTTTCATTGAAGTTAATTCTCTTCTTCACAAAGTACTGCCACTTCAAGAACTTGAGTTATCTTTTTATTGATAACTACTTTTCCCGTCTTGAATAATCCATTGTTATCACCTTCTAGTTCATACACTAATCCGATTGGTATTCCTTTAGGAAATCTTCCTCCTAAAGAGGATGTAACTAGATGAAGGGGTTTTTGGGGGGAAGCTACAATATCGTGTGGAACATCCATTACTAAACCATGTGGCTGACCGCCTACATTGATTCCATTACCTTGATATTTTACCGGTCTATCATCCTTTTCAAAATGAGCAACAATCCTAAAATCTGGATTCGTGATTAATTCTATTTCTGAAGATTGTGAATCTACATTTACTACCCTCCCTAATGCCCCTTCATTAAAAAGTACTCCATTCCCTACAGATATTCTTTGATTTTGTCCTTTACGAATTGTCATTTGGTGCCACCAACCACTCATTTTTCTAATAGATACTCGCGCAGTAACAGATTCGAAGCTTTTACTGGGATCTAATTTTATTGTTTTGTTTAATTTAGATATTGTTTTCTCGAATGATTGAAGTCTTTTTATCTCATTTATTAGTTCTTCTTCCCGAAATTGCTTGAATCTTATATCAGTTGTGAGTCTTGATAAATCTTTACCTTTATTGATTAAAGTTTTTTTGGAATCAGACAAATGCCCCCAATAATTTGTCAAATCATCAAGTCTTGAAGCCAAGTTCCATATTGGTGCTTGGAATTCCCTAAATGCAGTTTGCGTTAATATTTTAAAGCTTGCGGGAATAATCCACCAACAAAATGTAAACAATCCTAAATAAAAAAACGGATGTGACTTTCGCCTATCTGACTTGCTGGCCAAATTTGTGAGTTATTGCGTTACTAATCTGTCTACTTGATCGCGTGTCAATGTACCTAACAGGTCGAGAAATTTACCGGTGCCATTAGCAACACAGCAAAGTGGGTCTTCAGCTTGTATTACTGTTAATCCAGTCGCATCACTTATTACTTGATCAAGTCCACGAATTAATGCTCCTCCGCCTGCTAGTACTATTCCACGGTCAATAAGGTCAGCGGAGTGCTCTGGTTGGCATCTATCTAGTGCATTTTTGACCAAGTCCACGATTTGAGTAACCACTTCTTTTAGTGCCTCTTCTCGAATTTCTTGAGATGTAATATGTTTTGTAACTGGTAGACCAGCAGTCGCATCTCGACCTCTTACATCCATACTAATTTCACCATTCACGATTGGTGCTGCGGAGCCTACATTGAATTTTATTTCTTCTGCAGTTCTTTCCCCAATTAAAAGTCCGTATGCCTTTTTCATGTAGGCAATAATTGCTTCATCAAGTTCGTCTCCACCAACTCTTATACTTCTTTGAAAGGAGACACCTGAAATTGAAATAATAGCTACCTCTGTAGTTCCTCCGCCTATGTCAACAATCATATTGGCATATTCTTCGTGTATCGGTAATCCCGCACCAATTGACGCTGCCATTGGCTCACCAAGCAATAGTACCTCTCTAGCGCCAGCTCGTATTGCAGAGTCCTTAACTGCTCGTTTTTCAACCGCGGTGATACCCGAAGGAACCGCAATGACAACACGGGGGGGGACTAGCTTTCTTTTGTCTACTTTTTCAATGAAATATCTAAGCATAGCTTCTGAAATTTCGAAGTCTGCAATTACTCCATCTTTCATTGGGCGGAGTGCCTCAATTGTACCGGGAGTACGACCAAGCATTTTCTTTGCATCTGACCCAACAGCACAAACTTTTTTACTAGTTTTATATCTCGCAACCACACTTGGCTCTCGAAGTACGATACCTCTATCCTTTACGAACACCAGTGTGTTAGCGGTACCAAGATCAATTCCAATGTCATTGGATAAAAAGCCGAATAAATTACCTATCATGTAAGAGTCATACTTTATTAGTTTTGATGAAATTATTGCAACAATCAAAGAGAGTCAGCAATTAATTTTGATATTGTGAATTTTTTCTCTTAGCTAGGTAAATCAGAAAAATTCCACTTATTGCTAGAAAAATGGAATAGAATTGGCCCCTAGACATTCCTAAAATCAAAGAGGCATCAGGTTCCCTAAAAATTTCATTGGTAATTCTTCCCACCGAATAAAGAAATAGAAATTCTCCCGATAAATGGCCTGGGCTCTTTTGGGTTATATCTGTTTTCCAAAATCGCCATTGAACATAAATAAACGGAATCAGACCCTCCAATAGGGCCGCATATATTTGGGACGGATGCCTTGCTACTCCAATTATAAAGTCTGGTGCTTTTGGAAATAGAACTCCTAAAGAAATATCCGTGGATTTACCCCAAAGTTCTCCGTTAATGAAATTAGCTATCCTTCCAAAAAATATACCCGGAGGTACAATACTTACAATTAAATCGCCAATGGGATAAGGAGATTGCTTGGAGTGCCGAGCGTACCACAATGTAGCTACACATACACCAACGAATCCGCCATGACTAGCCATTCCGCCCTCCCAAACTCTCAATATTACAAGAGGATCTTCTATTAGTTTCGATCCCTGATATAGAATCGCATAACCCACTCGACCACCAATTAGAACGCCGAGGATTTGAAAAGTCATCAGGTTCATTATTTGCTCTGGGTCATAAGGACTGCGTCCGCGTTT
>JAQXBH010000143.1 GCA_029252505.1 Opitutales bacterium | reverse complement strand
CAGGATAGATTTCCAACCACAATGGTGCCCTGATTGATTGGATCTTTTCGGACTAGCCCTTCGAAAGAAGCTTTCTTACCATGTCTGACCCGGTAGGGTACATTCTTGGTGGAGTCCCAGTTTGAAATCCGAAAATGTGCGGTCCATCCGGGATAGGTGATCTTGACCCTGGAAATTTCTTTCCATTCTTTTCCCTGCTTGGATTCCAATCGGACCTCCCTTGATTCATCTGGCATGAGAGGATAAAGCTGTCCGGTCAATTTGAGGGTTCCAGAATCCTGGGTGTACAGGGCAAAAGCAACCACTTCATCTCGTGGAACTTTTAATTCAATTATTCTCTTGGGCGGTTTCCCTTTTTTAGATGGGACTTCCGGGGGTCTTGCCCTTTTCCACCACTCTCCGGTGGACAGATGGTCAAGACTTGAGAATTGATCTCCAAATAATTCCGTAGATTCAGATTCGGCCTTTAAAAAAGAGAATAAAGTGGAAGAACAAAAAAACGATAATACGAGTAATTTCATCTCAAAAAATGAAACTAATTAAAATTTACTTTCAAGATTAAAATAGATTCTCCTGTACGATTATTTGTAGGATGGTCTGGTATTTTTGACGCCTTATAAATTTCCTTCTCGCCATTGACGGGGGGACTGTCCTACTTTTTTTCGAAACCACCTGGCAAAGTAATTTGGATCGGTAAATCCACAATCCCAGGCAATTTTTGAAATGGGCAGGTTCCCTTGTTTTAACCCCTCGTAGGATCTCTTCTGCCTTATTTCATCCAGAATAGTCCCTACATTAAGGGCTGTTTCACGCCGGACTTTTCGATTGATTGAACTTAAATCTCCTCCCAGCAATGTAGCAACTACTCGCGGAGATTTTGGAATGATTGGTAATTCTCGTAACAATCTTCTTATTTTTTCAGTGAATGGGTAAACCTTTCTATCTTGGTCTTTATTACCTTCCAATTCACTGAACAGAAGTGAAAAAATTTGTAAAATCTTAGAGGATGTCGCTATGTTTTTCGCTTTATGAAGATCAACCGAAAGAATCATATTATTAAGAATACCTTCAAGTTCGGAAAGCTTTACAGGGGAAAGAGTCTTATTGTTGGCCGCCCATTTTGTGGATCCTTTTTCTTTAAAATTAATTACTATCGATAAAGGCGGGCTTGTGATGGACTTAATAAATCCATGTCGAGTATTGGGGGGGATATACAGTAATGTGCCTCGCCTTACTCCAAGCGGTTGGCCATTTAACGTCTGTACACCTTGTCCTCTTAAATAAAGAAGGAATTGGGAGTGAGGGTGGGTATGTTCCTCAATCAGGTCGCTCTTTTGGGTGTGCTTATGATGGGCAAACCGAAGAATAGAATAGCCTGGAATAGAAATCCTTAAGTTTTCCAAAAAGATGGGTTGAAACTCTTTCATTACTTAAAGACAATTAAAGTGTCTCAAAAATGCTAATTATACAAGGTCTGTCCTCACGGAAAAAGCGATTAACTGATAAAATGGAAACTTATGATTCAAAATTTCCTTGATCTTAAACCCGACACCCAGTGGATCGAAACCGTTTGGGCTCATTCCCGAGAAGAGAGGCTGAATGATGATCACGCCAATCCCCGACTCTGTGTTGCCGCTTTGCTTCCTTTTAAGTATGGACAACCGGATTGGGAGAGTTTCGAGCGGATGCTTGTCTGGATGTCCAAGTGTGCCCATCAATTTGGAGTTGAGATCACCTTTGTCCTCAATGCTGATACCGGTTATGTGTTCAATCTCTCTAATGAGCTTTATGAGGAAGTGATCATCCGTTTTAGGTCTCTTTACCCGGAGGCATCTTTTATTGCTGGGGTTACCGCGGTTGGCGCATCGCCTACTGATTTCAAAGCATCCTGTTACCATCCGCATCTTGAAATCGCTCAGGCTCATGAACCCTGTGAAGTTATGATCATGACCTCGCAGGCACTCAACGCTTTGGCTCCCGAGGACAGAAGAGATGCCTATTTTGAAATTGCGGAAAAGATTGAAGTACCCGCCCTGGTCCATGCCTTGGAACCTGCCTTTGTTCCCTGGGCCACTCCTTTCGAGCCCTGGCTTTTGTACGAACTGGCAGGCCATCAGAAATTCGTCGGCGGAAAAATTTCGACTTTGGATGAACCCCACTTTCTTTATTGGGCATCGATGTGCCGTGATCTTGGACTGAATTTCGTACCGTACAGCGGAGATGATTTCGGAATCGGCTCCGCCATTCGCATGGGCTTACCACTACTGATAGGAGCTGGGGTGTCCGCCTGTCCGCTTATTTGTGCCGCCAAAAAATATTGGAGGAAAGATGATTTTGATTCCCGGGTATACAAATTATTCGAAGCCTTTCAATCACTGGAGGATTCCGTATTCCGCTTGGATTACAAGGGTAGTGTGGCGGGGTACAAGCACAGCACCGCTGAAATTCTTAAAATGCTCGGTGTGATTGAATCCGCGGAAATTCATCCCAACTGTCCCGACCTACGGGAAGGGGACGAGCAAGCCCGCATGCGGGAAGCTCTGATTCGCCCAATCCGAATGGCCGAACGCATGAATATTCCCTTTTACTCTTTTCCCTCATGAATGCGGCTCCACTGACTGATTTTTCCCGCCTCTGTGTTCACACTATTAGTACCAAGGGATGGGAGTTGGAGGAAGCGGTGGATCGATATGCCAAAGCCGGAGTTTCCGGTATCACCGTGTGGAGACAATGGCTGGAAGGTCGCGACCCGGTCAAAGCGGGTGAATCTATCCGAGCAACCGGACTTGAAGTCGTTTCGCTGTGCCGTGGTGGATTTTACCCGGCATCGGAGCAGAAGTCTCGGGACGAGGCGATTGAGGATAATAAGAAGGCGATTGAGGATGCGGCGGCCCTAGGTGCCCCGCTCGTGGTGCTGGTCTGCGGGGCCGTTCCCGGACAGTCTCTTGTCGAGTCGAGGAAACAGATCACGGACGGGATTGCCGCCACTTTGCCCCTAGCCGAATCGCTTGGTATCAAACTTGCCATTGAACCTTTACACCCGATGTACGCGGATGACCGTTCCGCGATTAACTCGCTGGCATCAGCCAATCAGGTCTGCGATGAATTAAATCACCCATTGGTCGGAATCGCATATGATGTCTATCACCTCTGGTGGGATCCAGACTTGGAGGAACAGACCCAGCGGACCGTGGAGACCAACCGCCTCTTCGCGTACCATGTATGCGACTGGATGACCCCAACTACGGACTTACTCAACGACCGCGGGCTTATGGGGGAGGGCTGTATCGATCTGCGTGGCATCCGGGCGATGGTGGAAAAAAACGGATTCAATGGAATGATCGAAGTCGAAGTCTTTTCCAATCGTTGGTGGGAAAAACCAACTGACGAATTTTTACAGGCAATTCTACATGCTTATTTACAACACACTTAATTAATTATGAAAGAACATAAACTGGGAATCATTATGAATGGCGTTACCGGACGTATGGGCACCAATCAGCACCTGATTCGTTCGATCTGTGCGATCCGGGATCAGGGAGGCATTCAGGTTTCTCCCGATGAAGTCATCACGGTCGATCCAATCCTTACCGGTCGGAATGAGAATAAACTTAAGGAACTGGCGAAGCGCACTGGTGTAAGCCGATGGACCACCAATATTGAAAAGGCTCTGGCGGATACGGATAATCAAATCTTTTTCGACGCCAGTTCCACGCTTCACCGTTCCCGCTTTGTGGAGATAGCGGCGAAGGCCGGAAAAGCAATTTATTGCGAGAAACCAACCGCGGTCACTACCGAGGAAGCACTTCGCTTAGCCAAACTCTGCGAGGATGCGGAAGTGAAAAACGGGGCGGTTCAGGATAAACTCTGGTTACCGGGGATTCGGAAACTGAAGACTCTAATCAATCAGGGATTCTTTGGTGAAATTCTTTCTGTCCGGGGAGAATTTGGGTACTGGGTATTTACTGGGCACGACGAGGATCAGCCAGCTCAGCGTCCCAGTTGGAACTATCGTAAGGAAGACGGCGGGGGCATTATGATAGATATGCTTTGTCATTGGCGTTACCTCGTCGATAATGTGTTCGGCCCCATTAAAAGTATATCCTGCCGCGGAGCGACACATATTGGAGAACGGGTGGATGAACTGGGAAATCCCTACAAGTGCACCGCCGATGATGCATGCTATGCCACCATGGAATTAGAGAATGGAATTCTTTGCCAGTTTAACAGTTCCTGGACGGTGCGAGTGCGCCGGGACGATCTGTTTGTTATGCAAGTGGACGGAAGCAAGGGCTCGGCGGTTGTGAACCTGCGGGGATGCCAGACCCAGGGAATTGGAGTCACCCCCAAACCGGTCTGGAATCCGGATATTGAACAACCGGTCAACTTTTATGAAGGCTGGTCTGAAATGCCCGACGCCACCACCTATGATAATGCTTTCAAAATCCAATGGGAACTATTCCTTCGCCATGTCGCTCTAGACGAACCTTTTCCTTACGATTTAAGATCGGGTGCAAAGGGGGTAGAATTAGCTGAGGTTGGCATTCAATCATGGGAAGAAAGAAAGTGGATTGATTTATGATACTGGTAGGGTCTTTGTTAAAACTTTGATTATTTTAGAGGACAAAGGAGTTGGCATTTTAGAAGATTGACTTACTTTAAATTAGTATGAATTTATCAAGATTTATTTTCCTAATCGCTTTTATATTTTCTTCATTTTCTCTTTTTTCTCAAAATGGCGATAAGGCCGGTGAGAAAGATATCATTTCATCCTTGAACTGGAAAAAATGGTCGCCCGGGGTGGTGCCCGTTTTTACACCATCAGAATCCCTTGCTCAGTTCAAAGTGGCTCCGGGTTTCAAGGTTGAATTGGTTGCCCACGAACCAATGGTTAAGGATCCGGTCTTTGTGGACTGGGATGACGAGGGAAGAATGTGGGTCGGTGAACTGCGTACCTACATGATGGATTTGGACGGTACAAATGAAGGGGAGCGAATGAGCCGGGTAATGGTGCTCGAGGACACCGATCAGGATGGTGTGATGGACAAAGCAACTCCTTTCGTTGAAGATATGCTTAACGTACGCTGCATTGCTTTTGTGCCCGACGGAGTTTTGATCGTGGAATCAGGTGGCTTATGGCACTGTCAGGATTTGGATGGTGACCTGAAATGTGATAAAAGAGAAAAATTGATTGATTTTGCCACCGCAGCCCATGGGAATATTGAGCACGCTGAAAATGCCCTGCATTTCGCCCTGGATAATTGGATGTACAATTCAAAGTCCTCCCGGAAAATAGCATGGCGGAGAGGCAGTTTAATTGAAATGCCAGCCAAAGCACGCGGGCAGTGGGGCATGGCTAGCGATTCTTTTGGCCGGTTATTTTTTAATCATAATAGCCAGTGGTTTGAAGCTGATTGGGCCACCTACGACCGACAGTGGCCAAACAAAGGGTCGAGTGTTAAGGCACCGACCAACCAGGTTTATGGGATTCGGCCCAACACTGCCTTAAACCGTAATTATAGGCCTGGGCGAATATTAGAGGATGGACGGGTGGCTAGTGTCACTACCATTAGTGGATTGGCGGTGCATAGCCATGGTGCTTACGGTGATGATTGGGAGGGTGCGATTTTCTCGATGTCTCCCGGAACCAACACAGTGGGGGCTTTCCTTCCCGAAAAACTATTTCCTGCATCTGATGAATATGTTCACCAACTCTATCCGGATGCAATTTGGAAAGAACGGGAATTCCTCGCCAGTACGGACGAACGCTTCCGTCCGGTCAATGCATCCATGGGTCCGGATGGTTGTCTCTATCTGGTAGATTTTTACAGAGGGGTTATCCAGCATAAGCGATACCTTACCTCTTATCTACGTCGCCAGTCTGCCGAGCGGCAATTGGACAAACATATTGGACTCGGTAGGATATATCGAATCGTACCGGAGGGTCATAAAAAAGTTGAACGATCCACAGGATTGGTTGCCGGTTTATCGCATCCCTATTTGTGGTGGCGTTTGCGTTCCCAAAAGCGGATCGTCGAGGGAGATCGCCAGGATCTTTCCAGTACGGTTCGTAAGTTAGCTGAAGATAAAAAGGCCAACCCCCATGCCCGGGTACACGCCCTTTGGACCTTGGCCGGATTGGGTAAGTTGAAGGAGGAAACCATCCGTCAGGCAATTGAAGAAAAACATTGGTTTGTCAGTATGACCGGTCTTCGTCTAGCAGGTGAATCCAAGGGAGTGACAGACTTTTTCCCGGATGAATTTAAGCCCCTTGCAGAAAAGGTTGCAATGCGGGGGAATGTTTCCCCCACTCTTGCCTCGTATGCCGCAGCAGTAAGCAAATTTGGCTATCCATCCCGTGTTCTCAAAGCTTATAAGGACAAAGAAGCGAACTGGGTAAAAAAAGATAAGAATCTTCTTTCTGCCTATCGAAAAGGTCGTGATCAGTATGGGGTTAGTTGTGGAGCATGCCACCAGGCGGACGGAAAAGGTCTGCCCAATATGGCTCCCACCCTAGCCAAGAGCGACTGGGTGACAGGAGATGCCAATCGTCTGATAGGTGTGGCGGTACATGGACTTATGGGTCCGATTAAGGTGAATGGGAAAGCGCTTGAAGGCGTTCCTCCTATTATGCCTGCTCATGGATTCATGAAAGACGAGCAGTTATCTTCAATTCTCACCTATGTTCGAAATGCCTGGGGTAATCAATCTGGGGTTATTTCTACTGAGGACATAGCCCAGTATCGAGAACGCGAGTCCACCCGGGTTGTTCCTTGGACAGAAGCAGAGTTTTAAATTTTCTTTGCTTTTTATGGCAGATACTTCTTTACAGTATGTCATGGCGAGGGTGGAAGCCGGTAGCGATACAGTGGAGATCAGTAATCGAATCACACTCTCTGTAAGCCTTCATTGGTACATGATGGATTGCCGTGTCGGTTACTTCTTTCTCTCGTTGTAATGACAAGAATCTAGAGTGAGCAGGGCTACTGGACCGGTATGTCCAATCTAGCATCTGACTTGAAGGTGATTTTTAATAATCCTTCCCCTCCGCCTTGGCTTTGGGCAGATCGGAATGCTTACCAATTGTCAGTACGGAATGGCCCCGCGGGGAGACCATCGATGTTGTAGAGATTGGCGTCGGCCGGATTCATGGTAAACGCGTAGCGGACTGCCACCGGAGCCTTCACTTCTTTGGAACTAAGCACAACTTGGTTACCCACGATCTTGGCATCGGCCCAGTGCCATTTCTTATCGGCCCCAGCGATAGAAAAATGCTTGAGGGTGCCATCCTTAATTTCTCTGGTCGGTTGAAGTTTTTCTTTCTTACCCACCATCAACCCTTTTCCGGTATGTTTAAATGATAAGTG
>JAQXBH010000071.1 GCA_029252505.1 Opitutales bacterium | reverse complement strand
CTCTGGGATAAGCGAACTCAGTACCAAGCAGGTGCACTCGGAAAAATTATTTATTCCGAAGGAGAATATTATCATGATTTTGGACCAAACGGACTCCCAGGTTATAACCCTAAAAATGGAAAGATTGATGTGAACGGTTGGCGTCGTGGGCTTCCCCCCATGTGGTATCCCACTCACTCCAATGCTTATTATGTGTCGATCACCGGCGGACGGTTTACTGATGTATCATGCCTGGGGACGCCCGGGTTGTACAATGAGCACAAGGAAAACCAATGGAAGAATCCATTTGGCACCGAGGTCGGTATGTTCAAAACAAGCGAAGGTGGTATCTCACGCATGGCTGTGAGCTGGGATATGAAAAATGCCCACGGTGAAAAGGGCCGGGTCTACGGCCAAAAGCCACACAATCCAAAAATCAATGGTGCACGCCCTGCCCTCCCTCCCGGAGTGGGAGCTGGTGGACATGGAGGATCGCATGGACAATTAACCAATGATTTCATCATATCCATCCTGCTCGACCGTGAGCCAATTGTAAATATTGGGGATGCTCTCAATATGACCATGGCTGGTGTGATTGCCCACAAATCTGCTCTCAAAGATGGGGAGTGGATGAGGATTCCACAGTACGAGCTTTAAAGAGCAAACAGGAGTGGCAGCTTACAAAGTTGCTCATCCTATCGTTTCGAATTGAATAAACATTTCCATGACCCACTACTTTTCGAAATAGCAATGCCTCGTTTCATTTTTTTAATTGTGATGGTTGGATCGTTCGCAGGCCCATTTTTTGCATCCAAATCTAATGGAAAGGAGCTTGCCGAGAAAGTCTTGTACAAAGCGAGTGGTTGTGTTGCCTGCCATCGTATGACCCTTGATCATATTGGTCCATCCATGCTGGCCGTTTCTCAAAAATACGCCAATGACCCGAACGGTGCATCAATGGTTCTGGATAGCTTAAAGAATGGAGCTAGAGGAAAGTGGGGAAACAATGCGATGCCGCCACAAAGCCATGTGAGTGACCAGAACCTGCAATTACTAACGAATTGGGCACTTACCATTAAGGATTCTCCCAATCTGAAAAGTTGGCAGAAAGAGGAACTGGTAACTCAGGAATCAAATACGGTTTTATCTACGGATCAGCCTTTGGAAGCAAAGTATTCCCTGCCGGAAAATCGTATAGGCACGGTAGTGCAAACCCTAGATCAACCGGTCGTCTACCGCACCTATCTGCCCGGAGCATCTTCACGGGCAATTGCAGTGGGTTTGCCCGGGGGTATTTCTTACGCCTTTGATGCAAAACTTTGTAAACTTCTCTATTTTTGGGAAGGTGGATTTCTTGATTTTGAGAAGTCTTGGACTGGGCATGGTGGTTGGTATTCAAAATTGATGGGGACAAAAATCTTCACCGCTCCACCCCATTTCCCTCTTCGTTTAGGAAATTCGGAAGATATTCGAAAAGTTAAATTTAATGGCTATCGCATGATTCATGGACAACCCGAATTCCTATACCGAATAGATCAGTTAGATGTACGACATCAAATCACTTTCCAACCCGAAGAATATATCATTGTGCAAAAATTCTTTCTTTCAAAAACAGAAAATAAAATATTCTTTATTGGCGGGGAGAACCGTCAAAACTTATCATCGGAAGATGGAGAGTGGCGTGGCAATGCACTACTCATCGACCCAGTCAGGCAGGAGGCTTTTACTATCTTCACTCAAGTAATCCGATGAAGAACTTAATTCCCTCATTACTACTAATCTACAGCTGGACTGCTTCTCTTGTACAGGCTGACGAATCATACCGTATTGAATCATTGAGTACCCCACCTGGTGTTGTCTGTGAGGTGACCGGTTTGGACTACACCCAAGATGGAACTCTCTACCTCTGTACCCGGCAGGGAGATGTGTGGTCAGAAAAAAAGGGCCAATGGAATCGCTTTGCTTATGGGCTCCACGAACCCATGGGCTTATGTATTGGAAAAGATGGTGAAGTTTATGTGTCCCAACGACCTGAAATTACTCAATTAATTGATGAAGATGGCGATAATATATGCGATTATCAGAAAACGATTTGTGCGGATTTTTCCATGGAGACAAACTTCCATCAATACACCTACGGATTAATTCAAGACCGCACGGGTAATCTATTTGGCACCCTATCCTGTGCTGGCCTCACTAGAGCAGACGGCCTCCCTGCCAGTGCCAAAGGATTTTCTCCTTCACCCTATCGAATGTGGTCCTATAAAGTCACGCCCGATGGTCAATTTATTCCATGGTCTTCAGGATTACGGACCGCCAATGGACTTGGAATGAATTTGAATGGTGATATTTTTGCAGCAGACAACCAAGGAGATTGGGTAGGCACCTCCATGCTTCACCATTTAAGTAAAGGAGATTTCCATGGACATCCTGAAGCTTTAAGGTGGGATGCTAATTTCTCACACCGGGATGACCCCAAGAAAGCTCCTATTGAAATATTGGCTGGAATGCGAAAGCCTCCTGCCATTCATTTCCCGCATGGAGAATTGGCCAACTCACCCGGGTCACCCATTTGTGATACAACCGCAGGTAAATTTGGCCCTTTTCAAGGACAACTGTTTATAGGCGATATCGTTCATCCTAGAATTATTCGCGTAGCCCTAGAAAAAGTAAACGGGCAATTTCAGGGAGCCTGTTTCCCGTTTTACTATGGTAATGGACTTAAGTCAGGTATATGCCGCCTAGTATTTTCTCCAAGCGGGGATTTGATTATTGGTCGGGTTGGTGAAGGTAATTGGGCCCGTGGACTTGCCGGTAGAGGATTGCAAAAGATTGCTTACACAGGAACAGACCCATTTGAAATTCAGCGAATCGAATTGCTTGAAGACGGCTTCGCCTTCCATTTCACGAAACCATTATCGCTTCCCTCTTCTCAATCCTTGGGAAAAATATCGGTCGTTAGCTATCGTTACAAATACGGCCCAAATTATGGCTATCCTAAGAATGATTTTCATAACTCTAAAATAAAGGAGATGATTGTTACACCCGACGCAAAGACCATTCGACTTCGCATCGACAACCTTAAAAAAAACAAGATTTACCAATTTAATGTAACTGGCATCACAGACCAAACCGGGTTAAATCTTCGTAATTCAACCGCCTACTATACCCTCAACGAACTACTGGTTAGTTATTAAGAAAGGTTTCGTTAATCACGATCATCTTGATCAAGTCTGTCATGCCTTTACTTGAGGTATGCATCTCTTCAACGATTTCATCCACGACAACTCGGTCTCCACTGTTCAGTTTCCGCCCAATTGCATAAGTCATCATCTTTTTGGTCAGGCAACGGATAAAGGTTTCTTCCTGCTCCACCACAAGTTTCTTAAATTCAGAGCTATTAGAAAAGGCTTTACCCGAGGGTAGCTTTCCGGAGGGGTCGACCACGAGTTTCTTATCGTACTTTTCACGCCATGCTCCAATTGCGTCATAGTTCTCCAAGGCAAACCCGGCCGGATCAATCTTACTGTGACACTGGGCACAGGTGGCATCCGCCCGATGCTTAACCAGCTTTTCTCTAAGCGTGGTAGCTCCGGTAACATCCGGCTCGATTTCCGGCACATCATCGGGCGGAGGCGGGGGCGTGTAATCGAGCAGTTTATTCATCACATAGATTCCACGCACCACCGGGGATGTATCCACCCCATTGGCCGAGGCGGTTAAGAAACTCCCATGTCCGAGAATCCCTCCCCGTTCGGAACCGGAAAAACTGACTTTTCGAAACTCTTTCCCTTCCAGTCCCGGTATTCCATAATGCTCGGCTAATTCACGGTTGATAAAACTGTAATTTGCGGAGAGTAGTTCACGGGGCGGTAAATTTTGATTGAGAATATTCTCAAATAGAAGCTCGGTTTCCTTACGCATTGCCGATTCCAGATTGTCCCGGTAAAAACTGACAAATTCTCTGGAAGGTGGCATTTCCCCAATGTTATCCAGCTCCAACCATACTCGTAAAAAATTGCTGATCAGACGCTTGCTCTTGGGGTCGGCAAGCATGCGCTCCACTTGCCCGCGGAGAACTTCCTTATTCTTCAATTTCCCCTGCGCCGCCAGTTCAAATAGTTCGGCATCCGGCATCGAAGACCAAAGGAAATAGGAGAGCCTTGATGCGAGTGTAAAATCATCTAATTCCCCCTCCCCTTCATTGAGGTAAAGAAATCCGGGTGCGGAAAGAATCGTTTGAAATCCAAGTTGCAGGGACTCTAGTGGTGATAATCCTTCCTTGAGCTTGTACTGAACCATATCGAGAATGGGTTGTAATTCACCCTCAATCGGAGGTCGGCGAAAGGCGAGCTTGGCAAAGCGGGTCAGCCTTTCCCCAATAATTTTAGAACTTAAATCTTCTGGAGTAAGCTTTCCGTAAAGAGCATCATGGCCAACAAGTGGCCATTCTTCAATATGTGGACCATCTACTTGTATTTCCCATACCCGAAGCACCGGCCCCTTGTAGGCTCTTAGAGTGCCGTGCCATCGTTCATACCCTTTATCCGCCGCAGATTTCATATCAGCAAAGGGTTGGAATTCAGGAAATTGATCGGCTTTGTTTAGCAGCAGACGGGTCAACCGCTTGGCCGCTGCTGTACCATTACGGAATCGGACCTCGGGTTCGTATCCTTTTTCCAAGTATCCAGTCCATTCAAACCATTCCGGCTCTGCCTCTTCCAGTTCGAATGTGGTCAAGGAAACCGCATTGGTTACATTTCCGCTCGCTCCGGCGGTGCTTCCCTTACGATCCACCGAAGCAAACTCCATCACTAATGGATCGCCATTCCGAAAATCATCGAGAATCTTGCCATAGGCATGAGTGCGATTGACCGCCCCGGCCTTTACCCGAATGGTGTACCTTCCGCTGTAAGGAACACCCCCCGTTCTGTACAAGGGTAGAAAACCCAAATGTCCACCCCGATAGAAACGTCCGTATAAGTCGGTGTAGGGAGTTTCTGGAAGAAAGCGATAACGGTCGACTTGAAAGAGCTTGGGTAAACCATTGGATTCCTTTCCTCTGAAATAAAAGGGAGATTTTTGCATATAGGATTTACTCTCCGGTTTACTGTCAAAATGGGTGGCTCGGACGACCGCAGATTCCGCTGCCGGAAAGTATTTTTCCAACAACAGCCCGGAGGTGACCAGTTCCGCTCCGTCGTTGTCGAACCCATCCACAATCACATCGGCAGGGAAATCCGTGGCTGGGTTCCAGGACTCCGTATTCAGTCCCAACAGATCACTGATTGTATTGGTATATTCAAACTTGTTCAGTCGACGAAGCACGGTGTGATTACTAATCCCGGAAAACTTCTCGCGTGCCTCGGCAATTCCGTTAGTAATCATCTCGATCACCGCAAGTCTCTCCGCCTCACTGGGCTGGGTTACATGTTCAGGTGGCATTTCACCCAAATTTAACTGGTCCACAATTTCCTGCCACATCTCCTGTTCCCGAAAATCTTCGATAGATAAGGAAAGCATATCGAAGCGCCGGTCCGCTTTTTGCTTCTCCTCCCCATGACATTGGGTGCAATACTGACTCACAAATTCCCTGGGCATTGCCTTCGAGGAAATCGGGTGCACAACTTCTTTGTTGTAAACATCCACTATATAAGTCTGATCCTGCGCCGAGAGCAGGCTGAGAGGAAAAACAAACTGCTTAGAATCACTTCTTTCAATGGTGAGATTGTCCCCTGATTTGCTTAACAAACGGGCTTCTATCTGCACGCCACTGGTTGAAGTCCAAGTACGGAATGGGAAATCTGCGGAAAAACAATTACATCCCAAAAGTAAAAAAGTAAAAACGAGAAGAAATGTTCTCTTCCATGGGGCCCGAGCAGGAAGCCCAAAGAGGGCCATGAAAAAGAATACGAACTGAAACATCGATTAGGAAAAGTTCAGGCCCGAAAAAGTACCGGTACTCTTACCAAAATCATCCCGCTCGACCCCAAACCATTGCAGGGCAGAGAGCCATAGGTTACTCAGGGGAACTCTCTTATGGTGCTCTTCTGGAGAAACGATATGTCCCTGGTGCTTCAGTCCACCCCCGGCAATCAGTACGGGTAAATCCTTATTACTGTGCCTAGATCCATCACTCATTCCACTGCCCACAATCACCAGGGTATCATCAAAGATTTTGGCTTCCTGCAAACTGATGAACAAACGGTTTACCTGACTGAAGATATAATCCTCCGCCACCTGAAGCTCGGTGAGTTTATCTTCCCCCTTACTGTGATGAGAAAGTCCATGATAACCATAGGACACCCCATCCAAATCGGTAGTGGAAAATCCGAGCGGAATCTCAAAAGTGGCCACCCGAGTGGAATCGGTCTGCAAGGCAAGAGTGAGCAAATCAAAGAATAAGGGCATCTCCTCAATATGCATTCGTTGCTCGTCTGTGATTGGTTGGATCCCCGGTTCGGGCTTCGGACGATCGAGCCATTCCTTGGACATTTGGAGTCGATGCTCCACTTCACGAATTGAAGTCAGATACTGATCCAACTTGTCACGGTCGAAACCATTAAGCCTTCCCTGTAAGGACTTGGCCGAGCCCATAAGAGCATCCAGCACACTTCCACGATGCGTCAGGCGTTCACGCTCAATAATACGCTCGGACTGGGGGGACTGGGTAAACAGGGCGTTGAACAAACGGGCCGGACTATTAACTGGCGGAATCCGCACACCGGTACGGGTCCAGCACATATCGGTGCCCTCCCCAATTCCGGCAGTAATGGATGGAAAACGTGCTGCACTGCCCACATGTTCTGCCGCAATCTGATCAAGGGAAACATTCTTTTCCGGGAAACCCTTGGATTCCTGCTTCCTCACCCCTGAAAGAAATGAGTTTACCCCGCCATGTCCCCCACTCACATCATGATCAAGATGAGAAAACACCGTGAAGTCTTTGCGATGTTTTTCTACATTCTTCAAAGTCGGACTGCTTACATAATCCATTCCCTCCTCTTGGGGAAAGAATGCACCGGGATAAAATCCTAAATGGTTCCCAATGGCCAAAATTTTCTTATGACGAGCGGGTTCAATCGCAGCCAAAGCCTTGGATGCACCACTTTCCAAAAACGGAAGGGCTAGGCAGAGACCAGTACCCCTTAGAAAATTTCGACGATTAACCGGACCCGAAGATGTTAGATTCATACTAATAAATAGTATATATTTATCATTTTGAGCCAACTTTTTTTTACTAAATAGTAAATTCTATCAATTGACCCTATTCCGGGGGTCATCATTCAGATAAGCCGATAAATTATCAGCGGCGATATCGAGTAATCGTTTTCTCGCCTGCATACTCGCCCAAGCAACATGTGGGGTGATCACACAATTCTTGGCGGTAAGTAACGGGTTGTCGGCAGAAGGTGGTTCGGCACTCAACACATCCAGCCCGGCTCCGGCAATTATTCCCTGGTTCAATGCATCCGCCAGTGCCTGCTCATCGATCAGGGGCCCACGGCCCGTATTAATAAGAACGGCCGAACTCTTCATTTTTTGTAATCGCTCCGCATTGACCAAATTCTCCGTCTCCGGTGTGAGTGGACAATTCAAGGAAAGAAAATCAGAACGGGCGAAGACCTTATCCACTGGTAACCATTCCACCTCATAAGATAATTCCAACCGGTTCATGCTCGACTGATGAGCCGCAATGATCTTCATCCCCATCGCATCGGCAACCTTGGCCAATTTTCTCCCGATGGTTCCTAATCCGATAATGCCCAGTGTCGACCCGCTCAATTCATTCAGCGTGCCCAATGTGAAACAAAAATCCTTCGAATTCACCCAGTCTCCCTGATGAACCGCCTCGTCGTGTATGCTTACCTTGGAATTGAAATGAAGCATAAACGCCAAAATATGCTGAACCACTGAGTCCGTACCATATCCCGGAATATTGGTCACACAGATCCCTTTTTCGCCGGCATACTCCAAATCAATCACATTGGTCCCAGTAGCCAGCACTCCAATATATTTCAGGTTTGGCAACTGATCCATGATCTCCGCATCCATCACCACCTTATTGGTAAACACCACCTCACAACCCGAGCATCGGGAAACCACTTCCTCCGGTGTTGTCCGATCATGCACCGTGAGCTCTCCCAATTCCTCAAAAGCCTCCCAGCTCAAATCCCCGGGATTACTCGTATACCCATCCAATACTGTAATTTTCATAAAAATTAGTAAGATTATTTCTTTGGATTCTTATACCAGACCACATTCTGGCTGCGTTGGCCGGCGACGAGGATGTCCTTATGTCCATCGCCATCCAAATCGGTGATCATGGTATCGTAAGCCATTTGATCACGACTTAAAATGTGGCGGGTGAAGTTTCCCTTGCCGTCGTTCTCATACCAGACGGCCAGCTTGGATTCATACCCGACCGTACTCATATCGATATCTCCATCGCCGTCGATATCTCCAAAATCGGTCGAATGTGTCGAATCAATGGTGTCATCAATCATGTGCTGTTTCCAATTGGGAGCTTCAAACCAGAGGACCCCCACTCCATGGCCACGGGTCGCCAAAATATCGATCTTACCATCGCCATTCACATCCGCGGGTGCGGCATGGGTAGCTCCAAATTGTTCCCCGGCACCGGGGAGTAATTCTTTTCGCCAGGGCTTGGTGATATCTTTCTGGGAGTAATAAACCGCAAAGTAATTTCCATTTTCAAAGGGTTTACCCTTCGCCCCCATAGCAAAGTCGATACGGCCATCTCCATTAATATCTCCAAAGTCGAAGTAGTGACTTCCCCCCTGCGCCGTCCCTTTCGCAAGGGGAATAATAGCCCACTTGATCGGATTCTTTTTCAACAAATTGGGTTTAAGCCAGCAAACCGATCGGGAATACGGTCCCTTGTCATCGGTAAAATCATTAGTGATCAAATCATTCTTCCCATCCTGATCGATATCGAAGGATCGGAGGCAATGGACGCCAAAAATCTCATCAGTAATCAGGTGCATTTTCCAAGTAGTTGAGGTCGGGTTCTTGTCTGGGCATTCGAGCCAGAACACTTCGCGTACATAGGAACCCACAAAATCGAGATCTCCATCCCCATCGACATCATGAAGCACACAATGAATACACCGCGGTTTCATCTTGGCATACCGGGGCTCGGCTT
>JAQXBH010000068.1 GCA_029252505.1 Opitutales bacterium | reverse complement strand
CCGGAGCACCCTCCGGGCTCAATGAAAATACGGAGAAGTTTATCAGAATCGGAGTCTTTTGACATTCGTTCGATCTCCTTGGCTGCTTCGATAGTTAATTTGATCATGGATAAAAACTAACATTGGAGTGAATTATGTCAAATCAAGCAATCAACAGCGTAAATTATGCCAAATGTCTTATTTGGACTTAAATAATCAAGTATTTTCTTGAAAACTAATAGGATAAAACTTAGTTTTACGAGATTGGCATAAATGAAACATATATTTAATGAAGTACACTACGAACTAACTCGTAAGATTGCGGAAGGTGGGATGGGATTGGTCTACGAAGCTACACAAAAAGGAATCGGTGGATTCCGAAAAGTGGTAGCAATCAAACTGATTAGAGAAGAATATTCCGCAATTGAAGAGTTTCGAAATAATTTTATCGGAGAGGCAAAATTAGTTGCTGACTTGATTCATACCAACATTGTTCAGACTTATCATTTAGGTAAAATTGGAGAGCAGTATTTCATGACCATGGAATATGTAACGGGTTGGAATCTTGAGGAATTCCTCGATAGACATGTCGAAACGGAACAGTACATCCCGGCAGATTTAGCGGTTTTTATTGTCTCCCGAATATGCAGAGGGCTGGGTTACGCCCATCGCAAGAAAGATTCGCAAGGTCGCCTGCTTGGAATTGTCCATCGAGATGTTAATCCGAAAAACATTATGATCGCCCAAGAAGGGGATGTTAAACTGACTGACTTTGGAATCGCGAAGGCATTGGACCTAATGTACAATAAAGAAGGTGATGTAATTGCAGGTAAGGACGAATACCTATCCCCGGAACAAGCGCGCTGTGAAGTAACAGATCACCGTGCCGATCTCTTTTGTTGTGGAATTGTAATGTCTGAACTTCTTCTAGGTTACAACCTTTTCGAAGCATACGAATCAGAAGACACAATTCGTAATATATTGGAAATGAAAGTTCCAAACTTCAAAGAGATCCGTCCCGATATTGATCCCCGGCTCGACAAAATCCTTCAAACTTCCCTCATGAGGGCACGAGATGAAAGGTACCAATCATCGGAGGAGATGCTCACCGAACTCGAAAGCTTTATTTATGGAGAAGGGTATGGCCCTACTAATGAGAAATTAGCCGCTTACATTTATGATGTGTTTGGAGAGGATGGCGAGAACGCAGCACTTCGTTGGCATCGCGGTGAAACCCGATTTGCAGATAATTAGAACCTGAAATTTCATTATGGCCATGCAATCACAAGGTCTCAGGCAAGTTCAGAAGCAAACTCAGAACCTAGTTCTTGCCCCTCAGTTACGGCAATCCCTTAAAATCCTACAGGTTCCTGCCCTCGAATTACGTTCCGCAATTCTTGAAGAATTGCAAACCAACCCCCTTCTTGAAGAATTAGGTAACAACGACGAAAGTCTTGATGCATCAGAAGTGGAGCCCTCCCCCGACGAACTAGAAGTTGAAAAAGTGGATGAATTCCTGGAAGAACCTGGCACGCAGCCAGAAGGAAAGGATTCTGAACAGGAAATTGAATCCGATAATCAGGAAGAAATACAAGACCTCGATTTTTCGGATGAATTTGCGATCCTCAAGGAGATGGAAGAAGATTTGAGGGAGCATTTCGAAAGCGAATTTGAGGGTGAGGCTAAGTTAGGAAATACCGACGCACAGGATAAAAGGAAATTTTTCTTTGATTCACTCACCTCAGAAGTATCCCTTCAGGAACACCTACTCGATCAATTAAAATTAACTGATATTAGTCAGGGCGTTCGTGATGCCTCAGAATATCTAATTGGTAGCTTGGATGAAAATGGTTTTCTCAATTCAAATTTGTCTGATATTGCCCTTCTTTCATCTATGCCATTGGCTGACCTTCAGGAAGGACTTGGTACATTACAAACTTTCGAACCAATTGGGATTGCATCCATTGACCTGCAAGACTGCCTGATTAAGCAAATGGACGCACGGGGGTGGGAGGACACAGATCAGTACCGAATTGTGAAAGACCATTTCCCTTTATTGGTAAGGAGGCGCGTCCCTGAACTTTCTCGCAAACTATCCCAATCCACTGAAGTAATTCACGAAGCAATCGAAAAAATTAGCGAACTCGATCCGGCTCCTGGTAAAAGATTTTCAGAAGATAACAACCAGTCAATCTCAGCCGATGCAACTGTGGAAAAAGTAGGGGATGAATGGGTAATTAGCCTCAATAGTGATTTTATACCTAGGCTAAAAATTAATCGGACCTACAAAGAGCTTATTGCGAAAGGGGTTTTATCGAGTAAGGAGAAGGAATATGTTCGCAATCAAATGCGAGCAGGAAAGTTTCTCATCAGTTCGATCGATCAACGTCAAAATACCATCGAACGAATTACCCGAAAAATCATAGAAAGACAGACCGGATTTTTTGAAGAAGGCTCCTCCAAACTTCGACCAATGACTATGTCTGAAGTGGCCGATTCAATCGAAGTTCATGAAACAACGGTATCGCGGGCCATCGCCAACAAATTTGTCCGGACTCCCCATGGCACTTTTCCGTTAAAGTATTTTTTCACGCCCGGATATTCAGGGAAGGACGGAGATTCCGTGTCCAATACCAGTGTGAAGGAAATAATTGGTTCCATTATTGAACAGGAAGACCCGAGTAAACCATTAAGCGATCGGAAAATTGTCGATTTGCTGGCTGAAAAAGAAATCAAACTCGCCCGTCGAACGGTTGCCAAATATCGGGAAGAGCTTGGTATTTCTCCTACAAACTTACGCCGCCGGTATTAATCTGTTATTTAGACTGATCCACAACCAAGCACTCTGAGGAATGGAAGAAGAAAAGTCTAGTACTCCACTTTCTAATGCACTCGTTTTGGATGTATCCTCTCCTAATGTACAAGTCGGATTAGCCCAGGAAATTGGATGGAGGAAAATAATAGAAACTTCCAGTTCGCCAATGGACGGAATTTTCCAATCCGTAGCTCAACTATTAAAGGAATTAGAAATGGGAATAAAAGAAATTGATTCCATTTTCTTTTGTGCCGGACCTGGATCCACACTGGGTCTTCGCCTCACCCTTGCATTTGTAAAAACGGTACAATGGGAATGCGGAAACAAACTCGCACTCTACTCCTACAACGCTCTTGACCTTGCCAGTCAAATGGTGACCCCCTCCCCTCTCTTCGTGCAGGCTCCTTTCCGAATGGGCTGGCGAATAGTTCGCTCTTCTTCCAATCAAAAACCCATTGGTAAAAAAGAAATTTTCGAAAGCGAAGAGGCAATTAAAAAGTTTCCATCGAGTTTACACCTTGAAGATCCAAGAAAAAAAATTACCACGATTAATCCAGCCAATCTTTTGGATTATCGATTGAATAAAATAAAAGGGCTTTCAGACTTATTTAAAATCTCGGAGCCTCAAGAAGAACCTGAAATTTATTCTCCCCGTCCCCCGGAGTTTAAAAAATGGATTCCTCAGATTAAATTTCTCTCTCCCGATGGATAACCTGGCGGAATGAAAGCACAACGATGCTGGGCAGAAATTAACTTGGCTGCCCTCGAGAGAAACCTTCGTCTTATCCGCGACTCACTCCCCAACCATGTCCGATATGTATCCGTGGTAAAAGCGGATGCTTATGGCCACGGGATTCATCCCACAGCCGCTCGATTAATGCAGAGTGGGGTCGATTTATTTGCCGTTGCTAATATTAAAGAAGCGACCGAAATCAGGGAAATGGGATCTGGTTGGCCAATCTTAATTTTAGGTCCCCTATTGGAAGAGGAAGATGAAGCATTGATTGAGTTCGATTTAATTCCTACGCTCTCCACCAAAGAAGAATTGGCTCGACTATGTGCACTCTCCCAAAAGCATCAAAAACAAATCTCCGTTCATTTAAAAGTGGATTCCGGGATGGGTAGAAATGGCATTTGGTGGAATGATGCGGTTAAACTGATAGAGGAAATCAAAAAGCACAGTGAAATTAAACTTTGTGGAGCCTTGACTCATTTTGCCCAACCCTCCGATCTTTCATTTACTGAAGAACAAAGAACCCGCTTTTTATCGATCCTACAAAAGACAGGAATCCACCAAAAAACAGGGTTTCTTGTTCATGCGGATAATTCCTCTTCTCTTCGCTCATTTGATCGAAACGCGATTTTTAATGCCGTTCGGATTGGTCTACTTCAATTCGGAGTCTCTCCTCCGCAAGGTAGTATTTTAGCTGACCTGCCAGTTGAACCAGTTCTTTCATTTCATGCCAAACTCGCCATGATCAAAAAACTACCCGAAGGAACAACTTTAAGCTATGGCCGTCAGTATACCCTGAAAAGAGATTCAACAATTGGGATTATTAGTGCCGGTTATGGCGACGCCATTCCCCTCCCCTGTGGAAATAGAGCCTTTGGTTTAATCAATGGGCAAGCTTATCCCCTCGTGGGCAGAGTTACGATGGATCAGACCCTGATTGATTTAACCGACGCTCCTCACGAGATTGAGCTCGGACAGATGGTCACTCTGATTGGGAGGCAAAAAGAGAAGGAAATTTTACTGACTGAACTTGCGACCCATGCAAAAACGATTCCCTGGGAATTACTTTGTTCTATTACCAAAAGAGTTCCTCGTGTTTACACCACCATTAGGCAATGAATCCGTTTTCTATATGTCAAAGTTTTTTTCGACAGTCTCTATAATGTGGGATAATTGATTGATCGAATTGGATCGGTTGTCATAAGCCTGTTGCCCGTCCTCCGGACAACCGTAGGGAGAAACCCAGCCCATTCCATTTTTTTCGTGCAGGGAATGAACCTCAGCCAACCATGTGGATATTTGCTTCAGGTTTACCAAAATGCGGTTTCCTTCCCCTGGGGTTTCCAACGGATTACCATAAGGCATTTTGCTCACCACATTGCCGTCCGCATCCTTAGACTCCTCCCAAGCAACTTCCGCAGTTGCGCAAGCCTCCCAAAACCGGATTTTGGTAAAATCCACACAACCCTCCGTAATGGCCAGTGCCATTGCCTCAATTTCGGGCAAGGCAACTTCAGCAAAGGATTCCTCTTCCTGCGGTTCAAAAGATTCCTCCGCCTGGATCAAAATCTGGGCCTTTTCATCCAGAGCCTGGGCAATTCCCTTCACCATTGAGTAATTAATCTGAGACTTGAGATCTCCCTCCAACATCAAATCAACGGCATCAAAAGAGAATTCTGTCTCTTCCTTCGGGTTTTCAATTTCTTCCTCATTGTCAGTTGGTTCGCTCATCAAATTACTAATGCATAAATAAAGAGCTTGAATCAATCGGAAATCTCAATTCAAGGATAATGTTGAAATTTCATTTTTCATGCTAAAATATTATCTAACTTCTTTTATCGTTTCAGCACTATGTTATCCACTTACAGTGTCTTCCAATACTTTCCCGGTTAAAGAAACTCCCCATCTACTGTCACCTTTAATGGAGAAGGAGCTTCGCGGATGCTTCAACTTTTTTTGGGAGGAATGGAATGACGATCCCGAAAGTCCCACCTTCGGCATGACCAATGGAGATTATGTGGGGATGAACAAATATAGTCCGATTAGTATTGAGGAACAGGGATTTTATTTCACAGCCATTATTATAGGAGTGGATCGGGAATGGATAACTCGTAAGGAGGGAGAGCAAAGAATTATCAGCACTCTCAATACACTTAAAAAGTTAAAGCGAATCAATGGTTTCTGGTACCACTTCATTGATGCTGATACCGGCAAGAGAGGATGGAAAGATTCACATAATATCGAACTGAGTAACGCATCAGCGGGAACCATGCTTTTAGGTTCTTTGGCCGCGGCTGAATACTTTGGAGGAGAAATTGAAACCTTGACCAATGAACTGTATCGGGAAATGAACTGGAAATGGTTTACCAACCCCGAAACCAAGCATCCATACCTAGCCTGCTATCCGGAGGATCTGCCTGATACAGTACCACGAGGAATCACAGAAGAAGGAATGTTTGGTGGGTGGTCTGCCTATTCCGAACATATCTTCCTCTACATTCTGGCGGCAGGTTCCCCCAACCAAAACTTTGCAACCGGAGCAGATTCATACTATGCAATGAAGGCCTACAGGGGCGGTTACAAAGGAGAGGAATTCATTATTTGTGGAACCGGGGCTGCTTTTACCTATCAGTGGACACACGCCTTTGTTGATTTCAGGAACTTGCGGGATAAACTTGGTCGTGATTGGTTTGCCAATTCCCGGCATGCGGCTTTGGCTGCTAGGCAGTATGCAATCGATAACGCTTATCGGATCAAGGGCTTGGGCGAAAATTCGTGGGGAATGTCGGCTTCAATTAGCCCGACTTCCGGATATAGCGGACATTATGGTTCTTATCCAATCGGGATCGGATATAAACTTTTGGAAGATGGTACCGTGGCACCCTACGGAGCTCTTTCATTTCTTCCCTTTACTCCGAAAGCATCCATTTCCGCCTTAAAACACATGTATACGATCCCCGGACTGATAGGGAAATATGGCCTGTATGATGCCTACAGCTACAAAACCAAGGCACAAGGCAACCAGCCATGGATTGCAAAAAGCTATCTGGGCATCGATAAAGGACTCGTGTTATTGATGTTCGAAAATTATTCCACTCAGCTCATTTGGAAACTCCTACACCAAAATAAATATATTAAGAAAGGCTTAAAAACGCTCGAATTCACATCAACCGAAAATGTCGTTAAGTAGTATACAGAATATTATTTTGGCAAAATTTTAACACTTCGGAGTATTATTATATTCCAGTCTTAAATTAATTCCTATCGTAAATGCATCTGACAACATTCTAACTGAGGACTCCTTTTTAGAAAAAAAACACCAACATTTTATTTTCTAAAAAAGTGGTTTAAAGTTATTAAAATTAATGTTTTACATATTTATATCATTGAATATCCAGGGTGGGGTTTTTTTTAAATAGTTTCGGTTAATTCTTTGTCATAATTTAAGGGAGTGCGGTATATTAGTTGTTTAGCATTTTAAACAAAATTCTCCCTCTTTTTACATTCAAAAACTTTAATCTACAAAAAATAGTCTTTAATCTATCATGATCAGTAAAATTTTTCGGTTCATTTTTATTTCCTGCCTCCTCTTTACCAGTTTGTATTTTCAACAAGAGATATCTGCTGAAATTTCCTTCAATCGAGACATCAGACCCATTCTTTCAAGCAAATGTTTTTTTTGCCATGGTCCTTCGGAAAAATCCCGCAAGGCAAAACTTCGCTTGGATGTGGAAGAAGAAGCTTTTCGAGAGAGAGATGGAATTGCTGCTTTTGTACGAAAAAGCGTGGAAGATAGTGAAGCATGGCATCGGGTAATCTCTGATGATCCAGAAGAAGTAATGCCTCCACCTGAATTCAAAAAGGAACTGACTAAGTCTGAAATAAAAACCATTAAGGCGTGGATTGAACAGGGGGCAAAATGGGAAGGACACTGGGCATTTATACCGGTGACACAAACAACAGAACCAAAAACTGAAATACCCCAATGGGTTCGTAACCCAATCGACTCTTTTGTTTTACAAACTCTTCAAGATAAAGAACTCACACCATCCCCTGAAACGGATAGACGAACCCTGATTCGCAGAATTCATTTTGATTTAACCGGTCTTCCTCCAACTCCTGCGGAGATAAATAATTTCATTCTGGACCACACAGCCAACGCCTTTGAAAAGGTGGTGGATCGCTTACTCGCGTCCGATGCTTATGCCGAAAGAATGACTCTTGTATGGATGGATGCATCCCGCTATGGAGACACTTCCGTTTTTCATGACGATGGTCCGCGGGATATGTGGCCATGGAGGGACTGGGTCTT
>JAQXBH010000057.1 GCA_029252505.1 Opitutales bacterium | reverse complement strand
CATTAAGCTTAGTGAAAAAACTTCCGACCTCGGTAAATCTCCCTCTAGCAGGGGCTAAACTACGATTTGCACTAGCCTGTAATTGGAGAAGTTCATTCTTGATCGAGCCCAATCGCTCTGCCGGATTCACATTAAAGTGAACTCCCAGTAAACTCCACAATTTAGATAAATCTCCTTTTTCAGGAGCGGGGGGGGGAGGTTGTCCTGGTCCACCTCCCTGCTGGTTGTTTCTTCTCGGTTCATAGGTGCCAGTAACACTACCCTGAATAAGTGGAAGTGGATCTTCAAATATGGCGGTGGGAACCCCTGCCTTAATTGCGGCGATAAGATCATCTAACTTTTCGTTATCTAGGGTGGAAGGTTGGACCACCATAATGGCGTCATAATCTCCCTTTTTAATTTCCCCACCGGTTACCTCTTGGACATCATATTGCTTGCGAAGTTCGCTTACCACTTCCCATGCAGGAGTACCGCCTCCCATATTAAAGCCCATTATCCCCATACCGGCAGAACCCATCATCGGAGCATCTGTCGCGAATACACCGAGTTTTTTCTTTGCTTTAGAACCGCTAACTGAGCTGAGTGTACGCATAATTTCGTATTCCACCGGAAGTCCTTTATATACAAAGGGGATTGTTTGTTGACCACCGCTTCCTTTAAATACAAGACCCAAGTATAAATCTTTTTGCCAAGGCATAAAACGGCCATCCTCCTGAACAAAAAGCGGCGGGGTTACGCCATTTTGGTTTTCAATCCCGTACTTTTCGGCCGTAGTGGAAGCATTATCTTCTGCGGTAATCTCGTGAATATCAACGATTACCTGATTTCCATTACGCTCAATTTCCCGCAATGCAGTTAATAAATTAATTCGCGTTTGCACATATTGTTCGGGCATCGAATCGGCAGGGGATATAAAGGCATCAATCTCGACCTGTCCTTCAATCTCATTTAGTAAATCTTTTGAACCTTGTGATAAACTGCTTAATTGCTCTGCTGTGGCATCAATCCTGATAATGTCATTATTTCTAAAAATGAAGGTTAGAGAATATGCTATTGCCAGTGAGGCAACGACTCGAATTCCGTAATGAAGTATTTTTGTTTTGCCTGTTGGGCTACCTACCCAGTGCCTACGACCAATTAATATCGAACAGAGGTAAAGCATGGCAACGGATAGACTTACAAAAAATACAATGCCCGAAATACTGATAGTTCCTCGGCTAAAATCTAAAAAACTGGCAGATAGACCCCAGTTGGTGTCTGGAAGAAGAGCAAGTGGGGCGTTAAAAGCAACTCCGAGTACAAATGCTACGGTTAGATTTGGGGTAAGAAATGAAGCCACCATCCCAATGGCAAGCATGCTTAATCCCACAAAAAAGTAGCCAATGTAAGTAGATAAAAGGAGTCCAAAGTCGGGATTTCCCAGTTGTGAAAGTACAAAGTAGTTCGCGAGAAGGGAAAAAAGTAAAGAAATCGCGAATATAGCAACTGCCCCGAAGTACTTCCCTAAAACCACATCAAAGTCGCTACCAGGAAGAGTTAAAAGTAGTTCGTCCGTTCCCTGTCTTCGTTCATCCGCCCAAATACTCATAGTAATGGCGGGTATAAAACCCAGCAGAATGTGCGGCAAGAATTGATTTAACTGATCCAGATTTGCCAAGTTGGAATCAAAAAACTCTTGTGACCAAAAAGCAGCAATACCACTAGCCAATAGGAATGCACAAATAAATACATACCCACTCGGACTGCCAAAGTAGGAAGCAAGGTTTCGTTTAAATACAGCGGAGATAGCTTTAGAATTCATTACAGGAAAATGTTACAGTATGGACTTAGGCAGTTTGGCGATTAAACCAGGAGTCAAGTGAGGATTCATCTTTTAAATCATTCGGAGTACCATCAAAAATTAGTCTTCCTTGATCGATCAGGATTATACGGTCGGCCATTTCCGGGACTTCCTGGAGGATGTGAGTAGATAAAAGGATAGTCTTACCAAGATCTTTAATTGTTTTTCTTACTTCCAAAACTTGGTTGGGGTCGAGACCCGCGGTAGGTTCATCCATAATAAGCACATCGGGTTCGTGGAGGAGCACATTGGCCATTCCGACTCGTTGCCGAAATCCTCGGGAAAGTTTTCCGATTGGCTTGTTTAAAACTGTGTTGATCGCACATTGTTCCACCACCTGATCAATTCTTTCTAGTTTTGTTTTGGCATCTATACTGCGAGCGTCTGCAAAGAAATTAAGAAGTTTTAGAGGAGTCATTTCCTCATAAAGGGGGCCATTTTCAGGAAGGTAACCAATGCGGTTTGCTACCTGTTCTCTGTTGCGAGCAACCTCCATTCCGCAAATTTTTGCCGTTCCAAGGGAAGGTGCCAAGTATCCTGTGAGCATTTTCATGGTAGTACTTTTTCCAGCACCGTTCGGACCGAGGAATGCGACTACCTCACCTTCGCGAATGGTAATGTTTAAGTCATCTACCGCGATAAAATCACCGTAGTATTTACTGAGACCCTGTGTCTCGATCATTATTTCTGAGGGTGAATGGTCTGACATGTTAGAAAGTGTTTGATAGGCAAACTAATTAAGTATGCTAGTTAATATTGAGGTTAGGTAAGTAGAAGAGAATAAATAAGCGGATAGTAATATGTATTTTGTGTAATCATTCGAAAAAAAAGGAAATTGCTAGATGGGCAAGAAGAAAAACTTTGCAAACATGCAAATTAATATCAATGTTGTTTACTAATGTTGTTATGAACAGATCTTACAACAAAGTTTTATTTGTGTGTTTTGCCTCTTTGATTTGTCAGGGAAGCGTGGGTGCAAGTGAATTTATCACTCTAAGGTCTTTGGATGTAATGGATTCAATCACTTGGATCAGTCCTATTCGCAACATCGAAGAGGATGGATCAATGATTGTTCGAATTACGAGTAATCAGACCGCGATTCCTCTATTTTATTCCAAAAATGTTCCCCTTTTTGATTTTATGGACAGGAGTGGTCCTCAGTTTTATACTCTCGAACAACTATCGTTAAACCCTCGACTTGTACCGCGACCTGTTTTCACTAACAGAAATCAAAAGCAAGCGGCAAAAGAACCATCTATAGTGGAGGACAGGAAAGTAAAGAATTTGGAAAATCGTCTCAGAGACTTGGAGGCCAAACTGTTAGAATCCGAAACGAAACAAAGCCATCGTCCCGGAGATGATGAATTACAAGCTTTTATCTTGGAGGGAAATGAACACTTAAGTGCGGAACAACGCATTGAATATTTGAGTAGGGTAATATCAGAAGCCAAAAAAAGGACCGATCGGGTAGATTCTCCGATTGCTGAATATTCTACTCCTCTTGCGACTAATTTATTAGCCCAGAAAGAAGAATTGCCAAATGCGGATTTTTTATCACTACCTCTGCCCCCCACAATGGCCGAATCTGAAAACCAGTATCCATTGCAACGTTATAACAAAAAGTTTGCCAAGTCGGTATTGAAGTTTAAAGCATCCGTTCCCACACCTCAGGGTACAGAACGCCCGGCACAGGCCTCCGATTTTTATCTTACTACTCGAAATCTACAGGATTTACTTTCTGATTTGAATTTAGAGCGTGCCTTGGCTGGTGAGGTAAAGTCAGTAGCAGAATTATGGGCTCATGCGGAAAAAGATTCTTCAGCGAACCCAGAAATTGCCTTAGGTGTAAAATCAATTTTACTTCAGGCAAAAGTGGGAAAAGCGAGAACTGACCCTTTCGGTAATGGGGAATTGGATGATGTCTCGCCGGATGATAAGTATTTCCTTATCGGCATCGATAAAGATGATCAAACCGGTGTGGTTACAATATGGTCAAAGCATGTTGAAGTGGGCTTGGGAGAAAACATGGTTGAACTGACTACAAAAGATGTTATCTACCATGAGTGATCGTTTATTCTTAAAAACTTTTCAATAACTCCTTTTCACATTCCCACTCTTTAAATTTAAGTACTAAATTACTATGGCACTATCAAATATAGAAATTCTTCAACAAGCAGCAGATCAAGCTCGAGGCTTGGCAATCGATGCCGTTCACGCATGCAGTTCGGGGCATCTCGGACTCCCTCTTGGAGCCGCCGAGGTGGGTGCAGTTCTTTATGGGCATGATTTACAGGTTGATCCCTCGGATGCAGAATGGTTGAACCGTGATCGTTTCGTTCTCTCCGCCGGTCACGGAAGCATGTTTCTTTATGGTTGGCTTCATTTAGCAGGTTACGATCTTTCTCTTCAGGAGGTTAAGAATTTTCGTAAACTCCACAGCAAAACTCCTGGGCATCCTGAATTCGGGGAAACTGCAGGAGTTGAATGCACGACTGGTCCACTTGGTCAGGGAGTAGGAAATGCGGTGGGTATCGCAATCGCTGGAAAGATGGCAGCCGCTCATTTTAATACACCGGAGCATGAAATTATTAACCATCAGGTGGTCTGCCTGGTGGGAGATGGTTGCCTTCAGGAAGGGGTAGCGGCAGAAGCCGCATCTCTTGGTGCCCATGTCGGACTGGATAATTTAACCATCGTTTACGATTCAAATGATGTCACTTTGGATGCGATGGCAGATGCCAGCCAAAGCGAGAGTGTACTCGATCGTTTTGCAGCTTATGGTTTTAATGTAATTCGCTTGGAAGATGGACATGATCTTAATGCGATTGCCGATGCATTGTCTCAAGCCAGATCAAACAACAACGGCAAACCGACCTTCATTGAAGTTAAAACTCTTATTGGCAAGGGCATTCCTGAAGTTGCGGGAACTGCAGCCGGTCATGGAGAGGGAGGAGCAAAATTTGCAGAATCCGCACGACAGGGCCTCGGCCTTCCGGAAGAAAAATTCTTTGTATCCGAGGAGGTTCGTTCCTATTTTACTTCTCTCAAAGATCAACGGAAAGCAAACCGTCAGTCATGGGATCAAACTTTTGCTGCCTGGCAATCCGCCAATCCTGAAAAGTCAGCCCTTTTGAACAGTGGACTAACCCGGGAGTTACCCGCTAATTTGATGGATAGCGTGCAAGTATTTGCCGAAGACGCCAAAGTGGCCACCCGCGCCGCAGGTTCTCAAATCATTAATGATTTAGCCAAGGCTTTTCCATTACTCATCAGTGGATCCGCCGATCTGCATGGTTCCACTAAGAATTACCTGAAAGAAATGGGTGA
>JAQXBH010000043.1 GCA_029252505.1 Opitutales bacterium | reverse complement strand
GACCCGTATCCTCAGTTATCGAGAGCAGGGCCCAGACCATAAGCCGAAAATGGATCTCTCCAAGCTCGATCCCTGGCTTTTTAGTATGGATGCAATGGTGGGTACGAAAATGACGGAGGGAAGGCTCGGTATCCGCAAGGCCCTACATGATCTCGATTTTCTCTGGGAGCATGCCTTTGAGCATGCGGAGTATGAGTTGGATGTGCAGTGGTCACGCCTGATCGATTTTAATAGTAAAACTTTAGCAGGTGTTCGTTCAGGCAATTCTCCTGAGCAGTACGAACGATTTTATTTGGGCTATAACCAACGCCTACCTTTTCTCACTCAGGGTACGGTAACAATGGATCATGAGGCGGAACTGAGATTGGGTCTGTCCAAGGAACTTCCCCTGACCAACCACATTTCTTGGAGCAGCGAAATCCAATATGAATCGGATGGGAAATGGGAACTCAAAACTGGTCTTGATTACCGGTTCAGCAAAGAATTTGCCATGACGGCCCGATACCATTCGGATCATCAATTTGGATTCGGAGTGAGAATTTACTTTTAAGCAACAACATCTAAACCAATATTACATAATGAAAAATACATCTATTCTTCTCCTCGTTTTATCGGGGGTACTTTCGTTTTCTTTTTCCTTGTTTGCCAAGGACGAAATCAAGGAATACCCTCTGAAATACTGCTTGGTTTCTGATAATAAACTTGGCTCCATGGGAAAAGTTTACCGCTTCGTTCACGAGGGAAAATATGAGATAGTGCTTTGCTGCAAGCCTTGCCTGAAGAAATTTAATAAATACCCTAAGAAATATCTCGAAAAATTAGCGAATTCCCAGAAAAAAATTGGGGTTCAGAGTTCTTACCAGAGGCGCTGATCCAGATATTGACTAAGATTCCTGCGAAGATCGTCAAATGCTGACTCAAATTGTCCAAAGATGAGGGAGTCTCCACAATATCCTTTTGGACTTTTTGTCTATGATGAGTAAGATGGGAATATGATTTCTTCCCCATCATCCCCGAATGCGGGGAACACTCAACAATTTGCATTGGAGATAAACTCGGCCCACAAGTCGTTTGGGCAAGTGGATGTGCTAAAGGGGGTCGATCTACAATTAGATACCGGGGAACGGGTTGCTTTAATGGGACCGAGTGGTAGTGGAAAGTCTACCTTACTTAATTGTATTTGTGGGATTGAGCCAATGGATCAGGGAGAAATTAAGTTGGGCGGGGTATCATTAAATGATATGAGCCCAAAAGATCTTGAGCAAATCAGGCGACAGTCAATCGGGTATGTTTTTCAATCCTTTCATCTTTTGCCCACACTTTCTGCTTTTGAAAATATAGAATTCCCTGCTCAGTTGCTTGATATGCCCAAAAGAGAACGCCTTGAGAGAGTCGAGAAGTTACTCGATGCAATTGGCCTGTCTAAACGAGCTCATCACAAACCGGATGAGCTGAGTGGGGGCGAATGCCAACGTGTGGCGATTGCCCGTGCATTGATCCATCGTCCAAACCTAATCCTTGCCGATGAACCAACCGGTAGCCTGGATACGGAGAGTGGCGGCCATGTTCTTTCCTTGCTTGAAGATTTATCGAAAAAATTTCAGGTGGCTATTTTGTTAGTTACGCATGATCAGGCATCCACCCGGATTTGTAACCGGGTGATTTCCATGAAAGATGGAATGCTGGTCTAAGTATCAACATGTCGCATCTTCCTCATTCTTTCCGTCTCGTCCTGCTCCTTCTTGTCCGGACCACTCTTCGACATTGGAAGCAAAAGCCTGGCAGTTATTTTCTTCTCCTCGCTATTGTCGCGATCGGGGTAGGTGCGTTTAATGGTATCCGCCAGGCGAGTCGATCGGCATCGGCAAATTTTGGGCTTTTTAATCAGGCGGTTTCCGGACAGAGCGATTTCCTAATCGAGTCCCCGACGCAGAGACTTCCTGCAGATATTCTGCCCAGGCTGAGTTCCTTAGCGGGAGACCCGGATTGGCATATGGTTCCCGTGATAGAAGGGTCAATTACGGCGCTCGATTCGAATGATGAGCCAAGCCAGCAACTTCGTCTCGTTGGGCTCGACTTACTGTCACTCGCCAATCTGCCAGACTTGGTGGAAAATAAAATCGATTTCGGACAGGATGAAGCTTCGTGGCATGATTGGCTTGGGAGTGAGAGTTTTGTCTGGCTTGGTCAAACCACTGCGGAGAAAGTCGGAGTGGAGGAGGGCGGAGAGGTCACAATCCTTGCCAGTGGTCGTCGTCAACAAATGAGGGTCCGTAAAATTTTAAAGCAGGAAGGATCGGCACTCCCGGATGACTTGGTAATTGCAGATATTCCTACTGTTCAATCTCTTCTTAGTCGGCCCGGCGAAATCAATCGTGTGGAAGTTGTTCTTAGCAAACCCGAGCTTCGCCAGGATTCTGTATACCTCGATGAGATCGAGCATCGCCTTACTCGCGAGCTACCTGAAAATATTACTGTTAGCCCGACTCAGAACCGTGCGGCTGATCGTGCGGCAATGACAGCCGCGTTTCGCCTCAATTTGACTATTCTTTCTTTGATTGCAATTCTTGTGGGTGCTTATCTTATTTTACAGGCTTTGGATGCGGCAGTGGTTCGAAAACGAACTGAAATTGCCACCCTGATCTCACTTGGGGTCAGTCGACAAATTCTCTTTTTTACCTCTTTGGTGGAATCCATTATTATTGGATTAATTGGATCGGTCGCGGGAATTGGAGTGGGGTGGTTCTTTGCTTATTTTTCCGCTCAGATGTTAGCTGACACCGTAAATGCACTTTATTTTGCAACCACACTGGATGCGATATCCCTTACCTGGACTGATTGCGTGTTCGGTGTCGGGCTGGGCCTTTTCTTCACTTTGCTTGCCGGTTGGCTCCCCGCACGGGATGCGATGCAAACCCCACCGGCTCAGGTTCTTTCCAAGGGCGACTGGTCGCCCGGATTTACCTGGTTACAAAAGCCAAAGGTCGGACTTTCCTTTTTGATTGTGGGTGGATTATGTCTTTTGTTTCCACCCTTACCCTTGGAGGGCGGGGGTAAAATGCCAGTGGGTGGATTTCTGACCGCCGGTTTTTGGATACTGGGAGCAGCACTTCTTTCCGGCCATGCCCTGGTCGTGCTGGCCCATTGGTTTCGTCCTTTTTGTTCTCAACCAGTCAGCCGGTTAGCCTGTAGTCGGTTACAGGATGGTTCGAGTAGGCATCGATTAGCTGTGGCCGGATTGGTGGTGGCGGTCGGCATGGTGACCGGAATGTTTCAAATGGTGGACAGTTTTAGATACACGATTGAGGAATGGTTCGATATTCGCTTTCAGGCGGAACTCTATATTTCCGAACGGGGAGTTACTGGGGCAGGTACGATCAACGGGATTGATCCCACCATCATGGAAGAACTGGTACAGGATGAATCGATTGCCTATGCAGATGTGGTTTATATTTCCTATGCAAAACCGAAGGAGGGCATTACTATTCTATCGGGGGTTGATATGAAGGCATGGACCACTTCCATTAAACAACTCTGGTACAAAATACCCGGTTCCTTTACTGCCGTAGCGGGTGCTGAACCCGCATTAATTAGCGAGACATTTGCGAGGCGCTTCGATCTGATTAATGGTGGGGTAACTGAATTGGATACTCCTTCCGGGCGAAAGAAAATTTCCCCAGTTGGAATATTTTCGGATTACGGAAATGAATTTGGAACTGCCGCTGTGGATATAAAAACCTGGAAGTCATGGACTCAATCCGAACGCCCGATCAATGTAAGCCTGTACTTAAAAGAGGAAACTGATGTGAACCAAATACGGGATCGTCTACGCCTCGCTTTCCCGGGGTTGGATGTTCGTAATGGAAAGGAATTACGGGATGTGGCATTGGGTATTTTTGAACAGACTTTTAAAGCCACCTCCGCACTCAATATTATCGGATTGGTGGTTGCCTTTGCCGGTCTATTACTCGGTCTTTTTTCGATCTTTGATGAATCTGCCCGTACCTGGCTTACTCTGCGTCACCTTGGCTTTTCAAATCGTCAGTTTTTGCTTTCCGCAGGAATTGAGGGTGCTGGGATTGGGCTCGCCGCCTGGGTAAGCGGTTCACTGATCGGACTGGTTCTTGGTTGGTTGTTGGTTAAAGTGATCAATGTACAGTCATTTGGATGGACTCTCCTTTGGCATGTCCCATACACCGATTTTCTCATTTTTGGAATCCTGCTCGTTCTGACTGGATTTCTCTCCGGTTGCCTGGCCTCCACCTATTGGAATTATAAACGTAAATGAAATTTTTTTTAATTCTCTGCCTTATTTCCCCAGTCCTTTTACTTGCAGAATGGATTGAGCCGCCCAGCCGTTCTTCTAAAGGGTACCGTGTGCCCACCTCTGATTACCTGCCTGTCCTTCCGCAGGATCACGGTTCTCATCCCGAGTATGGTATAGAATGGTGGTACTGGGTTGGTCATTTAAACGCGGTTGGTTCGGGAAAAAAATTCGGCTTCCAATCCACGATCTTTCGCCTGGCAGGGGATCCTGTGGAGTCCAGGCAGTCTTCGAATATTCACTTTGGTAATCAAAATCTTTTTTTACTCCATTGTGCCCTTAGCGACCTAGGAGAAGGGAAATATTTTCATCACGAACGAGTAGTACGGGAGGGTTGGCAGGCAAGTGCTTCAAGAGAAACTCTTCAACTAGCGGTCGGTGGAATGAAGGTAAGCCTTCTTGAAGATGGAACGGGTCACGAGGTCATTACTCGTTACCCCGGAGGAGTAAAGCTTGAACTCACTCTTCATCCGACAAAGCCATTAATATCTTTTGGAGATCGTGGGTTGAGTCGAAAAGGGTCTGATCCAGCTTCGGTCAGTTGGTACTGGTCCTACACCCGTATCCAGGCAAAGGGTATACTTTATCAGAATGGAGAAGAAATTCCTGTCGAAGGAATGGCCTGGATGGATCACGAAATCTCATCCAGTCAATTGGGGGATGATCTAGTCGGGTGGGATTGGACTTGTATGCAGTTGGACGACGGGACTGAGTTGAAAGCCTATCGTTTGCGGAAAAAAGACGGGGGCAGCGATCCTTGGTCAGCAGTTTACTGGATTGATAAAGAGGGAAAGACGGAAAGGGTGTACGAGAAAAACTTTTCCTGGAAAACCATGGATACATGGACCAGTCCAAAAACGGGACTCCAATATCCCACCTCGGTCGAGGTCTCAGTAATTCATCCCTCCAAGGGGCAGGAAGTGTATCGCTTAGGTCCCTTACTCGACCAGCAGGAATTTACGGGCAACCGATCGGATAATGCATATTGGGAGGGTGCCTGTGAGGTCCTTAATGAAAAAGGGAAACGGGTTGGGATGGCTTACCTTGAGCTCGCTGGGTACGGCGGAGGGTTGGGTGCCCGTCTAAATTAATTTTTAGCGGTATCCGCTCCTCGCAATATAACGAATTAATATCGACCATTCTTGACAGTACACTTACCCCGTGATCAGAATTCTCTGATGTTCAATTTTATATGGTATCTGTATCCTCCTATAAAAAGAGACTCATTGCAGGTTCAGTTTATGGAGTGTATTCTTAGTGCTCGCACTCGGTATCATAACAAAACATATTCTTCGGGTATTTAATCATGCCACAACACCAAGACAGTTTTGAGGAGGCCCGCACAGGTTCAGGCATACAGTTCACTGAGTTTAATGGTGAAAGAATCCCTTTTATTTTACGCTTAAAAGAACTCCGGAAAACGGCGAAGAATTGGAAGGAATTCAGTAGCGATAATCCGTTTCATGTGGTTCCTCATTCAGAGGAGGGACTGCGGTCGATGCGCCAAATTCCGATCGAAATGGATCCACCCCAGCATACCGATTTTCGTACATTGGTGGAGCCGTTCTTTATTCGTCCGACTCATGCAGATTATATCGAAGGGATGGCAACGATGGTTACATCAATGGTCGCGAATATAATTGATGCGGGAGAGGTGGAAGCCGTTAATCAATTTGCTCTACCTCTGCAATGTCGTGCATTAGCCAGGTTATTAAAGGTACCTGATTCAGAAGCAGACAAATGGATGGAGTGGGGGATGCATGCACTGACAGAAGGAAGTGGACTGGAGGACTACACTGCAGAACAATTTGCACGAGCCGAACTGGAGCCGGGTGATGATTTTTTTAGTATGCTTAACCATGCGGAGATGAATGGAGAAAAGTTAAGTTTCACAGAAAAACAGGGAATCGCCAATGTCACTTTTGCTGGAGGCAAAGACACCGTAATTAATGTGGTCAGTAGTATCATTGTCTATTTTGCGGAACATCCGGAAGCCCTCGATTTTTTGGGAGAAGATGAACGCTACATTATGACCGCCTGCGAGGAATTTGTTCGTTATGTAAGTCCGCTGACTGCGATTACCCGAACCTGTCCACATGCCACTAGTGTGGAGGATCATGATGTTCCCGCGGGGGGACGGGTTGGACTATGCTGGCCATCCGCAAATCGGGATGAGTCTGTATTTAAAGAACCAAATAAAGTGGTATTGGATCGTATGCCAAACCCGCATATTGGCTTCGGCTTTGGAATTCATAACTGCCTCGGGGCTCCGCAGGCCCGATTAATTATTCGTTGCCTGCTCAAGTCTTTGTGCAAACAGGTAAAAAGTATAAAGCTAATTTCTTTTGAACCCCGAATTGAAAAAGAAGAATCCTATACTCGTCAGGTTGGATATGATCGGGTTGTCGTGAAAATAAGTTAATTCCTGGATTCAGTTCGATCGCAAAGGACTTTCTCTTAATTCACTCGCAGAATTCCCTGCATCGCCATCCAGTGCCCGGGAAAGGTACAAATAAATGGATAATCCCCCGATTTTTTCGGAGCCCGGAAATGAAGGGTATGCATTTTACCGGGTTCAATGACTGGGATGATGTGCAGTACTTCACCGAGATCTGGAGCATAGTTTTTTTCGCCCGCTTTGGGATCACTAATCATTTTAAATGAGGCATCTCCCACTTTCTTGGTCGAGCCCGGTTGGATAATCACTAAGTTATGGGGCATAGCATCCAGATTTTTTAATTTTAAAACCAGGGCTTCATTGGTCTTCGCTTTAATCAAAGTCTTGGAATATTTCAGACCGCTTATGGTATCGATCCGAATTTCACGCTCTCCCTCAATGGTATTTCCGGTGTAGTCTGGTTTCTCTTTCGAATCCTTGCTCGCCACCCGCAGGGAGACAAAGGACAACTTATCTTTTCTTGGTTTGGCCAAGTTCTTGGCGGTGAAGTCGGTGTCTGGAAACATGGGCGAACAGAAAAGGTCGGTCTTGAATTTTGTGCCGTCTATGTCCTGCAGGTGCATACGAATATGAAGTTGCATGATGGGTTCGAGATCAGGCATTTCCACAAAAATGGAATTTCCATTTTCCAGTAGTTGGACAGATCGAATTGTTACCCGGTCGTGCCCAAGGCTTTCCGGATTCTTGGCAGAAAATTCCGGTGAACCATAGCGCTTCGCGTATTCATAATTCCAGGCATGGGCAAAGTAATTTTTTATCGCAGACGCCGAGCGAGGATCGAGCTGGGTGGTGAAATCAATTCTCACGCCATTGGCATGAATTTTAAATCCCTTTGGTTTGCGAACTTTTCCTCCAGTGTAGCGCACCCGGTGGAAACAACCGTCCTCAATGGAGTAATCTCCCCAGCCGTCCAAGCCGGCCACGTAGAGTTGCCCGTCTTTGGGATGAAAATCTCCACGCATCACACCGGCCAGGAAATTACCTTTTAGTGGAACAACTGCTCCCTGTGGTCGCGAGCTTGTGGCGTCCCGAAGAATCAGGTAATGCGTGCCCGAACCGTAGCTCAGTCCCACATGTGAGCCCTTGAATGGACCCCACTTGTCACTGGTTATTTCCTTCATTCCACCGGTTGAATTATCAATCCCACGGGGGACATAGCACAGGGGAGGGGATATACCCTTACCTCCTAATCCGTACTCTTCTCCCTGTTGAACTTCGATGATTGCCGAAGTCGGTGTCCATGTTCCTTCCTGTGGGCCCGCCCAGAAGTACTCATCGGAACCGCCCACCGCCATGCAATTACGAACTCCGGTGGCTACTTCTCGGGTCACTCGGTCCGTATCCGTACGGAATACACTTGTTCTTTGGATAAAGTGAAAGGACTTATCCTTTGTCCGGTGGAGTCCAAAAGTGTGTGTATGGCTCCGGTCAAACCCACCAAAATCATTGGCATATTTTTCGTAGTGGTCCACTTCTTCATCCCCATTGGTATCATGTAGAATCGAAATCTGGCAGCGGTCGAGTACGAAGATTCCATCCTCATCGACATGGATTCCAATGGGCTGATTAAAACCGGTGGCATACCGTTGCCAGGTAACATTTTGGAGATTATCTGAAATTCCTTTGACCAGCCAAATATCCCCGGGAAGAGTCGCGACTAAGGCATTTCCGTTGGGGAGAAAAGCCATGCTGGTTAACTGCATGACCGTTTTGTAAGGATTTTCGTAGGGAATAGTCAGGGTATCCACCACATAACTGGAGCCGTTTGACTTCCCCAATTGTCCTGGAACTCGAAGAACTTCCTTCCATCGTTTTTCTGGTGTTCGCTCCCCATTTAAGTGTACGAGTACGGAGTCCTTGTCTTCGGGTTCTTTTTCCTTGGATACTCTTACAATCAGCCGGCTATCTTGTTTCGCATTTTCAATGTGGAGTTCTCCGTTTTTCCAAGACGCTTGTTGAATACCCATTGATTCAACTACCTCCACTTTGAGCCCCCCGTCCATTACTCGAAAGGGAAGGGAAAGGTTTTCTGTTTGGCTTAGGATATCAATTCTTCGATAGAAAGAATTCTTTCCTGCCCAGGGTTCGTCCATAATTCTTGTTTCTCCAACCTGGTATTCAAAAACCACCCGTTTTCCATACCGGTGCAATCCCAAGTATTTCCCCGCTTCAGGCATATCTGCTTTGGCAATGGTGAACCAGGGAGTTCCCTCAATATTGGCATTTCGAGAAGAACCCCATCGAAAGGGTTGAAATTTGATCCATCCATCTTGCCAGACTGTTCGGTAGGAAAGAGATTGTGGGTCAAAGCAAGTGGAGAGAGATTGTTCATTACCTAGTTTTACACAAATTCCTTTTTCCACATTTAATCCCTTGCCCTTTACGACATGGGCAAAATGTTCTCCAGT
>JAQXBH010000231.1 GCA_029252505.1 Opitutales bacterium | reverse complement strand
ATTTTTTTAATGTACTCATTAACTCCTCCTACCAGGGTAGTTGTATTTATTGATGGGATTGATGAAATTAATTCACGGGATAAAAACTTTGTTAGTGAAGTTATCCTGGCAAACTCACACCCACAAGTGCTTTGGGTATGTTGTGGCAAGCAATCTCAGGATATTGAAACCTCTTTTGAAAATGCAATCATACCCTTTACTGATGGTCTTCCACCCATGAGTAATGAGGACATTAAAAAAATTATTCGATCTGGCCTAAAAGAGGTTTTTCCTGCCAATAATCACTCAAAAAAAATTGAAAGTTTTGTAGATTTAGCAACTTCCAAGGCTATGGGTAGTCCACTTTACGCAAAACACCTGATTGAGGACCTAAAATCAGGCAAGAGATCACTCAATAAAGATGACACGGTAGAGCTACCCACAGGGGTTGAAAATTATCACGACGATTTGATGAGCCGGGTTGGCTCCAGCGACCTTCATGTAATGATTGCTCAGATACTTTCCTCTCTTGCAGTTGCCTATGAGCCCTTGGCATACCGAGAAATTTTGGCATTTTTAAAAGATCGAAAACTTATTCGAGATCATAAATTCTCTGCCTTATTGGATGATGGCCTAAAAGAACTTTCTTCCGTTTTGGATCAAGCACCAGATCCCGAAGGCGAAGTAGGATATCAGTTTTTTCATCCCAGCTTAAAGGAACATCTTCTTAGATCTCCTAATTTTGTAGGTTCCATAGAACTTGCACGATCTGCCATTGCCGAATTATCACTCAATAAATCTTGTCCGTCGGAGTTAAGGAACTATACAGTTCGGTGCGGTATAAGACACTTGCTAGATTTAAATTTTACCAAGGAGGCAAGTGCCCTACTTCTGGATTTGGATCATCTAATTGAGATGAATAAACTTGGAATTGAATGGCCTGAAATTAGCGGTTATTGGGATCGTATCGGTGGTGAAGAGGCCGCAAGGGGATACCTTAGCTCCATCCAACCATCCGAGAAAGGAGAACTTACGGAAGAGGATTGGGAAAAGTTTGATTTCGTATGCTTTCTTGCCCAGAAGGCCGGATGGAACTCCCTTGCTCTATCGCTTACCCAAGCCACTTTATCTGTTTTATCGGCCATTCTACCTGCGGAACATCCACGAATGGCACTGGGCTGGATTAACCTTGCCAATAGAAGCAAAGAGAATGGAAACCCCAATGCCCATACCAAATACCAAGCGATGGCCAAATGGTCGGAACTACGAGGGGAAGGAAAGTTTGTGGATGATGTGGATCTGGAGGCCTTTGAAAAGAAAGTCGGCATCCCCTACTCCCAAGCCCTTGAGATTGAGGAGGTCCTGAAGGCAGGAAATTCTTACTGAAATTAAAAATTCATGTACTCTTAAAAGGAACCATAACTATATTTTATCATGATAAGCATTGAAAAAAATAACCAATCTTCTTTGGGGTTTTTTCTCCGACTAGGAGATCATCAAAGTCATGAAGTAAGCGAACAAGACCTTAAAAATCTTTATCATTGCTTGACCCAGACCATTGATAAGGGAGTGGAAGAGGCTCCGGATCATCGAGTCCGTTTACTTAACGACAGACAGTTCGAGGAAGGTCGTTACAACGATGGAAGGAGTGTGCTATGGATCGAGGAGAAAAAATGGCACCTCAACCCAAAAGAAGAAAGGCATATCCTGCAAATTCTTAAGGGGTTGATTGGGATGTATACAGAGGATTCGAGTCTGCCAAGTATTTGGATTCATCGGGATGGGAAAAACGAAGGGCCCTTTACCTTGGATCAGTTAAGGCAGATGAATGAAAGGAAAGAAATTATTCCATCGACCCCAACTTGCGTGGAAGGTGCAAATTCATGGGGAAAGCTGGAAGATTGGATTTAAAGTCTTTTTCCCCTTATGACTAGGTATTCTTCAAGTGCTCTTCTGAAAACCTGGGACCGACTCAAGAACAGTCGGGGAAGAGATGGGCAAAGGAGTCCATCGGTTGGGCTGGATGGAGTAACCGCAGAGAAATTTGATACAAACCTTGAACAAAACATAGCCGAGATACATAGGTTGCTTTCTCAAACCGATCGTGAAAATCCGAGTTTCCCTGCCTATCGATTTGCCCCTTTTCGTACAAAAACTATTTCAAGTGAGCCTGGAAAATTACGCCAGATTCATATCCCCCGAATACGGGACCAAATCGTCCTGCGGGCGATGAGTGATGAAATTAGCCGGGTACTGAGCAAGAAATATCCGGATTTTCTTAAGACTTCCCCCCGTCATGCAGTGAAGCAGGTAATTATGGGGAGAGAGAGTGGAAAGTTGCAGGTTCTTCGAGCTGATGTAAACAAGTACTACCCTTCGATCCCTCATCCTTTTATTCTTAAACTCTTGGCTGATTTTGAAGTCGACTCCAAGGTGATCCGACTGACTCAGAGAGCATTGACCGTACCCCTCCGAGATACCCGGCTAGGAAAATCAGCCGATCAGGAAAATACTCTCGGGACTCCTACGGGGACCTCCCTAAGTACCGTATTGGGTGAATGTTATCTGCTGGATCTGGAAAACTCTTTGCAGCTGAAAAATATCAAGCTGATCCGTTATGTGGACGACATTCTGATTCTTGCGGAAAAAACGGATCAGCTCGAGCTGGCACATCGCAATCTTGCCCAAGCACTCGAAGTGCGGGGGCTGGCTCTATCCAAAGCAAAGACCTGGAAAAAAAGCTTCAAGGAAGGCTTTGATTTCCTGGGCTTTTCCTTTGACAAGGATCGGGTAAGAGTGATGGAAAACAAGGCCTTGAAATGGGGGCGAACCTATCAGGGAATTGCCCGCAGTTTTGCTAAAAAAATAAAGGAAGCGAGCAGAAGTAAAGAGAAGGACTGCCTACTTGAAGAGATGGTACGGGAAGTAAACCGGGAAGTAAGCGGTGCCTCTGGCATGCAAGTGCCCTACTACAGTATCGCAGATGATTTATCTCCCTTTAAGGAGTTGGATAAACAAATACGGGTAATCCTTGGGGGTATTTTCAGGCGGTCCGGAAGGAAGATGTGTGGCTCCGTTCGCCTGGAGTCCGCCCATGCTTGGGCGTGGAAGTATAAAAATAGTTACCAAAGTGCACTTCAAGAATCTCGGGAAAAGTTTGCTTCGTTTTCGATTGATTCAAGGAATGAATCGTAGAAACTAAATGTAAGGTTCCAAGCGTCGCCCGTATGGGCGTATGCGCTGTTCCAAAAATGCAGGTAGCCTAGCACTACCGCCGCCGACTAAGGGCGATCAAAGTCTATGCCGCTTGGAACCCCTTTCCCAATCAGAAGAAAACTTAGGTTTCAGCTTGGGTTCTTTTGCTGAATACGTTCTAGAAGGAGCCGAAGCACGCGTTTAAGGTTAGCAAATAAAACCGTCAAGTCTTCTTCAGCCAAAGTGTTGGGCAAAATCATCGAGTGCTTCCCATCCTCATCCGCAGCATGTGCCGAGCAATTGCGCAAAACCCTCAATGTTTGAAGAAAGCTGATTACCCATTTTGAAACCTTAGGCTTGTTTTCTTTGCTTTCTCCAAGAAGCTCGATGTTTTTCTCAAATGTACTTTTAAGGGCTACTCCTTTTCCAAAAATATCACGAGCCAGCCATTTCACCAAAGCCTCAGTCAGTGTACCTGCCGCAGAGCCCACTTCTTTGATAAACAAGTCATCCCGTGAAAGCACCTTATCCAAGCGTTCAATTTCATCCAGTAAAGAATCCGCATCTTTTCCCTTAAAAGTATTTGTGCGAACACAGATTCTTTTCAGATCTTTTAACGCTTTGACCACTTCTTGTTGTAAATAATTGAGAGACTCAGGCTTTTCGCGAATTCCTTTTTCCAGCCCAATGGAATTTCTTAATTCAATTAAAATATCTTCTTTATTTTTTCCTCGGTCCCAACAGACAATATCAATGCACCGCCACCAAGGAGAAGCCCGCAACCAGGATTCTGCGGAATTAAGTAATTCTGCGAAAATCAGGCCAAGGTTTTCAGTACTTCCCATCGCATCATAACCCTGTCTTCCACTAAGAGCGGAAAGTACCACATGCTCATAAGCTTCTGGCTTGGCAGAGTGCATTTGTTCCTGTGCTTCAACTGCTTTAATTGCAGGAAAACATGTGTTTACCATACTTTGGTATTTCTCGATTAAAGAGAGGTCTGCCCCACCAGCTTTGCCCTTGGGCAACGAGCGTACCACAAATAAACGCCTTACATCTATGTCTTGATACTCAGGGCTCACCAAAATTGCTGGGGGGAAACGACAATTTTTGTCATTCGAATATTTAACACATGTCAAGTGATCCTCTTCTCCCATTGGCCACAAAGAAGAATCTGGGCTGGAAATTATGACTTCTTTAAAATCAGGCTCACTCTTTTCTATTTCCGGAAACTTCTCCAAAATCTTTCTCCAAGCCATTCCGGTAATATTCGGTCGAAAACAAGTTGTACTAATTATTATAACAGAATCTTTTTTAATTAGGGTTGATAAATCTCCCCAATAAAATCGAATTTGTCGAGGACCGAGCTCTGTATCGACATCGGTCACAAGTAATTGCTCAGCAGCAGGGATTTTTTCCTTCAGACCCATATGTGAATCATACTTAATATTTCTTAGGACAAAGCAAGTGTAGGCTTATGTATAATGATGCAATCGAGAAGACATAAGGCTCTTGTAAATTTTTAAAAGCAAAACAAACCAATTTTCTCAAATCAAATATTCTAACTCCTGGGCTCAATGATCTCCCAATCGTCGTAGTCATTGTATTCCCCAAACTCTTCATCTTCCTGATCAGGACTGTAGTAGCCCCCAATTTCATCTCTCAAAAAGTCTTCCCATTCTTCCGTACCTTCTTCATAGGCATCGATCAAGTCATCAACCGAATCGAAAGGTGAGCTTTCAAGCAATTCATCCGTTACATAATAATCCTTCGTTACAAGGTGACCAAATTTTTCAACATGGCGAATTTTCGTGAAAAATTTATTTGGGAGTTCCAAGCTGGATAAGTCGAGACTTCCAAAAAATTCGGCGTCTTCAATTGAATTACACCCTCTTAAATTAAGACCATACAACTTAGGAAGCCTAGCTATTACGGAAAAATCTTTGATCTTTGAACAACCACTTAAATCCAAATACTTCAGATTGGGCATGCTCGAAAGTTCAGAAATATCATGGAGTGCACCACAGTTTTTAATTTCCAGATTAGTCACGCTTATTTCCGAAAGAGAAGATAGATCTTTTATGTCGCCGCAGCTTTCTATCTTGAGGGAATGGAGATTAGGCAATTTGGAAAGTGCTCGAAAATCATAAAGGTTATAACAATTAAAAAATTTCAACTCTTTGATATGAGTAAATGCCTCCAAGAAATCGAGTGTTTCAAAAGAGGTGTCACCTTCAAATTTTAGGCTTACGAAGTTTTTAACTTTTAAGGTACTGCAAATCTGAGCCTTAGTTGGAGCATGAGCCAGAAATTTAAAAAATAGCTCAGTATCTCCAGGGAAGCGTGTAAAGAGATCACTGAGATGAAGGGATCCATCTTTTCCAAAGCAACAATTTTCCAGTAGCTTCTCAAAGAGCTCAACGGAGCTCAGCCCCTTGGCAATATCGAACGCAAGCTCGCCCTCCCCTTTTTTAATGAGCCAGATTATTTTGTTAAATTCACCTTCCACTTCAACGGTCAAAGAAAGACTGGAATCCGCAGCAAGGATTTCTTCCAAGGGCATCCAATCATCAAATCCCGGACTCCATGCCATATCGCTCATTTGCAACCGGTCGGCACGAAGATACTCGTGAACCTTTTCAAGGTCATACGGACCAAATAAACTTTTATCCTTATATATGGTAATTTTCATATAAAAGGTTAAGAGAATCTAAACTTTTACAAACAACCAAGATCAAAATTTTTATCTCTCTAAATTGAGTCTTTTCGCACCTTAAGCACAAGTACCTCATTTGTCTTCTCTTTAAGGTATAATCGTAGCTATGAATAAAGAAAATGCACAATCAAAAGTAAAATCATGGCTCTCTCAAACGGGCGTAGATGACCCACCATTATTAAAAACGAAACCCGATGAAAAAACCGTAGTCATCCAAGACCATCCCACGCATGGCAAAATGGTGGCCCGGTCGGATGAGCTATCACAAAAAACCATGAAGATAAGTAACCTGATAAAAGAAGCTTTTGAACAAGGACTCCCCCAATGCCTTATCGAAGGAATCGTATATACCATTTACCAAAGAGAGCCCGATGCGGCCCCAAATGATTCAAATGCGATTACTCCCGTATATGTGGGAATTGCACGCAGTATTGGAAAGAGTGGCAAGGTAAGCTCACTATTTAATTCTGGTTGGGGTCGCTTTGCCGATACCCCAAATAGCAATGGACATATTGGAAATATCAATGAACAACTACAGAATAGAGAAGATTCAAAAAAAAATTACAGGGACTGGGTAGATACCTTGTTTACCGATGATTCAAATTTGGACAGGGCAGTAACTCTAAGAAAGCCTGTTTTTGTCAAAGTTGAGGTATGGGATTTAAATTCCTCTTCGATCATAAACGAACTCGACCATACTCCTCTTGAGGTCGAGGAAATGCTGAGGATTTGGCTCTTAAACAAAGGTGGAAAAGGGGGTAGCCTTGTCAATAAAGATGGAAACAGATTTTAGAAAAGCCTTCCCACCGAACTATTTTCTTTTAAACGATTGATTCATTCAAACCTTTACTAGTCTGGATTATGGTGCCTGAGGTGCAGGGCTCCAATCATTCAAAATCTGTTGAGACTTTTCTAAAAACTGAGTAGCTTTTCTCTGCCCGGCATCAATCTCTTCAGGGCTCATAGCTGAGGCTAATTCCCTGAAGATTTTAGGTGCACAGGAATCCTTATTGATCGAAGCGATAAGCAACCAAGCGAAAGCCTCTTCCCGATTATCGAAATTATTTTCAATCAATAAAATTCCCAGATTTCTCTGGGCCGCATTGTAACCCGAAAAGGCAGCAGCCTCATAGAGTGCAGTGCTTTTATCTAAATCTATTCCCACTCCAATTCCACTGGTATATAGGAGTGCCAAATTGAATTGAGCAAAGGCATTGCCAAGTTCTGAACCTTTGCGAAACCAGTCTGCTGCCCGGCTGTAATTTTGATCCACACCAAGACCATCCTTGTAGTAAACTCCAAGGTCATTCATGGCATCGGCAGAGCCTTGGTAGGCAGCTTTCCCCATCCATGAAAATGCCATAGTAAGGTTCTTGTCCACTCCATCACCATGCCTGTACATCAAGCCTAGATGGTGACTTCCATTGTGATTACCCAACAAGGACGCATCTGTATACTTTTTTTTGGCTTCTGCCCAATCCTGCGGAATACCATCTCCAAGTTGGAAAGCTAGCCCCCTTTCGAATTCAACCTGGCCAGGCCCGGCATTTGCAATACCGCTTATGAAAGTAAGATAACAAAGTATGGCAGGTATGATCGATCTGTCTGATGTAGAAAACAGGAGGATATTTGAATGCTTTTCGTTACTCATCTGTCAAAATCTACAGTAAAATACATTAAAGCTTCCGGGGAAGTTTTAAGGAAACTGCAGAATCATTTTCCAGAGCCATACCAGCCAATTTTTGAAAGTTTGGCAGATTTTCAAATCGAAACACAAGATGTTCAGGAAAGTTAGTTCTTGCATGCATATTTTCAAAGGTTGCTAGATCTGTTTTCTGGCCTTTGTAAGAAATCATCAATTCTCCGGTCCCTCCATCTAATCGTGCAGTTGCAACGGTCAGTCCTGCAGCTGGCTTGGATCCATCCAGTGCCTCTTCGGGATGAACTTGCTCTTGGACCAAGTCTGACCCTGAGGTCGGCATTACAAACAGTACCCAAACGAGGGCTAAGGAAAAATTCATAAACAAATCTGTCATGGCTGCAAAAACTGCACCCTTTTTTCTCGGAGTTAATTGAGTCATCACTCAGCCTCTGGTGATTGTAACAGAAGGGCCCAAATTGCGACCGCTATACCAAGGAAAGTAGATCCCATACCGACAAGGATTGCGGATAGTGTTTCACTCGCACCGGCTGATGCCATGCTGGCCCCAGATGCCACAACGATAAAGCCTCGAATTGTACCGAGTAACCCAAGAGCCACAGCCAATTCATTGATCCAAGAACAGTAGGATCGATGCTTTGGATAAAACCCGCCTGATGCCTTAAGGTAGGTAAACCAAACGAGTACGGCACCCATCGGAGCAAAACCAAACAGTGTCCAGCCTGCTAAATCATAAAGATATCCGAACGACGGGCCAATCCAACTAATCATTTCCTCAATAAGTACAATTCCCCACTTTGCGTGAGCGAACTTTTGAAGAGTATAAAAAAGACATGCAGTAACAATTAGATAAACGAAAAAAAGTAAATTCGATCGCAGGTCGAATAGCTTATTTAAATATCTTGCTTTCATAGATTTTTATTAATTTTT
>JAQXBH010000287.1 GCA_029252505.1 Opitutales bacterium | reverse complement strand
GGTATGCGTTTTTCCAATGCCTACTGTCCATCTCCGGTTTGCACCTCTTCCCGGGCAAGTATCCAGTTTGGAATGACCACCGCCCGGGTGGGTTGTGTTTCCATTCACGATGTGGTGATGAATAAAAAGCAGGTGGATTTTGAAAAGAAACTTTCCTTGGCGGAAATGCTTAAGGAATCTGGAAAGGGGTATGTAAGTGGTTTTTTTGGCAAGGGCTGCACTCCCCTCGGCTGGTTCAAGGATCATGGATATGACGAGACTGATTTCATTCACAAACATCCCAATGGCAACGGACATGGAGACTGGTGGGAACCGGCAGATAAAACCCTCATCCCACTCGATGATCCAAAACGAGTTTTCAGCTTGGCCAAGACTTCCAATGCATTCCTTGAAAAGAGAGCCAAGGATAAGAAACCTTTCTTTCTGACGATTTCTCATTATGCCTTGCATGTTCGAAATATGTCGTTGAAAAGCACCCGCCGTAAATACTTGGATATGGTTGCCGAACGGGAGGGTATCGAAGAAAAAATTCCGGATATTTCAAAATTCGATCCGAATGCAGATGAAATGCCACCTAAAATGAAGAGTCATTGGGAGCGGGCCAACTATGCAGCAATGATGGAAAATATGGATACTTCGATTGGAATGGTGCTTGATAAACTTAAGGGACTGGGTTTGCACAAAAATACTTTTGTAATCTTTTCTTCCGACAATGGGGGTGGAGCCAGTAATAAACCACTTCAAGGAGGAAAAGCCAGGATGTGGGAGGGAGGTATTCGGGTACCCATGATCGTGTCTGGTCCCGGTATTCCCGCCAATTCGCAGTGCGATCTTCCAGTTGCTCAATGGGACTACCTTCCCACCATGCACAAACTTTCGGGAAGTGAGGCCCCACTGCCCAAGGACTTGGATGGGGTAAACTTGCGTTCTGTTCTCAAGAAGGGAAATGAGGGAAAACTTCCCAAGCGGGACACGGGTCTGGTCTTTCACTTCCCTGCCTACTACACGATCCCGATCACTTCTTATCGGGATGGAGATTACAAACTGATGCGTCATTTAAACACCGGTGAGATTAAGCTCTTTGATGTGGCCAAGGACATGGGGGAAACCAAGGATTTATCCGCTTCCATGCCAGAGAAAAGAGATTCTATGGTTCGGAATCTAGATGCTTACTTGAAGAAAGTAGGAGCTTGGACTATGGAGGAAGTCTATGAAGCCCGCCTTGATGAATTAAACAAATGGATCGGAGAGAAGCAGCAGCAGATTTCGGACTGTCAGAAAAAACTTAAGAATTCCCCGGATGACAAACAGATTAAAGTACAATTGAAACAGGCACAGGATTCCCTTAGCAAATTCCAAAAGACCCGTTCCCATGTCCTGGCTAACCAGTCCTCGTCCAACTGGCTGTAACTCGGGGTATTTTTTAATTCGTATTCAACAGGACGGCAGCTAAGTTCTTAGCTGTGGAAATTGAGCAGGTAGATAGTTTTATTTTAGAACGAACTAACGCGAATCGGATTACGAACCGGGTCGAAGTTCAGAGCCTTTGGAGTGGATACGGGAGTATTCAAAGGGTGGACCTGGATGGAGGTGAGTTTTCAAGTGTTATCGTGAAGCATGTTCAGCCCGGCAGGGGATCTCACCCAAGGGGGTGGAATACAGATCTGTCTCACCAGCGAAAACTCAAATCCTACCAGGTGGAAGCAAATTGGTACCGAAAACAGGATGTGGATTGTAAAAATGGCTTCGCACGGATTCCGTCTTGCTTGGGAACGAAGAAGGAGGGAGATGAGGTATTACTTCTATTGGAAGATTTAGATGCTTCTGGATTTAGAGGCCGTAAAAGTTTCGTCAATCAGACCGAGTGGGAGGCCTGTGTTAGTTGGTTAGCTACCTTCCATGCCGAGAATTTGGATGGGGATGCGACTGGGCTTTGGGAGTGTGGAACCTATTGGCATTTGGAGACGAGACCCGATGAATTGGAGCGGCTGGATGATCAGGTGATTAAAAAGGCAGCCCCCGCGATTGATGCCAAGTTAAAAACCAATAAGTTTCAAACCCTTGTTCATGGTGATGCCAAGTTGGCAAACTTCTGTTTCAATTCAGACGGAACTCAGGTGGCGGCCGTCGATTTTCAATATGTCGGGGCAGGTTGTGGGATGAAAGATTTAGCCTATTTTGTGGGGAGCTGTTTTCGAGATGAGGAAGCGGAAGAAATTGAGGTTGAGGTCCTTAATTATTATTTTACTCAGTTTCGAAAATCACTTGCACGAATAAATAGTCAAGTGTCCGCCGAAGAAGTTGTGCAGGACTGGCGCCCTTTATACCGTGTCGCTTGGGCTGACTTTCATCGTTTTATGAAAGGTTGGAGTCCAGGGCACTGGAAGCTGAGCGACTACAGCGAACGGGTGACCCGGGAAGTAATTGAATCCTTGCGGGAGGAAAAAGCCTGATGGATCTCAATGGGCTAACCATTCATGCGGTAAATGCTGCCCTTGATGCAGGTAATTTGATTAAACGTTATCAGGATATTGAGGTAGAAGTTTTACATAAGGATGGGGGAGACACTTATGCTTCTCAAGTGGTGACCGAGGTGGATCAAAAAGCGCAGGATGCGATCTTACGAATTCTTAAGCCGACTTGTTGTGAGTTTGATTTGGCATTACTAACTGAGGAAAGTGAAGACGACTGTTCCCGATTCGAGAAGAATTATTTTTGGTGTATTGATCCTTTGGATGGCACTCTGCCTTTCACTCGAAAAGAACCGGGCTATTCCGTTTCTATCGCTTTGATTGCCCGGGATGGTTCGCCTCAAATCGGAGTGGTCTACGATCCGGTGCATGATATTCTTTGGCAAGCAACCAAAGGATACGGGGTGAAAAGGAATGGTATACCATGGAAAATGCAATCGAAGGGAAACGAGTTGGTCTTCACTTACGATCGAAGTTTTGAAGATCATCCCGAACGATTACGGGTGTTAAGGGAGTTGGAAAACTATGCTGTTTCAGTTGGATTGCAAGGGGTAGTGGCGACTCAATTCGGTGGAGCCGTAATTAATGCCTGTCATTCTCTGGAGTCGGCTCCCGGGTGTCATTTTAAATTTTCAAAGCCACAGGAGGGTGGGGGTAGTATTTGGGATTATGCAGCCACCGCTTGTCTGTATGAAGAAGTGGGTGCTGAAGTAAGCGATGTGCATGGTAATCCACTTGATCTAAACCGGAAGGATTCAACTTTTATGAATCATGGGGGTGCTGTTTATGCCACGGACCAAGCATTAGCGGGCAAAATTAGGGAAATTCTAAGCCTTTAATTTTGGGCTTCGATTGATTTTCGAAAATTCAGTTAGTCTCTCCTTATCCCTTGCCACAAAGAGGGATAAAATGAAAAGGTAAATTTATTATATAATGAAAAATCTAATCCTTTTTTTACAAACATCCTGTTTTATTTTAGCCAGTGTTGCCTTTGGAGCGGAGCGCCCCAACATTATTTATTTATATGTGGATGACCTTGGTTGGGGCTCCATCGGTCCGAATGGTCAAGCTGAGAGAAAAGCGGAAGGTAAGCCCTATGTACTTACGCCGAATTTGGACCGCTTAGCGGAGCAGGGAATCAATTTTACCCGAGGTTATGGATGTACGGTTTGCTCACCTGCACGGTCATCACAGCAAACCGGGTTTCATCAGGGGTATACCTTTGCCGACCGTAATGATCCGGATAATGCCAAGAAGGCAATTCGTAAGGATGACATTACCATGGGTGATGCACTTACCAAGGCTGGTTATGCTACCGGATATTGGGGGAAGTGGGGATATGGAGGATCCAAAGATATGCAAAATCCGACTATCGATAATGTGCAGACTCTTCCCACTTCTCACGGATACAAGTTTGTGGTCGCGGAACTCCATCATGTACGTGCCCATACCTTTTTCCAGCCAACGCTTTGGAATGCACCTTCGAAACGAAGGCTAGCTGGAGGATTGGAGCTCAAGGCTAACAGCATGGCAAAATACAGGAAGCAACAGTCTTATTCGAATTATCCTGCATTTCAGGATCATCCTGAATACCCCGATCCTGCCTATTGTGATGATGTTTATGCATTTGCTTGCTTGGATTTTGTGAGGAATCAGGCACAAGAATACAATCGTTCAGGTAAGCCATTTTTTGGCTTATTTGCCGCCCAGATTCCTCACGCTCCTTTTAAGGAAGTGGAAAAACTTCCGAGCTGGGATCATGACTATAAGGGTAAATCCTTTTTTAAAAAATTATCTCCCCAATCCCAACAGTGGTGTGCCATGGTCACCCGTATTGATGCTCACTTTGGTAATATTCTTGAAGCCTTGGATGACCCGAATGGAGATGGAGATAAGTCAGATTCTATTGCTGATAATACGCTGGTTGTTTTTCAGTCGGATAACGGCGGTCCGGGTGGGAATAACCGTGAACAATTAGATGCGAACGGAGGACTTCAGGGATCAAAGGGTAGTATTTATGAGGGAGGTATTCGAGTACCTACAATTATGCGATGGTCAGAGAAGATAACTCATCAATCAAAGCTGAAAAAAGGTTCGAGTACTGACTTGGTTATGGATTGTTCGGATTTGCTACCCACTTTTTGTGAACTTGCAGGAGTACCGATTCCTCTTGGAGTGAGCGGTGTCTCCCTTGCTCCCACTCTCACAGGGAAAGGCATTCAACGAACAAGAGATTATTTGATTCACGAAGCAGGTAATCAGGCGTCGATTATTCAGGGGCAGTATAAATTAATTCGCCCGCGCGGAGATACAAAGTCATCGGCAAGCAATAAAAAGAAAAAGCGAAAAAAGGAACCCGTTACCATGCTTTTTGATCTGAATACTGATCCTGCAGAGCAAAATAATCTGGCTTTGAGCCGGCCCCAATTGGTCAAAAAGCTAAATCTTTTACTGACTGGGGAGCGAGTAGATGAAGCTGCTGGTTATTCCAATACGTATCACACCTGGAAGGGAATCCGCGGTGGTTCCATTAGCGAGGCTTCCAATTGGACAGACTACATCTATCAAAATGCTGGTGAAACTTACCTGCGTGAGACTGGTTCGCCTCAACCAAATTGGTGTGCGAAGATTAAACAAGGTTCTGCAATTGCAGATCGTGTTGTCGACTTTCTTGGCCTTGAAATCAGTGGAGACCTAACCGTTAATAAAGGAGCTAAAATTAATGCTCGTAATGAATTGCGGATTGCGAAAAACGGTAAATTGATTCTTCAGGGTGGAACGATTGAATCTTTGAGATGGGTGGATGTTCAAGTCGGTGGAACCCTCGTCGGACATGGCACTGTAAATGGGGACCTTTATTCCAGGGGAACCTTAGCGATTAATCTGAAGGAACCATTGATTGTAAACGGGAGCGTAAAGCTTTCTGGTAAGTTGAGCTTGTCTGGTCTCTCAAAAGTTAAGAGTGGAGAAAACATTACTCTGCTTAAGGCAAAATCAATTACGGGTGGTTTCGTTGACAATGAAGTCAAGTTGGACGGCAAAAGCTATTCTATTTTTTACACTCCAACTACGATTGCGGTCCGTGAGAAATAATTAAGTGCTTTTATCTATGGTTTTTGCAGGTTTGGCTATCAATTATGTGAGAGTGTTCCTTTTGGTATTTTAGATGGAATTAAAATAATCAGTTGCATTGCATCAATATCTACTTGCACGATGTGAAAAGAATCCAAATTGAAAATTAAATAGAAAGTAATATGAATAATTTGCCCATTCCATCTATTATCACCCGACGAAATTTTTTACAAAAGGCGGTTGCTTCTTCTGCCGTAGCCGGATTCCCGGCAATTACCCATTCGAAATCGCCTAATTCTAAGTTGGCGATTGGTCTTATTGGGGTAGGGGGGCGTGGCCGAGGTCATGTGGCGGGATGTCGGAATGAGCAGGTTGTTGCTCTTTGTGATGTGAATAAGAAAAATCTCGATGGAGCCGCCCGTTTCCCTTGGTGCAAGGATGCCCGTACAACCTCCGACTTTCGCGATTTTTACGACAAGATTGATGATCTTGATGCAGTGGTAGTTTCGACCACCGAGCACACCCACGCTTTTGCAACACTACCTGCCTTACAGGCAAAAAAGCATGTTTATTGTGAGAAGCCCCTTACCCGAGATGTTCATGAGTGTAGGATTATAACCGAAGCCGCAGCCAAAGCCGGTGTGCAGACTCAGATGGGCACACAGATTCATGCCGGAGAAAATTTCCGTAGGGTGGTGGAGTTGATTCAATCGGGAGCGATTGGAGAAGTTCGGGAGGCACACACTTGGGTCAGTCGGGCATGGGGCTGGAAGAGTCCGGCCGATGACACCCCCAAGGAAGCTCATTCAATTCCTGAATTTTTAGACTGGGATTTGTGGATCGGCCCGGCTCCTTTTCGTCCTTTTAATAATGTCTATTTCCCCGGTCCCAAATGGTACCGATGGTGGGATTTTGGAAATGGTACCATGTCCGACTTGGGTAGTCATCGTAACGACCTTCCTTGGTGGGCTCTTAAGTTAGACGCACCTCTCACCATTGAGCCTCTTACTGGCCCGAAGCCACACCACGATATTGCCCCTGCATCTATGAGCGTGAAGTATACCTTTGCGGCTCGCGGTGATGGGTACCCCGCAGTGGAGCACACTTGGTATCAGGGAACCGAGAAGCCCAAAATTTGGCATGAGAAAAAGATTCCTCAGTGGAGCAACGGAACCCTTTTCATCGGTGATCAAGGAATGGTTCTTTCCGAATACGGAAAGCACACACTTCTCCCCGAGGACAAGTTCAAAAATTTCGAACGGCCCAAAAGATGGATTGAACCTTCTCCTGGACAAATGGCTGAATGGATTCGTGCCTGCAAGGGAGAAGGTCCCAAAGCTTTGTGCAACTTTGCTTATGCCGGACCCCTTACCGAAGCCAATCACTTGGGTAATGTAGCATACCGTGCTCAAAGTAAGCTCGAATGGGATGCTAAGAACATGAAGTTTCCCAATGCACCGGAAGCGGAGAAGTATCTTGGACGAACCTACCGCAAAGGTTGGAAACTTGTCTGAGCGTGGATCTTACTAAAATACATTCCATTTTTGGATATTCTCTGCTTTTACTTGCCAGTGTATTTTCTTTTTCGAGTTGTTGTACGCAAGCTCCCCAATTTCCTAATGAAGAGTCGACTGATCCCCTGGAAATCATCGACACCCACATTCACCTCTACGATACCAACCGCTCACAAGGCGTGGATTGGCCTTCTGTTGAGGACAAGGTTTTGTACCGTCCGGTTCTTGCGGAACACTTCGATGAAGTAGCAGATCGGGAAGGTATTGCATCCACTGTAATTGTGGAAGCGAGCAGTCGCGTGGAGGACAACCAATGGATGCTTGATTTGGTTAAGGACAACCCGGGTCGTTACTTGGCGTTGGTGGGCAACCTACCCATTGGTACGGATGAGTTCGCCGGCTTGATTGACCGGTTCTCCAAAGATTCCCGCTTTGTCGGGCTCCGGATGAGGGATCGCCCCGGTGGAGATGCCTTCTTTACCGATGCGGTTTGGCGTGACTTGGCTGTCCTTGAAGAAAAAGGTCTGACCCTCGATGTCCTTATCAATAATTTTTCCATCGACGAGGTCACTGAAGTTGCCAAGCGACTACCTGATTTGAAGATCATGATCAATCACTTGGGAGGATTGAATATTACCCATGATCCCTTTGATGAGAAATGGAAGGAAGCAATGGAGAGAGCAGCTGTATATGAAAATGTGTACTGCAAAGTGAGCGGTATTTTCCAGCGGGCAGGGGTAAAGCCTACACCGAAGGAAAAATCGTTTTACTCACCCGTTTTTGATGTTGTTTTGGACGCCTTTGGAGAAGATCGGATTGTGTATGGAAGTAACTGGCCGGTCACGGATCGTGGAGGGAGTTATTCTGAACAGTTCAGCATAATTCGAAGCTACTTCAATCCACCAGTAATGAGGCTAAAGGATAGCACCAGAGGAGAACTTATCGCTAAGAAACTGTTTCGAGAGAATGCGATTCGGTTTTACGGGCTCCAATCATTGTAAGAAAGATTGAGCTGCAATGTTTCGAAAAACTAGTCAATAAAGGAACAGATGTATTCGCAGATACCGTCGTTCACCTCGATGGTAAAGCCACTGTTTGCCTTCACATGAAATGATTGATTCTCGCCGTAGGAATTTGATTCCTCTGAGCCGTCTAATTTTACATCACAGGTCCCGGCAATGATTTCCATTTGTTCTGCTTGATCCGTATTAAAGTGGTAGCTACCGGGATAAATTAATCCAAGTGTTTTTTGGGCACCGTCTGAAAGTACCACGGAATGACTGACCACTTTTCCGTCAAAATAGACATTTGCTTTTGCAGTTACTGTGGCTTGGTTGAATTTAATCGTTTCCATAAGGATTGAGCATGCTGTGGGGATGAAGAAAAAAGTCAACAATGCCTTATTTCTTCTATCTCATAAGTTTATTTATCATTTAGTATATTTAGGGTGATTCACTCCTCAAGGAAAAGGACCGTCACGCCAAGGCTTTGGTTGGTCATCTTCTGCGGTTTCTTACTTCAAGGGAACTCACCCCAGGTAAATACCCTTGAGATTGAACGGATCGTGCTAAAGGCAAAAACTTACGATTATCGTCTTAAATCACTTATCCGGGACGTCTTTTTAAGCGGAAGCTTTATTTGATTTCTCTTAACTTTTCAAAGTGAGCGGATTTTAAGATTCCGATACCATACCGGATCATTATGATCCTGCAAGAGAATGGGACCTTCCCCACTACCAAATCCCTCATTCTTATGATACTTACTTTTTTGAAATCGTTTTTTCCAGTCTTCAGATCCCCAAGTGATTTCAACTACTTTTTCTCCATTTAACCAGTGCTCGATTTGGTTTCCTTTAACGAATATCCGACCTTTATTCCATTCACCCACTGGTTTCAAAGGCTTTGAATCCGGTGCAGCAACTAATTCATATAGGGAACCTGCTCGGTGGGTCGGGTTCTTATTGTCTCGATGTTTCTGGTCATCCAATACCTGATACTCAAGACCAAGACTTCCCCGTGCCCGGTATTTTATTCCACTGTTCCCCGCTTTGGAAATCTTCCATTCAAAGGATAATTCAAAATCCTTAAATTTTTCTTTGGTTATGATGTCCCCACTTTTAGCGTGGCGGTGTACGATTCCATTTTCAATAGACCATCCCTTGTCCACTTTTTCACCATTTACCTTAGTCCATTGTGAGAAGTCATCTTTTGCGAAGAGATCCTTCATTTTTCCCAGTTTTGCTGCATGAAGATTCCCAATGATTAGAATAGAAAATAGGATTTGGTATAATTTCATAAGGTAGTTAGATAAAATAATTTAAACACATTGCTGTGGGTGGAATGTTTTTTCAACGATCAACCTTTAAATTTAAAATTTCTTTTTTTGGGACTGTATTCAGTAATCGAATTGAAAACTTATTGATTATATCCTCTATTTATTAAACCCCTTGTGGTTCATAAACTCCCAGATTCGATTCATCCAAGTAAAACTACCGGTTTCTGGAGCTGCTTTGCGTTGGAAGCAATGACCTCTTTTTGCCAGGGTATGGAGGTCAGACTGTATGCCCATTCGCCGAAGCTGTTCCCAGCATTTCACAGATCCCATAGGAGAGTAAACATCCTCATCTCCGTGGATAAAAAGCATTGGGCAAGTTGCCAGATCAAATGAAAATTCAGGTGCGATTCGTACATCATTTTCATTTCCTCCGTTTTTATTCCCTCCATTGATACCGTCAGTTAATGCATAAGCAGGATAGATAGCTATCGCCCATTGAGCATTACAAGGGATTTTATCAAGCTTATCGATCGCCAGGTAAGAGCGGTTTTTCGAGCTGGTGGCTCCCATCAGTGTAAGATGTCCGCCAGCGGAGGATCCCATGATCCCGATACGATTGGAGTCTAATCCTTCTTTTTCCGCCTGATTGCGAACGATCCGGATTGTTCTTTGCAGGTCCTGCCATGCGGTAGTGTGCTTCGCTAATCCACCAAGTGGTCTTGGACTACGATATTTTAAAGTCACTACTGTCATACCTTTTTTATTCAAGTAACGTCGTACTGGTGCGACCTCGAAACTATCAGGAGAATTACCACCGTAGCCTCCACCCGAATAGATTATTTGAATTGCCTT
>JAQXBH010000248.1 GCA_029252505.1 Opitutales bacterium | reverse complement strand
CAGACAAGCTTCAAAGCTCTTGCCTCTGATCCGGGTGCACATAAAAAACTGAAATTCCTGGAGGAACGTGTGAAGACATGGGTTTCCGAGGTAATTGACGGACAGGACGGATTATCAGTTCAGGCAAACTTGATAACCAAGCGAGTGGATGGATTGGTTCAGGGCTTGCAAGGTTTGATCCAAGAATGAATAGCGAGCAGACTTTTTCTTCTCCTGCACCCGGGGGAAAGGGAAAAGAGTTCCTTGGCATACATTTTGTGAAGTGTGGAACCTACGGTCGCATTTACAAAAATCATGAAGGCACCGCTTATTCTGGGCACTGTCCACGTTGTATGCATCCGATTCGAGTCAGAATTGCGCCTGGGGGTACTGGCAATCGTTTTTTTAAATGCTTTTGTCCTTAATGCACAAGGGTGACCTTGCCAGATAGCTGATGGTCTCCTCTGCTGTCGGCCTTATCACGCGTGGTCACAGAATTGCTTCGGGGCAACATCGAGATATTCGTTTTCCAAAGGGAACGTTGGCGATGCAATCTCCTTTTTTTAAACAAAACGGTTTTGATATAACTCGGTTTTTCAAAGGCACATTAAATATTTCATTACAGAATTTCAATTTCAAGTTAGGACAGCCTCGATATTTTTTTCCTCACATCAAATGGTCTGATGATTTACCTTCCGAAAATTTTTCATTTTATCAATGCTCCCTTACCATGAATAAGCATTCGACTATCTATGAATCTTTTGTCTACTGGCCACACCCCTCGACAAAGCCTGAATTCAAACAGGATCCTTCAGTGCTAGAGGTAATTGCTCCCTTTATTCAAGAAGCTCAATATGGATGTGAAATTATCATTACTGCTGATTCTGCGAACATTAATTTCTCGTCCAATATTTGAAAATTAAAAGAAAAGATTTTACAAATAGAATATTTTTCGGGTTTTTCTTGTTTTTAGTTCATTTAAAGCCTACGAATTACCGCGCTCACTATGATTAAAAATCCTACTTTTGCTTCCCGTTGGAATGTCGACGAAATTGATCGTCAGTATGCTCTTTGGCTTGAATCCCCCGCAAATGTTTCCACAGAGTGGCAATATTTCTTTGAAGGGTTTCACTTGGGGAGCGAGCATGATGGGCTCCCCGATCGAGATGATGCACCGAGTTCAATTTCATCTCCTGATAAAGATGTGGGCGAAAAACACGCTCGTTTGTATGGAGCCATTTACTCCTTCCGAGATATCGGTCATACGCAGGGCACTTTTGACCCTTTAAGTGATGCGGTTAAAGAAAACCCCCGCTTAACTTTAGAAAGACTCGGTTTTGAACCTAATGATTTGAGCGAAGTTCATTTTACTGGAAATTACTTAGGTGGTGTCCGTATGTCGATTGGAGAAATTCTTGACCGTTTAAAGAAGACTTACTGCGGGAATATTGGGGTGGAATACCTTCATTTACAGACCACTGAGAAAAGGCGCTGGATTCAGTCTAAGATTGAACCTAGAATGAATGAACCTTCCTTTAACCATGATGAAAAACTCCGTATTCTTCGAAAAATAATCCAAGCCGAAGAATTCGAGAATTTTTTACATACTCGGTATGTGGGGCAAAAACGCTTTTCCTTGGAGGGGGGAGAAACTCTTATTACTGCCTTAGATTCAATTTTCCAAAAGTGTCCAGACGAGGGAGTGGAGGAAATTGTAATGGGAATGGCACATCGTGGGCGACTCAATGTACTTGCAAATGTAATGGGAAAATCCCACGAGTTTATTTTTCGTGAATTTTCGGAGAATTTTGTTCCAGATGGTGCCCACGGCAGTGGCGATGTAAAGTATCATTTAGGATATGAGGCAGTCCGAACGACCTCAAGCGGCCAGCAGGTTGTGATTCATTTATCCCCCAATCCCAGTCATTTAGAGGCAGTAAACGGTGTGGTTGAGGGGAAAGTACGTGCTCGTCAACGACTCCGCGGGGATAAAGAGCGCCGGCGTGTTCTTCCGATTCTTGTTCACGGAGACGCGGCCATGGCGGGACAGGGAGTGGTTTCAGAAGTATTCAATTTTTCTAAACTACCAGGATATCGAACAGGCGGAACGGTTCATGTGGTGGTTAATAATCAGATTGGTTTCACTACTGACCCGACTGAGGCACGATCTAGTTTATACTGCACAGATGTGGCAAAAGTGATCGAAGCACCCATTTTTCATGTGAATGGAAATGATCCTCTTGCGGTTGCTATGGTCGCAGAACTCGCATTGGAGTATCGTCAAAAATTCCGAGAAGATGTGGTAATTGATGTTAATTGTTATCGTAAGCATGGCCATAATGAAGCGGATGATCCTGCATTCACACAGCCCTTACTCTACAAAAAAATTAAGGCAATGCCGGGAATTTCAAATATTTTTTCCGAAGAACTCGTAAGTGCGGGAGACCTTAAGCAAGAGGAATGTGATGAAATTCATAAACGTTTGCGTCGTCATCTGGATGCTTCCTTGGAAAAGGTTAAAACGGTTAAAAAATCAAGTACTTTCGAAGGTTCCGTTGCGGTGAAGCAAATTCCCTACGATTTTACACCCGTTTCAACCGCAGTGGAAAAAAAGGATTTGGAGAAAGTGGTTCGAGCATTGTCAACTTGTCCGGATGGATTCAACCTTAATCCAAAAATCAAAAGGCAGGTCGATGCAAAGGCAAAAAATTTCAAGTCCGGACTTGGAATTGATTGGGGCTTTGCTGAATTATTGGCGTTCGGATCATTAATGTTAGACGGTACTCCCATCCGACTTTCCGGACAGGATAGTGAGCGCGGAACCTTTAGTCATCGTCACGCAGTTTGGTATGACAGCAAGGATCGAACCCGTTATGTTCCTCTTTTGAATATGGAAGACAGGCAGGGACAATTTTGTGTCTACAACTCCCTTTTATCGGAGGCTGCAGTATTGGCTTTTGACTACGGGTATTCGCTTGATTATCCAAGCATGCTTTCGATTTGGGAGGCTCAATTTGGAGACTTTGTCAATGGGGCTCAAGTAATTATTGATCAATTTATAATGAGTGCGGAGGATAAATGGGGTGCAGTTTCAGATATCGTTCTTTTATTACCCCATGGTTTTGAAGGCCAAGGGCCTGAGCACAGTTCTGCCCGATTGGAACGGTTTCTTCAGGGGTGTGCGGAAGACAATATTGTTGTCGCCAATTTAAGCACTCCTGCACAATATTTTCATGCTCTTCGACGCCAAAAGAAAAAAGAATATGCGAAGCCCTTAATCATCATGGCACCTAAAAGTCTTCTCCGAAATAAGTTGTGCATTTCGGAGGTAAAAGACTTGGTCAAGGGAAGTTTTGAAGAATTCTTACCCGATCCAACACCCGCAAAAAAGACGGAAAATTTAATTTTTTGTTCGGGTAAAGTGTACTACGATCTTCTTGAAGCAAGGGAAGGAGTTCGGAATTCAAAGTCCACGATTATACGGGTCGAACAGTTTTATCCATTCAACAAGGAAAAGTTCCAGGAAGTCGTAGCACCTTACACTAAGGCAAAACGTATCGTTTGGTGTCAGGAGGAACCTTACAACATGGGAGCGTGGAATTTTCTTTTTCCTATCTTTGAAGAAATGCTTGGTCGACGACCTTATTTTGCAGGAAGAACTGCCACTGCCAGCCCGGCAACTGGATCTTTGACCTTACACAAGATTGAACAGGCGGCACTGGTTGCAGACGCCTTAGATCAAACACAAACTTCTCATACTTAATTTTTTTAGTTATGCCTATTGATGTAAAAATCCCCGCACTTGGTGAATCAATCTCTTCCGGTGTTCTATCCGCATGGAAAGTACCGGAGGGAACTTATGTTGAAATTGATCAACCAATATACGAATTAGAAACTGATAAAATTACTCAGGAAGGACTTGCAGAAGTGGCCGGAGTAATTTCGTTTTTAGCGAAGGAAGGAGATGAAGTTGAGATTGGAGCAACAATTGCCAAAATTGATGAATCAGCGGAAAATCCAAACTCTTCAGAATCAACGCAAAAGCCACAATCACAGGAGCCTGCAGTTGAAGAACCTGTTACCACCACGGCTACGCCCTCACCAGAGGATGCAAGCACTCTCCCCGCTCCCTTGCCCGCCCCAGACAAACCTGGTTCAAAGGTGAATGAATCGATTCCCTCCTCGGTACCTCTTTCCCCTGCTGTCAGGAAAATTCTAGCGGAGACTGATATTGACCCCACCACAATTTCAGGAACTGGAAAAGACGGTCGTATTACCAAAGCCGATGTACTTGCTGCTAAAAGTGCTGCCCCTGTGTCCCCAGTAGTTGCCTCTTCTACTCCAGCGAGCCCTCCACAGGCAGCACCAGTTACTCCTGCCTCTGTTGATAGTCGAAGCACCCGTCGGCCACTTTCTCCAATCCGTAGGAAAATTGCCTCACGACTGGTGGAGGCACAGCAAACCGCTGCAATTTTATCGACCTTTAATGAGGTTGATCTTTCAGCCATCATGGCATTACGGAAAAAGCATCAGGATTCTTTCGTAAAACAAAATGGAGTGAAACTCGGATTTATGTCATTCTTCGTAAAGGGTGTTGTCCATGCCCTTCGTGCCGTTCCTCAGATTAATGCTCGAATGGAGGGAAATGAATTGGTTGAAAACCATTATTTTGACATAGGAGTTGCTGTCGGTACTAAGAAGGGACTGGTTGTACCCGTAATACGGGATTGTGACCAACTTGGCTTTGCCGAAATTGAGCAATCTATTGTTCAGTATGCGGAGAAAGCTCGAACTGGAGGGATTACACTTCAGGATATGCAGGGCGGTTGCTTTACCATTACAAATGGGGGGATTTACGGTTCCCTTTTATCGACCCCGATTATTAATCCGCCCCAGAGCGGTATACTAGGAATGCATTCGATTCAAGAAAGGCCAGTTGCCGTGAATGGAGAGGTGGTAATTCGACCGATGATGTATACTGCACTTTCCTACGACCACCGAGTGGTGGATGGAAAAGAAGCAGTTACCTTTTTGGTGAAGTTGAAGGAAGCGATGGAAGATCCTGCACGACTTGCTTTAGGAATTTAATCTGATGAGTAACGAAGAAAAATTTGATGTCTTAGTGGTAGGTGCCGGACCGGGAGGCTATGTCTGTGCCATTCGATGTGCCCAACTAGGATTAAAGACCGGCTTGATTGAGAAAAATCCACGATTAGGAGGAACCTGCCTCAATGTCGGGTGCATCCCGAGTAAAGCTCTTCTTCACTCCACTGAAATTTATCATGAACTCATTCATTCCGGAGAGTCCCATGGTATTGTGGCGAAAGGAATAAGCCATGATATCTCGAAATTGATGAAAAAAAAGGATGCGGTTGTGGACCAACTTGGAAAAGGCGTAGCCGCCTTGATCAAAAAGAAAGGTGTCACACTGATACCCGGAACTGCAACACTTTTACCGGATGGTAAAGTGGAGGTGACTCATAAAGATTCGATCCAAGCACTGGAGGCGAAAGACATTATATTAGCAACCGGTTCCAAACCAGTTGAACTTCCATTTCTGCCCTTTGATGGGACAAAAATTGTCCACAGCGATCATGGGATTGCATTTGAAAAAGTACCGAAAAAGATGGTCGTTGTGGGAGGCGGTGCGATTGGCCTTGAACTTGGGTGCGTTTGGTCGCGTCTTGGGGCAGAGGTTACCATTATTGAATTTCTTCCTGAGATTTGCCCTCAACTCGATGTAGAGGTGGCAAAAGTCGCTCGAAAGATTTTGGAAAAACAAGGCCTCAACTTTTCACTTTCCACCAAGGTAACTTCCGCAAAGGGTACCAAGTTGGGTACCATGTTATCCTTGGATTCCAATGGTAAGGATTCCTCGATCTCAGCGGATCGGGTTCTCGTCGCGGTAGGTCGTGCTCCCTGTGCGGATGGCTTAGGCTTAGAGAATATTGGAGTGCAAACGGATGATAAGGGTCGAGTCCTAGTCGATGCGAGCTTCTCAACTAATATCACAGGTGTTCGTGCAATTGGTGATTTGATCCCCGGTCCTATGCTTGCTCACAAAGCAGAGGAGGACGGTGTTGCCTGTGCCGAAATGATAGCCGGACAGGCAGGGCATGTGAATTACGATATGGTGCCCGGTGTTATTTATGTTGATCCTGAAATTGCAAATGTCGGCCTAAGTGAGACCCAGGCAAAAGCGAAAAATATACCGGTTCGAACCGGTTCTTTTCCATTAGCTGCAAACGGTCGTGCACTGGCAACGGGAGCAACCGATGGGATTGTGAAGGTGGTTGCACATGCAGAAACCGATCGATTGCTTGGCGTCCAAATTGTGGCACGGAGTGCATCTGAGTTAATCGCATCGGCAGTAGCTCATATGGAATATGGTGGTTCGGCCGAGGACTTAGCCCGTACTATTCACGCCCACCCCACCCTTTCAGAGTCTCTAAAAGAAGCAGCTCTTTCCGTGGACGGCAGAGGATTGCACAGCTTTTAGGCCCTACTCTTTGCCCTTACCTTGTGGCGTTCAGGTCGAAAGGTTTTCGAATCTCTTTCTCGTTTAGCACCCATGCTTCTTTAATTTCGAATAAGTAAGTTGATAGCTCATTTAGGTTCCTTGAATCTTCCTTCGCATCTAACTTTTTATTTAGGCTTCCAACTAATATAATTACGGGCTCACTTTCCGAAGAAAAACGAAGTTGATAATCTTCTCCGCTCAGCAGAACCGATTGTCCAAGTCTCGTTTCATGGAGCCTGAACAATTCAATAATTTGATTCGATCTTTGAACGATTTTTATTTTTCCTAAGGCTTTTGCCTTCGGTGTAAAGAGTTGCACTGATTGTGAACTGTCAATTTGCTCATATCCGTTTTTCTTTACCTCACTTTCACTTTGCTTGTTTTCAGTTACCAGATTGGGGAGGGCTGTACTAAAGGCATAAGCCTTTTGGTTTAAGGAACTATCGTACTTTAACTTTCTGGATTTGGTCGTCGATGAATTTTCTTTAATCAAAACCCCCAGTTTTGAGTTGATTGATTCTGCTGCAAGATTCACCTCTGTATCCTGTTGCGTCATTACCGCTGCCAGACTCTTTTTCTGAATGTCTCGACCAATATCACTACCATTATGTTCAGTAGTAGAAAATGGTAGATCCTCATTTTTTATGGGGTTTTCAATTTCAGGTATTCTATTGGTGTCAATTGTAGAATCGATAGCAGGTTTTGGAGAGGATTCTGAGATACCTATTCGAGCTATCGGGACATCCATGGTTTGTCCATCTTGGGCAATTTTAGTGGATTTAATTTCTGCGGATGGAACCGGTTGATAATGGTTACTTTTTGTTGTTTTCGATCGCCCTAATCTTTGCGCACTTAGATTATCTATTTGATTTTCACTTTGTGTAAAAGCGAGTGAATTCAATGGAATGGGGAGAGATTTTTTCATCGCAAAATCTTCCACAGTCGAAGGTGCTTTTTTTAACTCTTCGTTCATCGCTAAAACTTCGTCTGTTGTCCTTGCAATTAGTTCGCGGTTCATTCCCCTCTGTGCTTGGTCGTATAATAATAACTTTATTTCTGTATCTACGCTCAAAACTAGCTCTTCCTTTTTCTCCAAATCTTGTTTTGCCTCGTGAAAACTACTTTCACTTTCGCTTCTATTTTGAACTGCAATTTCGAGTTGGCTTTGTTTCTTGGGACCGCTTATCAGAACAACCAAAAAAGCACAGGCCGCCACCCCAAGGGGAATCCCAAAAAGGAAGTTTATTGGCTTTTTTCTTTCAGAGAAATTGTCGTTTGATTCCACCTGTGTATCATTTGATTCAGGAACTTTGTTGGGGAAAATTTCTCTCTTTCGACTATCGCTCAACTTCAAGTCATTACCAGGAATTGAGGGTATAGTCTCGTTGCAGGATTGCTCTACCAAACGAAGTGTGTCAGCAAAAATTCTTTCTTTTTCTTGTAGCTTGGCATTATTGACTAGAGCATTTTTAACCATCAATTCCTGTTCTTCATTTAATTCGCCAAGGAGAAAAGCAATTAATTGTTCATCTGCGATATTCGTATCCTTACTCATTTAAAAAATCCTTCCTTTTTCAATTCTTGAGATAAGTCTTTAATAATATGGTGTAGTTTATATCCGACATTACTAGGACTCAATCCAGTGGCCTTGGATATTTCTTCGTAAGTCTTTTGCTTTTCAAATTTAAGTTTGATTATTTCTGATAATTCATCAGGTAAAAGTGAAATCCCGTGTTTTACTCGATCGATGGCTTCGTTCTTTTCAAGGTTTGAAACTAAGCTGCTTTCGATTGTTCTGTTCATTGAGTCGAGAAAATCCAGTTGATCTTCATCCGTGGATCTTTGCAGACGATTATTTTTTCGTAAAAAGGAAATGCACAAATTGCGAAGCGTTTTATACAACCAAGCCCTTGGCTCGCGAATTTCTTCTTTCTGTCTTAAAAAGCGAAGGAATGCATCCTGAACTAAATCCTGAGCTTCTGCCCGGTCATGTACAATTTGGAAAGCGTAAATCATTAAGGGTTTTTCTAGTTTTTCAAACCATTCTCGCAACTGAAGCTCATTATCCATTTGGCTCATTATGAATTACATGCAATTAAAGGGCTTCAATGTCGTAATTGGACTGAAATTTTAATTTTCAAATACAAAGACGAACAGGGAGTGAATTCCTTAGAATATTTTATATTTTCCGGATTAGTTTTCAAAAAGCTCCTTCATTCTTTGAAGTCCCACACTCAAGGTTTTTACAGGGTCTGCTTGCCACCATGTTTGGTTAAATAATTCCAAACTCACTGTTCCGTCATAGCCCATTTCCTTGAGTGCTTTAATTTCTGCCTGAAGATCAATCTTTCCATCGCCGGGCATCACCCGATCCGGGTCAGTTTGTGTTCCTGCTTCCTTCGATGGATCCGCATCATCGATATGATAGTGGCTAATTCTGTCCACCGGAATAGAGCGAAGCTCAGACTCGGTTGAACCGCTATTCCAATTATGAAATGCATCGAGGATTAAGGTGGCATCTGGATCATCTGCAATTTGAATAACTTCCCATGCCTTTTTGAGCGTATGAACGGATTTAAAAAAACTTATGTATTCAAAGGTGGGACGAATTCCTTCCTGCCTTCCAATTTCCAGGAGCTCAACATAACGCTCTGGTAAATGTTCTGTCCTTGGATTCTCCAAGGGAGGAGTTGCAACAATAAAGGGAGCACCTAAACGGGCACCTAATGCAAATCGTCTCTTCGCCTCATCTAAAACCAGTTGATGCTCCCATCCCTCAAAGTCTCCCCACTGTCTCATCGCAATAACGGATGGGACTATTAGACCTTGGTCTGCGAGTGCTTTTTCAATATCACTCACCTCACCACCCCGAGCCACAAATTCCCATACATCGTTAAGCCATAGCTCAATTCCATCATACCCGGCCTCTCCGACTAATCGGATTTTGTTCATAAGGCTTTCAGGTTTAATCGTGCTAGTATTTAGACAATAAATCATAGTGTACGGTAGGTTAGTCAAATGGTGAAATTTAAGTCAGTCCTTTTGATTGGGATGTGAGGTAGAGTTATTCAAAAATTTGATTTTTTATGCAATATCCAAAAACACCCTGCAGGGTACCGTTGGAAAATGGGGAATGTTTGGAGTGACCGGCAATCTTTGCTTGCTGAGAGATTTCATGTATTACTTTCGGGAAATCCCCTGCATACCAAAAAAACCAAGTTGTGAAATAATCAACTTGGTTAATTTCAGATAAAAGCGGGAGGCATGCATCAATCCATAGTGTGTTTATCCGACTTCCTCCCCAAACTCCTCCCATCACATGATTTTTCCATTCTGTATTCAGTTTTGCTAATCCCAAACTCTTACGATTATCCTCCTTTTCTTTATTTGGCTCCGGGATCTTCATTTGCAGGATCGACTTGATCCAGCTTGGATTTTGTTTCCATAACCGGGCATATTGTTCTAATCGAAGATGTGGATGGTTGGCTGGACGTAGGCCTCGCATTTTCCAGTCGCGGACTGAATCAAATACCTCTGTCGGATTAGATTCTCCACCTTCCCAGTATGCGGGGGGGAAAGCCTGAGCCAATTGAGTCATTTGTACGCGGTTTCTCTTATATCCTAACACCTCTAGGATACATTGGTGAAAAACTTCCTTGTGGTTCCCATGGACCAGTCTTTTTCTTGCAAAAGCTTTTTTTTGCTGCCATCGCTCCTGTGCGTTTTGGTAATTTTGATTCTTTATTTCATCGAGAATTCCTGGCGATTGCAAATTTATGGGTAAAGTTGATTTGTAACCGGCTAGATATTCAATTGTTTCGGCTTCTAGGATTTCTTCCAAACTTTCGCGAAGGTATGGCAGTAGGACCAATTGTGGGATATTTTGTCCATTCTTTGAGAGTGGTACTGTTGCCTTTTTTCTGGATGGAAAAAGCGTGACATGAAGAATTACCCGATTGTAGTTTGGATCTTCGTGGTGCTTATGGTTAAACCAATCTTGTGCTTGAAAGTGTATTTCAATATCCCCTCTTATTTCTTGATCATCTAGTTGGAGAGAAGCATTTTTAAAATCTGGCCCTTCTTCTGAAAGGTTCCAGATACCCGGGGAAAGAATTTTTACATCACTACCTGAATCTGTCTTCAGTTTGAAATGATAAAAATTCTGTTCAGACCAAATCTTTTGAATGGTTTTTTCATTTACCTTTATGGATCCGTATAATCCAGGGACTTCTTTGACTAACTGAGCATCTCGCATGTCGTCATTTATCTTCTTGCTTAAAATGAGGGAAAGAAATCTTATTGGGGAGTGGCCCACTTTTTTTTCCCTGTCTTTGATTAAACCTAATTCTTGTTCGGTCAATTACACTGTCGAGCTTTTTAATCAGTTCCTCTATCCTTAGGGTAGAAGCGCCTGATTCATACGCACAATTTCGAATTAAGCTATCATTAGTAGCAATGGATATTCTTTCTGGGTACTTGGCAGCGAGAAGCATTCTCTCGATTACACCATCCGCTCCCTGGACGGAGGAGGAATAAATGACTGTGTAGTTTTTTATACCTTCATGCTGGTATACTCTTCCCTTCCCCCCTCTTCCGTCAAACACGACAGTCAAAAGACAATTTTCCCCCGCTTGAATAGGCTCTAAAAAACGAAGCAGACTATCACGGGCCATGTTGCGATCCTTTGCCAATTCCTTGGATAAATCAGGGATCGCATGCAAGGCATTATTTCCATCGATGATCAGATGTTCTTGCATTTTGGTTGGGTTCAGTAAAAAAAGATACCTCATTGGTACTATCCTCCCTCCTTTTTCGCAATTACAATATACTTATTTAGAAATTATGAGCACCGCATTTTTATTTCCCGGTCAAGGTTCCCAGTCAGTTGGCATGGGGGCAGAATTATTTTCACGATTTCCAGACATGGTGGAGCAAAGTGATCAAATTCTGGGCTATTCAATAGAGGAATTATGTTTGCGGGAAGATGCAACGGACTTGAACCTTACCAATTTTACCCAACCTGCTCTTTACACGGTTAGTTGCTTACAGGCGAAAGCATTGCTTGAGGAGGGTAAGTCACCCTCTTTCGCAGCCGGGCATTCAGTGGGGGAATTTGCTGCCCTGCAGTGTGCCAATGCCTTTTCTTTTGCTGATGGGCTACAAATGGTGGCTAAGCGGGGCGAAATCATGTCTAAAGTTTCCGGTGGTGGAATGGCTGCAGTTATTGGCATGGATACCGATAAAATTTCCTCTGTTTTGGAAGAACAGGGGGCAGATCAAATTGATCTGGCCAATTTTAATTCTCCTGGACAGATCGTTATTTCTGGACCTGCCTCACAAATTACCCAAGTTCTTTCTCCCCTAAAAGATGGAGGTGCCCGTATGGTGGTGCCATTGAAAGTGAGCGGAGCTTTTCATTCCCGGATGATGAAGGAGCCAGCCGTACAATTTAGCGAGTTTTTAGAGGATTTTTTATTCCGAATTCCCGAATTTCCGGTTTTTTCAAATGTGGAAGCACAGCCATACTCCTCTGCAGAAGCAATTCCTGAATTATTGATCAGACAAATATTCAGTCCAGTTAAATGGACTGAAGTTATTCAAGGAATTCGTGGGAACAGTGTAGAGGAATTTATCGAGTGTGGTCCTGGCAAAGTTTTGACCAAATTACTGCGTCAGATACCCTAATATTTTATTTCCTCTTTTTTTATTTTTTTATAAAATTTATCGTTTTTATACAAAACTAACGATATTTAATACTTAAATCTTAGTTTTTTTATTACTTAATTCATTGGTATTGAATGATTTAAGTTTTTACTTATAATAAAAACTTGTTTTTTCGTATTAAATTCGGATTCTGAGTTAATATATGCTGTAACCCTAGCATAAATTAGCCCGAATTTTATATCAGTTGTTTAGAGACAGTCCCTTTATTGTTTCACCTTTATTTAGGTGGCAGGGTGTCTTCGTTCAAAATTTTGGGTTCTTTCGATTTTTTAAGTCACAAAAAGACATGTACATGCGTACGCCCAAGCAGGTTCAATCCGCATTTTAATAGGCAATTTTTTAAATTAACAAACAGCCACTACTTCCTATGAAGCAAGCCAACCAATACATTCTTAATTTTAAACCATTTAGTTGGGTCTTCCCGACACTGTTCGGAGTCCTGCTCTCGCTGCCAATTGAGCGAACGCTTGACGCTGCCGTTGAGGGAGGTGCTCTGGTCAAGGGGGATGCACTTTCAGACGGCACAACCGTGATACCCGAAGCCAGTGCCACTTCGAAAGCGATCAAATGGACCACGACTGACTTGGATCCCAGTATTTTCGACCATAACTCGTCCACTCCCAGCCGTTTGAAGGTGAAAGCAGCAGGCGATTACTTCCTCGCTTTTACCGGTCCAATTCTTCAGCAGGCAAAAACTGCTGATAAGCGTTCACAGGTTCACTTTTTTGTGAAGAAAAATGGCAGCACCACAATACAGGCAGGAACCGCTCGTTCCACCTACATTAGACACGATTCAGATCA
>JAQXBH010000246.1 GCA_029252505.1 Opitutales bacterium | reverse complement strand
CATGCCGTTGACTTAATATTTTTATAAATATTTCCCATACCCTGTTCGGATTTTCTTAGCTTTTACTGAATCCTTACTGAAGTACGATATTTTCGTATTATCCTATCGCGGGTTCTTTTTGCAGAAAACTTCTTTAAGATATTTCCAGGCACAATTATTAAAGCTAGCACAAAAAAAAATTATTATTATTCCCTACGGTAGCGATGCTCATGTTTATAAAGATATTAAGTCAACGGCATGGGCACATGCCTTAATGATATCCTATCCATTTGCTTCAAGGCAACAGCATCAAATATCAAAAGATATAAACTATTGGAATAAACATGCTGATATTGTTATACCTGGGATGATGGGCTTTGATGGCATTGGTAGATGGGATGTATTAGCACCAAGTTCATTAGTACTTGATCTCAATGATTGGAATATTAACACAAGGACCTCTTCATCAAGTGGTCCCGAGTCTGATGTTGTCCTTGTCCACTCCCCTAATCATAGGGGTTGTAAAGGAACAGAGTTCATAATAAATGCGGTAGAGAAATTGCAATCCGAGGGACTTAAGGTTGAATTAAAACTTCTGGAGGGAGTGAAAAATGATGAAGTTAGAAGTATATTATCCAAGGAAGCTGATATTTTGGTTGAACAAATCATTGGAACTGGTCATGGCCTCAGCGCTTTAGAGGGTATGGCTGCTGGAATACCTACTATATCAAACCTTGAGGATGAAACTTATACCCTTCCTATGCGCCGATGGTCTTTTTTTGATGAATGCCCTTTAGTTTCTGCTACTCCAGAAAATATTGCCGATGTTTTAAGAAAACTTATTACCAATGTGAAATTAAGATCAGATCTAGGGCGAGCAGGGAGAGAATATGTAGAAAAGTATCATGGTTTAGACTCTGCTCAATATCTTTTTAAAAATGTATTTGATTACATGTACGGTAAGAAGGATTCCATCATAAATCTTTATCATCCAATATTGGGAGAATATCCCAACCGTACACCTAAAATAAGGCACCCATTAGTGCAGAATAAAATTGTTGATTAAAGCAACTAAATTAAATCGTGAATGACTAATATTTTAATAACAGGAGTAACTGGTCTAATTGGAACCCACCTTGTTGATGAATTGCAAAAATCAGGTCACAACTTATTTGGAGTTACTAGAGGCGGATCTGTCTCTGGTAACTTTGAAGATGTTAAGATTGATTTATCCACTAATTGGAACATCTCTGCTCTACCATCCAATATTGATATAATTTACCATTTAGCTCAATCAGACAAATTCCGAGATTTTCCTCATGGGGCTCCAGATATGTTTCAAGTAAACATAAATTCTACAGCAAAGCTCCTTGATTATGCTATGAAATCTGGAGTTAAGAAATTTATCTATGCCTCATCTGGAGGTATTTACGGAACAGGAAGCAAACCATTTCACGAAAATGCACCGACGGTTCCTGCCGGAGAATTGGGGTTTTATTTAGGTAGTAAAGCCTGTAGTGAAATTCTTGCACAAAGCTACTCAACTGAATTTCAGGTCCTCATAGTCAGACCTTTTTTTATCTATGGTCAAACGCAGGACAGATCTATGTTAATTACACGATTATTTGATAATGTGGTCACTGGTAAGTCTATTCTTCTCTCTGGGGAAAACGGAATTAGAATAAATCCTATTCATGTAAATGATGCAGTAAAAGTATTAATCTCGACATTAAAGTGTACAGAAAGTCGAACTTACAATATGGGAGGACCTGAGATATTATCGATTCGAGAGATATGTGATTTATTTGGTACTTACTTGGGTAAGTTACCCAAATATGAAATTACAGCGGGTTTTTCTAATGACCTAATAGGTGATATTGCATTAATTTCTAAAGAACTTTACCAGCCTAGCATTAAATTATCAGATATGTCCTCTGAACTTGAAATTAATTCACCATATTTGAATTAAAAATTTAAAGATACTACGAACCTGCATTTTATTGCTTATTTAATATTTCTTTATCATTTCCAGCATCTAGAATATGAAAAAGTCCTATTAGGAATTATTTTAAAAGATAATGCTTTCTGTTATTCATTGTCCCGAACAAGTAGGGAGTCATCCTGCGATTTTGTCAAAGTATGAGCGAAAATTAGGTGCATTAAGTTTGTCGGTGAGCGAAAGCTCTAATCCTTATGCTACTGATTCAGATATAAATTTTGGATCATTGACTAGCTCAATGTTGATAACAGAAATACTTCGAATAAAACTTATTATAACCACATCTTACTCGGATGGGGTTATTCATTTGAACAATGGGAGGTTTATTACTCCTTTTTTTGGTGAAGGTGTACACCCCAAAGAGCGTAATTTTCCTCCGAGCGTTAGAAAATTATTTCGTCTTTACGCTAAATGTCTTCTTCAAACTGAAATTGCGTTGAGCAGATTAAGTGCTGGTCGAAAGGCGGTATTTCTGACCTTTCAAGGTTCTGACGCTAGAGAAACACAGTGTTTCATTGATAAACACCAAGAAAATGGTTTAGCGAATGCTATAGTTCGTAGATCAGGTAAAACAAATAAATCCATCAGGAGTAAAAAAATGATGCTATCTGGAATAGCTGATAAGATTTACTCTTTGAATCCAGACTTACTAACAGTACTGCCGAAAGGAGCTGAGTTTCTCCCATACGCTACAGAAGCCGCACTAAATGCCAAAGTTGTGCCGATAAAACAAAGTGGAGAATTCGTTGTGGGGCACGCACCAACTCATCGTATGGTCAAAGGAACCGATTGTGTTTTAAATGTAATAGAGAGATTAAAAAACAGAGGATACAACATCCGGTTGGAGCTTATTGAAAATCTTAAGCGTGTTGATGCGCTAAAAAAATTTGGTCAAATTGATGTATTTGTAGATCAACTAATTATTGGTTGGTTCGGAGTTGTTTCTTTGGAGGTTATTGCTTTGGGTAAACCTGTAATTTGTTTTGTTAAGGGAAAAGGCTTAAAATTCGTTCCTGAGAAAATGTTAGCCGATTTGCCAATTTTGAATGCTGATGAGACCTCTTTGGAAAGTAAAATTTTAGAAGTATACAACATGAATGTTGAGCAAAAAACTAATCTGGCAACTAAGGGCATAAAATTTCTCAAAACTTGGTATGATCCCCAAATGATTGCTGATAGAGTAGTAAAAGATTACAAAGCTGTTTTATCAGGTAGGAAGCAAAACTGTATTTGAATACGAAAATATTCATTGTAACATCAGAATATCATCCAATGCCAGCAGCTGCAGCTGCACGTGTAATTCCATGGGTTGAAGAACTTCTAAACTTTGGACATGATACATTAGTATTTTCTTCGAAATCCGTTTCGGAAAATAATGGCAGGGTGCTTAGGTCGTTTTTTGTAACTCCGAGTAATAAAAGTTCTTTGGGAAAACGATTATTTCAAGAAGTTTTGCTTGGCATTGATCTTGGCATTAAAATTTGGAAAAACCGCAAATCTTGTAAATCTTGCTTTATCACATCTCCTCCTTTTTTTATGGCATTTATTTGTGCTCTATTTTGCAAATTTTCAAAAGTGCCATTTGTTTTTGATGTTCGAGACAGATACCCAAGAGTACTTGCCGATCTTGATGCGATCAATGAAAGTACTTTAATTTTTAAATTTCTTAGTTTTGTTGAGTGTTGGATTTACCGAAATGCTACGCAAATCACTACGGTGACAGAAGGACTAAAAGACGAACTCAAAGTACAGTTTCCTGACTTGAATATTTGCCTTCTAAGAAATGGGTTTGATGAAAATTTATTTACTGATGATCTTTTATCATTACCAAAGCGAGCAAATTTCACTGTTGTTTATCATGGTAGACTTGGGCGTTTCTATGATGATGCTGTTTATTTGGATATCATGCAATTGGTCTACCAATTGGATTCATCAATTCGTTTTCTAATGATTGGTGATTTCCCTAAAGACTTTTCATCTAAAAGGCCCAAGAACTTAGAGTTTTTACCGGCCGTACCCTTGCAGGATTTAAGTAAACTTCTGAACTCTTGCCATCTTGGTATCTGCTTTTTGCGAGAATTGCCAGCAATGAAAAATGCTTTTCCTGCTAAGGCTTACGATTATATTGGGGCTGGCCTTTCCATTTTGGCAGGGCCAAGTGGTGAACTTACAGATATGGTAGATAAAATGGGAATTGGCGTTACTTTTGCCAAAATCTGCCCCCAAAGTGTGGCTCACAAAATCGTGGAAATGAAAAACAACCAATTACTTAGGTCTAAAATGTCCACTGCAATTAAAAAAAACCGTATGAATTTTGGACGAAGAAAGATTGCCAAGACTTATTTTGCCAACGAATTCTTATTATCGGTAAAGTGAAAAGAAAAGAGCATTGGAACCTAAGTAAAGTTGGGAAACTGGCAGTTTGCCAGTTTTTTGCTGTGAGCTCTTGTTTAGTGGTGGTTTTATATAATTCGCCTTTGAGCGAGACACTTGTTCATGTAAACGGGGAACGATTATTGATTTACTCGATCCTTTTTGGGTTTTCATTTTTGCTTACCGGAGAGGTTGTCGGATTATTTGCTAATCATCATCGCAATCTTGTTTGGAAAAAATTGTTTTTATCCTTTTTCTCCGCAGCAATTGGGTCTCTTGGTTTAATTCTTGTTGTTTGGACAATCGAATTCGACTTTATCGGCCGTTTGGCAATTTTTAAGATGGTTGGATTAACTGGTTTATCAGTTTTTTTGTTTTTAGTTTTTTTGATCGGGTTAAATCGTGGCAACCCTTGGCGAGTTTTACCCCTTTTGAGTGAGGGAAGGCTTGGGGAAATAAAAAAAAGCCAAAAACTGACACACGATAAAATTGAATGGCTACCTTTTAATTTCAATGTTCATAGCGGGTGCATAGTAGAGTTATCTAAGAAGGAGGCTATTGACCTAGTGCTTGTGGATAGCGAGCATCAAGAACTTGATGTAATGGCCTTACTTTCATCCGGTGTACGAGTTATGGGAGTTTCTGCTTTTTGGGAAACTTTTGCTCAGAAAATTCCTCACTCTGAGATTAATAAAAGTTGGTTAACCAAATTGGATTTAAGGCAACGCGATCCAGTAGTAAGACGGGTTAAAAGATTACTGGACATGTTAGTCTCAAGCATTGGTTTAATACTTTTATCTCCTTTGCTCGTTTGCTCCTGTTTGGCAATTGCCTTGGAATCTGGATTCCCCGTTTTTTTTAAGCAAAAAAGGTCTGGTTATTTAGGCAGACCTTATAATTTGTATAAGTTAAGAACTATGACACCAAATGCTGAGAAGGATGGAGCCCAATGGGCTACTCAGGGAGATGAAAGAGTAACACTCGTAGGCAGATTTCTTCGCCGATTAAGAATTGATGAAATTCCACAGTTTTGGAATGTTATCAAGGGAGAAATGTCAGTCGTCGGTCCGCGACCTGAGCGACCAGAACTCGAAGAAGAAATAGTCAAAAAATTGCCTTACTGGAATTGTCGATATTTACTTAAGCCTGGGATAACCGGTTGGGCTCAAATTAAGTATCGATACGCATCTGATATTGAAAGTTCGGATGAAAAATTATCCTACGATTTATTCTATGTGAAAAACTCCTCCTTTTTCTTAGATTTGGAAATTATTCTTTCAACATTACGTTCTTTAATGAAAGGAAGCCGGTGAAAAAAGTCTTAATCACTGGAGGAGCAGGTTATATCGGAAGTCATACCACTTTGGCTTTTTTGAACGCTGACTACGAGGTGGTGGTTCTAGATAATTTTTCAAACTCTTTTCCAGAATCTATTAAACGAGTGACTGAACTTGCCGGTCGAACTCCTGTCTTAATTGAAGGAGATGTGGCGGATGCAAAAATTTTAAAATCTCTATTTTCCATGCATCCCGATATTGAAGCAGTGATCCATTTTGCCGCTCTTAAGGCAGTGGGCGAATCGACAGAATACCCTCTTAAATATTATCGAAATAATGTTTCTGGTTCCATCTCTTTGCTCCAAGCTATGGAGAGTGCCAAGGTTAATAACCTTGTTTTCAGTTCCTCCTGTACGGTTTATGGTGAGCCTGATCGAGTACCTCTAGATGAGTCTCATCCGGTGGGTGGGGTATCCAGTCCATACGGCCGTACAAAATTCCAAATGGAAGAAATTATTCGTGATCATGCCGCCGCCCAACCATCATTTCGGGCTGCCGTACTTCGGTATTTCAATCCCGTGGGTGCACATCCGAGCGGAAAGATTGGAGAAGACCCCCAAGGTATTCCCGATAACTTGGTTCCCTTTGTCTGCCAAGTAGCTTCAGGTAAACTCAAAAAGCTAAGAGTTTTTGGAAGCGATTATCCGACCCGTGATGGAACTGC
>JAQXBH010000208.1 GCA_029252505.1 Opitutales bacterium | reverse complement strand
CAAAAGCAAGTGTTCTTCATAACTTTGGCTCTAAAGAGTTTGATGCAAGTGGTTTTGTTGAGTTTTCAGATGTTACCGAGGTTGCAATATCAGAACACATTGAAGACTCTATCGATGTAGGTATTTCCGTGGAAGTAGAAACTTTAGAAGTAGATGGTGGTTTAGCTGCAAGTGTATCTGCTCGATTTACGGAATTTGAAGGCTTTAGTGAGGCGTTAGGACAGGTTACTCCAAAGTTCGTATCTAGAGAATTTTTGTTTAAAAGTGATGATATTGGGACAGATGAAAGAATCTTTATCTATTCTGATATTATAAAAGAAGAGCATAAAACTATGTTTATTGTATTGAAAATTAGTGAAGAATGAAAGTAGAGCCAGTCTATGGAGGGAACTAGTGACAGCCCGCGGTTTTGAAGGTGTTAAGGTGATTTTGATATTAACTTAGAAAGTGAAGAGTGTCTGACCTGTCACTAGTAGCTCATATCTGCGTACTATAAGAATAAAAATGAAACAAATTTTTCTCATAGTACTCTCTATCTTCATTAGTAATATCGTTAATGCTCAAGAAGACCCATTGGGGGCAATACCTAAAACTGAGCAGGAAAAACTTGCTGATGCATCCGAAAAATCATCCCAGCGAAAAAAGACATTCATTGCAAGAAGTGCAAAAAACCTCGAAATGATTTGGTGTCCACCGGGTAGTTATCTTAGGGGCCACGTCTCTAGAACTAACACCGTAATTTTGACTGAAGGTTTTTACTTAGGGAAATACGAAGTGACTCAGGAACAATATCGGTCCGTAATGGGAGTCAAACTAAGTTCTTTCCTCAGTTTTTTTAAAGGGGCGAAATTACCCGTTGAAAAAGTATCTTGGGAAGATGCCATGGCCTTTTGCAAAAAGTTGAACGAAAAAGAAAAAAATAGGATTCCTGAAGGTTGGGCTTTTACCCTGCCCACAGAGAGTCAATGGGAATATGCTTGTCGTGCCGGTACGAGAACCGCCTACTCGTGGGGTAATGAGATTGATTCCTCGCGGGCGAATTATAACTGGGGGAACAGACAGGACGACTCTACGCAATCGTGCGATGTGGGACAGTATGCTGCCAACCCATGGGGCTTTTATGATATGCATGGTAATGTGTGGGAATGGTGTGCCGATTGGTATGCCAAATACCCAAGTGGTGTTTTGACAAACCCAATAGGTCCGGCAACGGGCACGGTTCGGGTCAAGCGGGGTGGTTCCTGTCACGAAAACAGGGTGTCCCTGCTTTCTCATGTGCGTAACTACTACGCCCCTGACGACCACTGGCCCAACATGGGATTCCGTATTGTTTTCCAATCAACTTTACCCTCTTTGACTGGTTCGGACGGAAAATCAAGGAACCAAGGGAGGTCAGATAATAATGAAAAGAGCGAGAGTAACGGTGACCTGAAAAAACTTGCTGATGCATCCCAAAAATCATCCCAACAAGAAAAGACATTCATTGCAAGCAGTGCAAAAAACCTCGAAATGATTTGGTGTCCACCTGGCAGTTATCTGAGGGGCGACGGTTATAATACTAACACCGTAATTTTGACGGAAGGTTTTTATTTAGGGAAATATGAAGTAACTCAGGAACAATATCAGTCCGTAATGGGAGATAACCCGAGTAAGTTTAAAGGAATGAAATTACCCGTTCAATCCGTGTCATGGGAAGATGTCGTGGTATTTTGTAAAAAGTTGAATGAAAAAGAAAAAAATAGTATTCCTGAAGGTTGGGTTTTTACCCTGCCCACTGAGAGTCAATGGGAGTATGCCTGTCGAGCAGGTACCACGACGAGATATTTCTGGGGAGAAAAAATAAATTCGGATTGGGCAAACTACGGAGAAAGTGGATATGAGAAAACAAGGGTGGTTGGGTCGTATCGCCCTAATTCATGGGGTTTTTATGACATGCACGGTAATGTTTGGGAGTTGTGTGCCGATTGGTATGGCAGTTATCCAAGCGGCACCTTGACAAACCCAACAGGACCCGCATCGGGCTCGACTCGGGTTAAGCGGGGTGGTTCTTGGTACAGTCGTGGGACGCACCTCAGTTCTGCCAAGCGCTCTATTGGTTTTGCCCCAAGTTACCGCAGTGACTCCATGGGCTTTCGTGTCGTTTTCCAATTAAACAAGTAAGCCATAGATGTGGCTCATCAATGCATGAAGGGCGGAGCGCGGTGATTTGTAGGCAAGACTCTCATTCCCCTAAAGTTCTCCGATGCTCGTTGCCCTGACCGGTTGCAAACCTCCGGGTAAACAACTGGAAGGAAACGATCTATCCGTCTTGATGAAAGATAGGGAGACCGATGGGGATGATACCACGGTCACTGCTTTTGCATACAAGAACTACGAAGTGCGATCCAACCGGTATCGATCTATCGTCTACCGAGACATAACCGAAGAACCATTCGATCACACGAAGGAGTAGTGGAAATGTAAGAACCATGCGTGCAATCAAAAATGTTCAATGATGAAGGAAATGTCGAGAGGACTGCCCACTCATCATCAGTCATCTGGACCTACTCATGTGCCTCCAGCCCGAACACACATTTCTCGTTAGGGAAATCGGCTGCCCTGAAACTTTCCTGTAAGAAAAAATCAAGTACTGACATTTACTTTTTTGTCGCCCTTCAGTACTAAAAGTCACTGAATTCCTATACAATTATTCTATGAAAAAAATCCTCCTCCTGGTCCACCTATCGCTTGTTGCTTTTTGCTCCGCTAAAACGCCCAATATTGTTTTGATCCTATCGGATGATCAATCCTACACCGATTATGGTTTCATGGGGCATCCGCACATCGAAACACCTCATCTCGATCAGTTGGCTTCCGAAAGTGCTTTGTTCCGTCGCGGATATGTACCAACTGCCTTATGCCGGCCTTCCTTAGCCACATTATTTACCGGTCTGTATTCCAATCAAAACAAGATTACGGGTAACAACCCTGCCAACACAGATCAAAACAAGGCACATGCTCAGAGAACGGCTAAGGACCCAAGAGAAATCCTTATTTCAAATATTGACGAACATGGTGGAATTCCTCACTGGCTCGCCCAAAAGGGGTATGTCAGTCATCAGAGCGGGAAATGGTGGGAAGGACCTTACCAACGCGGAGGATTTACGGAAGGCATGACCCGTGGTTATCCCAACCCCGGGGGTAGGCATGGTGACGACGGACTTAAAATTGGAAGGGGAGGAATGGAACCGGTCTTTGACTTCATTGATCGGTCGGTCAAGCAGGAGAAACCTTTCTTCGTCTGGTATGCTCCCTTCCTTCCTCACACTCCGCACAACCCGCCCGAACGTCTGCACAAAAAGTATCTGACCAAGGGTGTGCAGAAAAGGGTCGCTCAGTACTACGCCATGTGCGAATGGTTCGACGAGACTTGCGGTGCCTTGATGAATCATATCGATCAGGCAGGTATCGCTGAGGAAACTTTGGTCATTTATGTAACGGATAACGGCTGGATTCAGACCGAGACTGGTGGATATGGCCCCCGCTCCAAACGCAGTCCCTATGAAGGAGGTACCCGTAATCCAATTATGTTCCGTTGGAAAGGAACCATCGCACCCGCGGACCGCCCCGAACTCTGTTCCTCAATCGACTTCGTGCCAACGGTACTGGCAGCAGCCGGCGCTAAGGGGCCTCATGACTTTCCCGGACTTAATCTTCTTCCTCAGCTCAAAAGCGGAAAGAAGATCAAGCGAGACACCCTCTTTGGGGAGTCCTTTGCCCATGATATTGCCGATATCGAAAACCCGCAGGCTTCCCTCCTTTATCGCTGGGTGATCAGGGGCTATGACAAGCTTCTACTCACCTACGATGGCGCTCCCGGTAAGATGAAGTATGCACCGGAAGACGGGAACCCCCAACTTTTCGATCTCAAAAAAGATCCGACCGAAAAAAACAACCTGGCCACAAAGAATCCAAAGCGGGTCAAGGAGCTGAGTGCTCTGCTCGATGAATGGTATGTGCCCGAACAACGAACCATGGGAAAGGTGTCTCCGGTTTCTACTGGGCCAAAATCGGGCGATAAAGCTAAACGCAAGCAAAGGAATAAATAAAATATCGAGTTTATGAGACACATCTTTCCTCTCTTTCTTTTTTCATTTTTCACGATTTGCTCGGCCAAGCCGGCAAAAAACCTGATCCTGATCCTCGCCGATGACTTGGGCTGGGCGGATACCACCCTTTATGGAAAGACATCCCTTTACGAGACTCCAAACATCGAGCGTCTGGCCAAAAGGGGTATGAAGTTCTTGAATGCTTATTCCTGTCCGATCTGTTCGCCCACCCGGGCAAGTATTTTAACCGGCCAAAACCCAGCCCGCCACGGAATGACCTCACCGGCCGCTCACCTTCCCGAGGTCCGGCTGGATGTAATCGCACAAACCCGTGGGGTGCCTCATCAGAAATCCTGCAATCTTAAGACCGCCACCCGAATTCGAAAAGAAGTGCCCACGCTCGGGGAAATTTTGAAGGACAATGGATATCAAACTGCTCACTTTGGGAAATGGCACTTGGGTCGCGAAGGATATACGCCCCTGGAACATGGTTTTGATATCGATCTTCCTCACTGGCATGGTCCCGGCCCCAAATCCAGTTACCTTGCTCCGTGGGGTTATGATAACCCTGATTTTGAGGAAGGAGCACCCGGAGAACATATTGAGGATCGGATGGCCAAAGAGGCAACTGCTTGGCTGAAGAAAAGAGATACAAATAAGCCTTTCTTTCTGAACTACTGGCAGTTCTCCGTTCATGCGCCTTTTGGTGCCAAGCCTGAATTGATTGATTATTACCGGAAGAAAATAAAACGGGGTAGCAGGCAACAATCGCCAACCTATGCGGCTATGGTTCATTCTCTCGATGATGCGGTGGGAAGTTTATTGGACGTACTCGATAGCGATGAGTTGGAAGATACTATCATCGTTTTTTATTCGGATAATGGTGGTAATATTCACTGCGGACTCGAGGAAACAGATGCAAAGGGCGAAAAGTATGTCACTGCAATTACCAGTAATTATCCACTGAGAGGAGGGAAGGGGGGAATCCGCGAAGGTGGTATTCGTGTACCTGCAGTTGTGGTCTGGCCCGGTGTAACCAAGCCAGCGTCGATCAACGAAACCCGCATTCAGGCAAACGATCTCTATCCCACGATTCTTAAGATGATGAACATGAGTTACCCGGAGGATCATGTAATTGACGGTGTCGATTTTACCAAGGCTCTAAAAGGTAAAACCTTTGAGCGTAAGCCGATGTTTACCTTTGTGCCCGGACATGGAAACACACCCGAATGGCTCCCTCCTTCCATGGCGGTGCATAAGGGGAAATGGAAATTTATTCGTACCTTCCACTATGGAGAGAATGGGAAGCACCAGTACTGGTTGCACGATATGGAAAAGGATATTGGTGAGAAGAAAAATTTAGCCTCCAAATTTCCTGACAAGGTGAAAGAAATGGACAGGCTGATCGACGAGTACATTGCTGAAGCCAAGGTGGTGGTTCCCTTACCCAATCCAGATTTTGATCCTGCCAAGTTTGATCCCAGTCTAATTGGGGTCCAGGCAGGAGGATTAAAAATGCCTCCGGTCAAGAAAGCCCCCGGAATGAAAGGTCCTCCCCAAACCGTGAGAAAAGAATCCATGCTTGGATGGACCGGCAAAGGGTTGGATGTATCGACTGACGCCCGTTCAATGAAAATTTCCAGCACTCATACTCAGCCATTTTTAACCAATGCGAGTTTGAATATCGATGGTCCCGTCTTATTAAAGATCCGCCTTCGTCCAGCCAAGAATGGGAAAGCAAACTTGCAATGGCGCACGGCTGATCAAGCTGGCTTTGTCGTAAAAGGACAATCCAAGGAGTTTTCAATCAAGGGTGGAGACTGGCAGAATATCGAAATCAAACTTCCGGTAAAGGGAGCCCTGCAGCATCTGCGAATCTTTATTCCCGTCAGTAAAGAGCCTTTGGAGATAGACTGGATTGAGATTGCTCCTGAGGGAGGTAAATCCAAGCAGTCGAAGCGATGGGATTTCGGAGAAAGCCATTCACCAAAGTAGAGCTTTAATCGAAAGTAACTTTCCTGATATGAAATTAAAGGCTTGTTTAACCATCTTTTGTTTTTTCTGGCTAAGTTACTCAGTATGGTGCAGACCGCAAAAGGCATTACCTCAAAAATCGGGCTTTGGACTAGAAGTGATGGAGTATATCCCGGGTGAAAGTTCTATTCGCCTAAAGACGCCCACCCATATTGCCTTCGGTCCGGGTAACCGGGAAATTATAACGGATCTTAAAAA
>JAQXBH010000206.1 GCA_029252505.1 Opitutales bacterium | reverse complement strand
AAATAATCAGTCCTCCTCCAATATCCAAACTCAGGCTTTAGAGAACAATTCTGAAGTCAAGGAGGTCAGGAAGACGGGTCGTGTATCTCCCTATTCAAGGGCACTGTCGAAGTATGGACTGTCCACGAAGCAGACCAATCGTTTTAATTTATTTCCTCCTCAGTTGCAAAATCGGTTAATGAGATTGGGGGTCGATAATTTAAAAAGAGTTTTAAATATTAATGATTTTCAGATTAACCAGGCCTATTCGTTATTTGGGTACACTTCGGATATGCAAAAGTTAATCCTTGGATTGGAAGACAAGGCATTGGTAAGCCTGTTGAATGAAAAGATAAGCGAGTCGGTCTTGGTGGATACTTTGAATCAGGAAAATATGTTCGCGTCTTCTTCCACTCTGGTTCCGGGAGAAAATGCGATTCCTGCACAGGATGCTTCCCTGCTTGCATTGGGGGAGAAACTTAAGCAATCCGGGAATTCTGTTTTGTTGGATGAATTGAAGGTCTTATCAGGCGGTTCCATGTCGGAGGAGTGGATTAGGGTGGGGGAGGTGGCCAATGTGTTGACCCAGGATTATTCCCTTACCACCAGTTCGTTGTCAGATTTGGTTATGTCGGGTACCGAGGTGTTGAGTAATCCTTTTTACCAGGAAATTAGTTCACTCTATGGCCAACTTGAATCGGAGACTTTGGTTGCAGGGCAGCCGACTTTTATTGCGGGTCGAAGGATTACCATAGACTCTGCGAAGTTGGATATTTCCAGCCTGCCCGGAAGCGGATCGGGTTCGTTTGTGGTAAGCGGTTCGGAATTACTTAAAATGAGCACCAGTGTGGAATTAATTGGTTCTCCTACCTCTTCCACACGGGTGGTTTTAATGAGTGGAGAAAATTTGGAATCGGAGAAGGGATTGACTTTCAAATCTGCGACCAGTGATTTGGTACTGGCGGCAAGAAAGGATATTCTTCTTGAGGATGTTCAATTGGAGAGTACCCGTGAGATCGCACTCAGGAGTTTGCGGGATGTGACTTTGAGCAATGTGACGATTGGGACCGGTAACTTGGCAACCGTTCGGGCAACCCGCGATTTAAATGTGAATGGAATGAAGTTTAGCCGGGAAATTCCTTCCATTATCATGGAGGCCACAACGATCCGCTTGAGTGAGGTGAATTTCCCCGCGGCATCGATGGTACGCTTGAATAGTTTGAAGGGTGCAATTGATGGAAAGTATCCCAATTTTGGTTCTTCTATTCCTAATGCCCAGCAAATTGGTCGGGTGAATTTTATCAAAAATGTATCCTCGGGTGGAAATGTGCTTAATACTCGGTCGGCGTTTGATCAGTACGGTGGAAATATTTCAATAGGTAAGGTTGCACTTCCCTGAAAATAATCCTAGTGTCCTGATTCTATGAAAGGATTATCTTTTTTAACCGCTCTATCGGCGAGTTTTCTCTTATTGCAATCAGCTGGCTACGGGCAGGCAATTAATTCATTAAAGGGACAGCCTAGTCGTCCTGGATATGCGAACTTTCATTCTAATCTTGGATTACAGGAAATTATAGAGGTGGGAGTACCGGTGAAGGTGGGCCAAATTGCTCAACCAAAAGTCGTCGCTTTTCCAGCTTCAAAAGGGTTGGGCGAAAGGGCGGGAAAAGAAACTGAGATTGTGACTCCCAAACCGAATACTAATTCTCAGCCCGGTTGGTTTACTAAGAGCGAGGCTCCAGCAGAACCCGAATCGGTTCCCGTTTCGAATGCAAAGAGTTTTTCTGGCTTGGACTTCTCGGCAAGTGCTGGTTTGCGGGCCTATCAAACCTCCAATGTATTACGGGTAAATTCAGGGGAACAGGAGTCGGGTGTATTGGAAAGTAATATCGGGGGTGCGATTACTCGTTCAGGTATTAAGGTGGGAGAGTATGTCACGATGATTCCCCGGTTGGATGTAATGATGCAATGGGCCAATTACGGAGAAGATACGGTAAGCGACCTGTTGGACTATCGATTCACTTTGGCGAAGGCAAGTTTTGCCTTTTCATTCCCCAAGGAATGGACCCTTACTCCGGCAGTTGAATATAATTTATTGAACAGTCAGTCGAGTGGAGACCGAATGTTTGACGCGTTTGCACCTTCAATCAATTTACAGAAAGCGACTGTTTTTGATGAGCAGTCCATTTTGTTATATGATATTTCGCTCAAATATAACAAAACGGATAAGGTAATTTCTTTTAACGCCCCTGGAGTGTTTGCGGATGATGGGGATAATATTCAATATTCTCTTAATTTGACCTACATTAAATTATTTGGTGAGGAAAACCAGTGGATGTTGATGCCCAGCTTTGGGGTTACCCGTTCGGCTTATCAAAAAAATACCCACGAGGGGAGAACAGATTACCTGGTTAATTTAGGTGTAACCGGAATTTATCAGTGGAAGCCATGGTTAGGATTTCAAACTTTTATAAATTACACTAACATGTCAACTAATGACAAAGGAGAGGTATTGTTGTTAAGCTCGTCGAGTTCCAAAACGGTGGATGTTGGAGTAGCGGTGACAGGTAATTATCAATTTTGAAGGTTTGACCTAGGGGGTATCCTTCTTTTTTATAACTCCAATGTTTAGGAACTTCTCAATTTTACTTTTTTACTTTGCTATACTGGGTTCGGTGGTCGGGCAAAGCATGCATTTATTATTATCGCAGGTTGGGGATAGTGCATTCACCGTTCGGGAAAAAGGAATTACTGATCCAGTCCAGAAAGCAAGTTTCTTAGCGATCGATTCGCGGATCACCGTACCGGCAAGAAGTGGAATTGAAACAATGTCGGCAGGTTTCCAATTCCGATTTGGGTCCGATACCAGATTTACGATCATGAAAAAATCGATTCATTTACATGAGGGTTCCATAATGATTCAATCTCGAAAAATTGGCAACAAGGTGACCATTGAAGGACCCGAGGCAGTGCTTAGTATTTCGGGTAGCGGTACTTGTATGGTGGAAGTGGAGACCAACGGTGGATTAAAAATATTATGTGTGCTCGGCCGAATTATTCTTGGGTTGGATTCCAAAAGTAGTGCCGGTGAATTATTGGCCGGAGAATTGGTTTTTCTTAAGCCCGGTAATGCCGGTCTTGCGGATAAGATCAATGTGAACCTGGCAAAAGTTGTGGATACTTCGTTTTTACTTTCCGGGTTTCAGAACAGCAGTAGCTTTAGTCGTTCTCTTTCTACAGTAGTGAGAGCCCAAGAAGAATCGATTGGAAAGACTTACAATGCCGAAGTGGGAGATGCCAAGGAGGCCAATACTTTTGAAATTGTGACTACCACAAAAAACGAAGAAACTTCGGGGAATACTGGCAATAAGTTGGAAAGCGACACTTTAAAAAGTCGCTCCTCTTATCAAGTTCCACAATCTGACCCATTGGAGGAATTATTGGGAAGAACCCCTGTGCGATCGAACTCTTTTCCCGAAAAGGCCGAGGATTTAACCCAGCCTGAGCCCAGGCCATTGCCCGGGACTCTGCTCCGGATTAAAGATTAATCAAAATTTATTTTACCCACTAACTTATGAATACTGTTTCACCATTAATACTAGCTTCCTCAGGAAGTCATGAATACCTGTATGGTTTATTTTTTCTTATTGTCGCGTTGGTAATTGGAGCCGCCACCCGTCACTTTTTGCAACGTATTCCACTTCCGTTCACTGTTTTGCTTTTGCTCATTGGGTTGGCAATGGGAGCCTTAAATCGAGCTTATGGTCCACACGGCGGACATCATGGCGGAGAGCATGCCGCACATGTTGAGGGCTTGTGGGGTAAGTTTGTTGATACTCTAAGCGGTGCAATTACTTGGGGAGGAAATTTGGATGGTCATTTAATTTTGTATGTCTTTCTTCCCATTTTAATTTTTGAGGCCGGTTTTGCATTGGATGTGCATACTTTTAAAAAGTCATTTGTAAATGCATTTTATTTAGCGGGTCCGGGTATTGTAACCGCCACTGTAATGTCTGGGGTAGCCTTTTGGGGATTGATACAAGTCTTTGGAGGAGATGGTGGGGTATTATCAGAATGGAATAGTGAGGCCGGGGCATTTATTTGGCTATCGTCTATGCTTTTTGGAGCGGTGGTGAGTGCCACGGACCCCGTGGCGGTAGTTGCATTACTGAAGGAATTAGGTGC
>JAQXBH010000198.1 GCA_029252505.1 Opitutales bacterium | reverse complement strand
CTCACTGCAGATTGATGTTCTGCAATACCGGAAGATTCAATTTGTACTTTTAATTCCGCTTCCGCCTTTGTCTTTGCTCCCGAGGAAATAAGTTGATCCCGCATTCCTTTTTGAACCTTCAGGTTCGAAACAAGATCAGGCATTTCAAAATCTAATCCATCTTCAATCTCAGATCCATTTAAGTAAACCTCGCCCTGGTCTCCAATCTTAACATTAAGCATATCCATAGGAGTTACATCGCTACTTTGAGGCTTCCCTGGCAGTTGAATAGATAACTCCGCCTCTGGTTGCTTAAGCATTGTTGTAACCATGAAGTAAATAAGGAGTAAAAAGGTAACATCAATCATAGGTGTCAAATCTACTTCATCCTCGTCGGCTAGAATTTTCTTTAATGTTTCCATTAATTTATGTTCCTACTTGCCAGGTGCCAAAAATAATATCCGCCTGTCCCGCATTTCCAATTACTTTCATTACGTCCTGAACTACGGCATGGGTGACTTTTGGATGAACTCGTAAAAAGACCTTCCACTCCGGATTACGTTTTACCGCCGTCCCGATTGCATCCATGTCAATTTCCTGTTCTCCCCAATAGTATTTTTGTCCGACAGGGGTTTCATCGATACTGATAATTGTGCGTGGCGGGGGCTGTTCTTTTACGCTTGAATTTCCCGCAACAGGGAGGGCCGACAATTCTATATATTGTTCTGACATTCTCTGCGCAACCACCATGAAAAACACGATCAATAAAAAGACCACATCGATCATGGGAGTTAAATCAGGCGAGTCATTAGACTCGGGTGGTTTGTATCCACTCATCTAACCTTGCATAAAATCAATGATCGATCTTACGCGGGGGGCATTGGTGGTGCACCAGGAGCAGGCGGTAAGCCTTCCTCAACAGGAGCCTCTTCATAATACTCTTCTGCTGCTTCGCCTTCAGAAAAACCACCCCTGGCGGCACGGACTAAGGTAAAGACCATCTCACCCGCGACCCGGTTTACTTCGGCCACAATTGTACCAAATTTTGTTTTATAAATGAAATAAGAAATTAATGTGGGAATCGCCACCACCAGACCGGCTGCAGTTGTCCACAATGCACTACCGATATTACCCGCCATTTTTTGGCTTGATTCTCCGCCCATTCCCGAGCTTTGCAAAACTTGGAAGGCACCGATCATACCAGTTACTGTTCCAAGTAGTCCCACCATGGGGGCTATCGACCCCACTGTATTGAGAAGATTAATCCATGTGAAAGGTTTTGCCAGTTCAAGACCGGAGGTTTCCTCTAATCCTTTCTCGATAGACTCGATATCCAATTCATCATCCTGGATACGGGCAAGTCCACCCTTGAGGACAGAAGTAACGGGCAGTTTATACTGTTCACAAAGTGCAATCGCACCTTCAACATTTAGATTTTGAAGTTCTTGCATGATTGGTTGGACCACATCGTCCTTCACAAATGCCTTTTTTCGAATCGCAATACCATTATAGATAATCAGTGTAAATCCGGCTAGTATCAGAATAATAAAAGGAACCAGGAATGGTCCAAGGTTGTCCACAAGTGCTGAACCAAAGCCCTTTTGTTGTGCGTGAACCACATTAGCAAAAAAACTGGGAGATAAACTGGAAAATATAATTCCAATTATGCTGAATTTACGGATTAAGCCTTGTTTCATAATATTGATTAATTTGATACTCTAAGAATTACTGTTAAGGGGAAGTTGGTCAAGTACAGGATTTTAAGAAGCGGGTAGAGAATCTAGGCGTTTTTTACTTTCAACAGCCCATTTTGAACCTTTATAAAAAATAGAAACCTGTTTGTAGACATTACCTGCTGCTTCATTTAAATTTAACTTTTCGTACGCCCCCCCTGCCATTAAAAGAGATTCTGGTAGCCAATCGAGGCCCACGCGAGCACTTACGATTCCTTCGGTTACTTCTAACACAGACTGACGGTAATACTCTGCAGCTTTCAACTCGTTTCCACTTTGTTCGTATTGGCGTGCGTACTGAACGCGTAAAAGTGCACGAATTAGTTTATATAAAGAGTACTCGTTAGTTTGTCGGGCAGGTGGTTTTTCGTCCAATTTTTTTACAGTCTGCAAAGCAGTATTAAATATCTTCCCAGCAGCTGTCTTATACCGGGCGTCTCGTAAGGCTGCCTTGGAATAGGTTTCGTACAATTTAATATAACAATAAATCGGCCAAATTTCGACTATCTTGGCATAGGGACTTCCCGGAGATTTCTGAACGATTGGGCCTAACCGGGCGTACTCAGAAATTGCATCGTTATACAAACCTTGAGTGCGTAGCGAATCAGCAAGTTTTAAATAAGACGCATGGTCAGCACTATTATTTCGAATCGTTACTTTCTGTAAGAGTGCCCGAGCCGTCTTGGCAGATTTCGAATTGGCCCGAATCATCTTACTGGCTAATTCCAAAGAAGCTTCCGAAAAATCTCGGTATCCATAACTGTCCAGCTTATTTAAGTTGAGGCGTGATAATAAATAAAACGCTTCATTATATTGCTCCATAGCAATCAATGCTTTTACGTAAATCAAGCAATTATCATGGATGTCAAAGTATTGTTGGGGTATTTCAAGAAAGAGCATTACTTTATACATAATAGGCCTTAAACTTGGCAGCAGTTCTTTACTGTACTGTTCATCAGAAAATGCCTTTAGAGTTTTCATCGCTCCCTGTGGCCAAGCAAACGAAAAACCTTGAATATTCTGCTTCTTCAAGCCACGAAGTTCCAGTTGCATCTTTCCTGCACCGTCCATCGAGGCATAGATAATACCTTTCTGGCCATCGACTCCTAATAGAGTACCGGGCTTCGCTGCTTGTCCAACAAATATCTTAACCGGTAATGCACCCGAATGAATCTTAAAGTAATCCTGATTGGCCTGCGCACACAAATTAATGTAACCGAAACAAAAGCTGACCAAAATTGTAATACAAGTTAAATACTGATTCATTTGAGAAACTTTCTTTGCCAATCAACATACTGTTTTTCCACTTTAGTAATTTGATCAGATTGTCCGGTTTGTTCGTAACAACGAATTGCTTGTTCATAGGATTTGGACGCCCACTTGGTTGCACTTGGAAAGTTAAGGGTTGTGTCCAGATAATAATATGCCGCACCGGCATGATCGCGGATGGCTCTTTTACATTCCCCCATCATATAGGACGATTGAGCGCGCTGTTCAAGACTGGTATCAGTATCGCTTCTCACTTCCTCAAACGAGGAAACCGCCTGGTCAAACAAACTGGAGTCCTTGGTGGACTGACCGACTTCATAAAGAGATTCGCCCAGGCGAATTCGAGCATCGTTGGCATTATCATGCCAGGACGAATTTGCGAGTGCAGATTGATAATGAGATACCGATGTCTGGTAATCACGCTCCTTTTGCTTCGCTTGCCCTAATAGGTAGTATGCATCAAAAAGAAATTCGCCCCCGGTATCACCGTACACATTGACAAGACGCTCCATTGCAGATACCGCATCTTCAACCGAATTTTGGGCAAGTAGTTGTTCGGCCATCCAAACGAGGACACCTGGACTTGCTGCAGGAAAATCACTTTTTTGAGGATTATAACTTCCCCCCGCTTTTGACCCTACTCGGTCGAGCATTGAGCGCATGCGAAGCTCGAGCGGTTTATTTTCTGCTGATTTTGCTTCCTCCAGTAACTTTGCAAACGCGACCGCGGGAGACAAGTCAGAGGGAAAGCCCTTTGCAAATTCCTTGTACTTCTTTAGGTAACCTTTGAATTTGCCCACATGTGATGGATTCGAGAAAATCGCACCGCGAGATTTTACAACATCGCTATAAATATCCTGGTCCATTCCCTTGTATTGAGAGGAAAGGAATGGTAACAGTTTTTTACGATCTCCAATTATTTCTTCGACAGTGCCGGTAACCGTTTTTTCAATTCCCTTTCTATCACGATAAGTAAATGAAACTGTCTGAGCGGGTTCCTGCAACTTTAGCAATAAGTCCAGTGTCCTGCCGTACAATTTATCATATTCGTCATACTTGGTAGTATATTTCTTAAGGATACCATCCACTCCAACATTACTCGGATCATTGCCGTACTTTTCAATGTCTTTATAGTACAGATTGAGCATGGTAGAGGGACGCCCGAGCATTTCGTTCGCAAATCCAATCTTTTCGGTAGATTCTGAAATTTTTGCTCCTTGTGTACCACTAAACTTCTCGGAATAATCAGCGTATAATTTCTCCATGTTCGAAAAGTAAACATAAGAAGCGACATCATAAAGTTCACCAAAATCAATTACCTTATCGCCATTCAGGTCAAAATCCCCAAATGACTTATCCGACTCAATCCCAATGGCAGAATATTCACTTGATTGAAGAACTTCGTCCTTATTTTTATCAAAGGTCAGATAATTTTCCACAACACCTTCCGGATTTTCCGCTACCCGTTCAATCAATCCGCCCTCATTAAATGTGGCATCCGTAATTAATTTGATATCCTGTGATTTTTCTCGGACTAGTGAATAACTGGATTGGGCATTTTGTATTTGCTCATAAGAAGGTTCCTCATCCGACTTCACATCACTTATAGCCAAATCCCCCAGACTGAGGTATGCTTCGGGAACCATTTTGTCATCGGGAAAGTCTTTTACAAATTGTTGAAAAAGCCTGATTGCATTCGGATTATCAGTGGAACCCTGGTACGCGACTGCGAGTCGAAATAAAGCATCTTTTGCAAATTCATCGTCTGGGAAATGGCGGGCTTTTCCACCATCGCTCCATTTATCATTGATTGATTCTTTACCGGAAGAGACTGTTTTCCCTCCTCCTGGTTTATCAGAAATTTTCCATGTTGAACCGTTAAACCACATAAAAAAACCTTCTCCATTGGCATACACAGGCTTTCCATTATTCTCTGCTCCGTTCGGTAAGTAAACCCCATTGGGATTAGGGAGAACTTCAACTTCCTCTTCGACTTCTTCCTCTACAGGTGCCTTTTCTGGTTGTACTACCGGTACGACCGCTTCAGTGGTAGATTCCGGAATTGGTTCAACTTCATCTCCTCCACACGAAAAAAAGAGCAAGGAAAAAGGAACAAATAGAAGTCTTTGTAA
>JAQXBH010000188.1 GCA_029252505.1 Opitutales bacterium | reverse complement strand
TCACCTCATTGTAGGTGGATCACGCGGGATCGGTCGATCCCTGGTAGACCAGTCGATACAAGCTGGCCAATCGCTCTCCGTCCTGTCTCGCACCCCTCCGGTGGAACAATCTCCTGGTTGTACTTGGATTACAGGAGATGCTGCAAAACCGGAGGAATTTACAGATCAGTTACCTGAAAAAATAAATGCCCTCACCTTTTGTCCAGGTAAGGTCATTTTAGGCCCGATCAGACGATTGAAAGCGGAGCAAATGCTTGAAGCCTACCAGACCAGTGTATTGGATGCATTTATATTGGTGCAGGCATTACTTCCCCGTCTCGAAGGGTCGGTTGTCTTTATTTCCTCAGTCGCAGCGACTACAGGCTTACCGAGTCATTGTGCAATTTCCGCGGCTAAATCGGGACTCGAAGGATTTGCTTTAGCTCTTGCCGCCGATTTAGCACCCAAGGTTCGAGTGAATGTGGTCGCACCAACCTTGACTCCAACCGAAATGGGTTTAGGAATGGTCGGTGGAGATAAAATGATTCCTTTAATAGAAAATAAACACCCTTTAAAAATGATTCCCGCAGTGGAGGAAATTGCTGGTACAATTTCTTTCCTGCATTCCGATGCGGCAAAGTCAATTACCGGACAGGTACTCAAGGTAGATAGCGGACTGTCTAAGCTTCGTCTCAATGATCGCTGACCCATCTCCACCCACAGGTGGACGGGCGATTGTTTGGTTTCGGAAAGATTTACGCCTACAGGATAATCCCTGCCTTGAAGCTGCACTTCAATCGGGCAAGAAAATCATTCCGGTTTACATTTGGAATCAAGAAGAAGGCGGACAATGGAGCCCGGGAGCCGCTGCCCGTTGGTGGCTCCACCACGCTTTGAAAAGCCTGGGTAAAGATATCCAACACTATGGCGGTTCTCTCCTCCTGCAAAAAGGATCTGCGGAGGAAATCCTGCCCCGCTTAGCAGATGAATGGGGTGCGGACACCCTCTACTTTGGAAGAACCTATGATCCCGCAGGCCTCGCCACTGAGAAAGCAGTGGAACTTGCATTTGCAAACCGGAATTCCACCGTTGAATCGTTTAACACCAGTTTATTGCAGGAACCTTGGGAAGTAAAAAACGGTTCAGGTCGACCCTTTCAAGTATTTACTCCCTATTGGCGGAAATCACGGGCTGGCATTTACCGAGAACCAGCGAAGTATTCCTTGCAAAGTTTATCTTTTTCCAAGCAAGATTCTAGTGGAATTGGCCTTGATGAGTTACAACTTTTACCGAATCACGACTGGCATTTAAAACTGTCCGAGCACTGGGATGTTTCCGAAGATGCGGCTCACAAACTCATTCAACGGACTGCTGATGTAATTACCCGTTCTTATGCCACTGCCCGAAATATTCCCTCGAAAGATGGTACATCCCGGTTATCTCCCTACCTTGCTTGGGGATTAGTGAGCCCCAGACAAATTTGCCAGGCCGTACTGACCGCGGACAATGAAGGCGGGCATCGCGGTGAAAATAAATACCTCGTGGAAATTGGCTGGCGCGAATTTTCTTACCAATTACTTTATCATTTTCCCCACATTGCGGATCAGCCTCTTCGGGAAAAATATTCCAGCTTTCCCTGGCTTGAAGATAAAAAATCCCTCCGTGCCTGGCAGTTTGGAAACACTGGATACCCGATGGTGGATGCTGGGATGAGACAACTCTATGAAACTGGATGGATGCATAACCGGGTGCGTATGGTGGTCGCGTCATTTTTAGTAAAGCACCTGCTCATTTCCTGGCAGGATGGTGCACGCTGGTTTTGGGATACCTTAGTAGATGCTGATCTCGCCAGTAACACGCAGGGTTGGCAATGGGCGGCAGGTTGCGGTGCCGATGCAGCCCCCTACTTTCGAATTTTCAACCCAATTACACAGGGCGAAAAATTTGACGGCAAAGGAGAATATGCCCGAAAATGGATTCCTAGCTTAAAGGAACTACCCGGAAAATGGGTATTTAAACCATGGGAAGCCCCGCCCGATCTCTTGCTGGTAAGCGATGTATTTTTAGGCAACAACTACCCCCACCCATGTGTGGATCATAAAGAAGGACGGGCCCGAGCCCTTGCCGCACTAGCTTCAATCAAAGAATCGTAACCCAAAAATGTTTGGGCGGAACTTTTTCATCCATCAAATTTTGGCACCATCATAACCGCTTTACTCCCCCTCTTTACTCACTATAAATGAAAACCTCTATTGTTTGGTTCCGAAAATCTCTGCGCCTGCATGATAACCCTGCTCTAGTCGCAGCCTGCGAAAATGAACAGGTTGGCTTTATTCTGCCACTCTTTATTATTGATCCCGATATGTTCGGAGGGAAATTTGAGAATTGGAGCCCCAACCGGTTACGGTTTTTAATCGAAAGTTTGTCCGATTTAAACAAACAACTTTCCACCCAATACGGGAGTCGTTTATTACTGATTGAAGGCAAGGCGGAGGATGTATTTGAAAACCTCGAAGGCCTGTTGGGGAAATCCTTCGATTCCCTATATTGTGAATACTCCTCCGATCCGTGGGAACGAAAAAAGTTTTCCATGATCCAAAAAACACTCTCGGAAAAAAATCGAGGGATTCAGGTTCGTTCCATAGATTCCTTTCACACAATTTTGGATGTGGAAAAAGTAATTTCTTCAACCCATTTCCGAAACCCGAAATCGATGAAGGACATCGATCGGGTATTTGCTTCCCATTTTGATAAAAACGAGCACGGCTTTTACAAAATTGACGACCCCATCCCTGAACCTGAAAAGATCAAACCCTTCCCTCAGATTTCCGGGATCCAATCGTTACCAATAGAAGACCTAGCCACTCAGATTTCCCAGTCGGTAAATACAGATATCATGTCTGTAAAATCATACTTCCCGGGGGGAGAAACCGAGGCACTCTCCCGATTAAAAAAGAAAGTTTCCGGACAGGTTGAATATGTGAATACCTTCAGAAAACCGAAAACCATGTCGACCAATACCACTGGTGAACCCATGGAGCCCAGCACCACCGGACTATCTCCGTACTTAAGTGTGGGTTGTTTATCAGTTCGGAAGTTGTGGAAGGAATGCGAAAAATGCCAGCGACAGGGAACTCATTCTCAACCACCCGAATCCCTGCACGGCCAATTGATGTTTCGGGAAATGTTCTACATTCTTTCGAGGAGTGTGGATCATTGGGATAACGATCAATCCAATGAAATGTGTAAACCAATTGAATGGGGAGACTTCGATCAGGAAAAAATGGAGGCCTGGGAAAAAGGGCAAACTGGGTTTCCTCTAATCGATGCGATGATGAGACAACTCGAAGCCACTGGCTGGATGCACCACCTGGCCAGGCACGCAGTTTCTTGCTTTCTTACCCGTGGACAACTTTGGCAAAACTGGAAATACGGAAGGGATGTATTTGAACGAAAACTTCTCGATAGCGACTGGGCATTAAACAACGGAAATTGGTTATGGCTGTCTGGGGTTGCCCCTTTTTCTATGCCCTACTTTAGACTCTATAACCCCTGCCCGGATGGGAAATCAAGCCTCAATGTGGAGGCAGTATCTGCTGAATTCATTAAGTACTGGGTTCCGGAGTTAAAAGATTTCCCACCTAAATATATCTACGAACCTCATTTGGCTCCCGAAACAATTCAAGCCAATGCCAACTGCATGATCGGCGTGAACTATCCAAAACCAATTGTGGAGAGAAAAGAATGTGCCAAGGACAATCTTGCCAAATTTAAAAACAGTCTTTCCCGGTTAAAGTCGGCCTAATACTAGACTTAAAAATTATCCTTACTGAGTTCTTTTTAAAAAAGTAACAAGTTACCCTCGCGATCCACTTTGGTACCATCCGCCAGTTTTGTTTCCCCGGACATTCCAGTAAATCCACGAATTATTTCAAGTGTATCCGCATCTTCAATTTTTTTATCGGTTCGCCAACGATTGATTCGGGGAAAGCGCAAAGCCACTCCAGATTTGTGACGGCCTGAAGATCGAGCACCTTCAAAAGCAATCTCAAAAACCAGGCTTGGTTTGACAGAACGAACCGGGCCAAATTTCCCGGTTATATTTTTGCGCACGAAGCGGTCCACTTTTTCGATTTCACGATCACTTAATCCAGAATACGCTTTTGCGACCGTAACCAATTCGCCATATTGATCCCATACCGCGAGGGAATAATCAGAATACAAATTCGAGCGTTTCCCGTGACCAAGTTGGGCACTAACCACGACCATATCCGCGAGATATGGATCGACCTTCCACTTATACCAGGACCCTTTTACCCGACCGGATTCGTACGAGGAACTTTTTTTCTTAAGCATAAACCCCTCCACTCCACGATTCCTTGATTCTTCCCGAAGTTTCGTTAATTCTTCCCAAGATTTCCCCTCAACGAGTGGAGACAGTCCAAGGGGGAAACCAGACGGAAGTGAGGAGAGAGTTTCCTCCAACCTACTTCTTCTTTCTTCTATTGAAAGCGATCTCAGATCATTCCCTTCCATCCGCAAAATATCGTATGCCTGAAATCTGACCGGTTCGCGCTTGAGAATGGATGGACCCGGTTCTTTTCTTCCCAGTCTTGCCTGGAGACGAGAAAAAGAGCGCATTCCCTCCTTGCCCCAGGCAAGAATTTCGCCGTCCAGACAGATATCACCGGGCAACCACTTACCCGCATCCATTATTTCTGGAAATGAATGCCCCACGGATTCATCCCCTCTTGACCAAATCATACAGGTTCCACCACGGTTAATCAACTGAGCCCGAATCCCGTCCCATTTCCATTCAATTTGCCAATCCTCCACCTTACCCAAGTTCTCTACTTCTTCCTGAAGTGGATTTGCTAGAAAAAAGGGAAAAGGTTGGCATAATCGATCCTCATCTACGCCGGGGTTGAGAATACCTTCTAAGCCCAAGGTTTTGGGTGACCAATCCCCGGCCAGGCGCTGGGCAATAATTGCAGGCTGTACACCGCCCACCCTAGCAAGAGCTTTGCAAAGATTTCCTTTGGATACTCCCATCCGAAATCCACCGGTAAGTAGTTTGTGAAAAGGAAGAAAATCTTTTTCGCCTAGAAAATCCCAGACGGAAAAAATATTGTCTCTTCTTTGATCTATTTCCATGCCTACCATTGGTTCAATAAATTTCCCAATCAGTTCAGCTAACCCCAATTCTCCCTTGCCCTCTCCCCTGGCCGCAACGAGTAGGGAAATTGTCTCCGCCAAATCCCCTACCCGGTCATGGCATTCCTCCAATAACCATTGCGGAAGCCCACTCCGCTCGGAAGCAAAGGTACGAAGCTCCGATGTTTTGATTGCCCCTTTTATACGATTGCCCGCGAGGAACCAACAGACCCAAATAGAATCTTCCGGATTCGACCCCGACAAATATTGCACCAAATGATCGAGTCGGTCATTGGTTTTAGTCGCCTCATCCAAGTCGTAAAAAAGCTGGGTAAACTGCCTCAATCCAATTCCTCCCGTCGAAAACTGGACTCATTTAAAACCGATGCATTGATTCCCTTCTCTCCCAGAAATCGGCTCAGTGCGTCTCCATTACCATGGGTCAATTTAACCACTTCAGCTCCAGTCCCAGTGATTACATCAATCAAACCGGGCCAATCCGCATGATCGGATAGAATGAAGCCCCGATCAATATTTTTTCTTCGACGCGGTCCCCGTATTGCCATCCACCCCGATGCAAAGCCTCGCTTGGTTTTCTTGAATTTTTTTGTCCAGCTACTATCCTCCACCGCGGGCGGAGCAATAATCATGGCTCCAGAAAAATCATTATCCTTATCCACTTTCTTAACCGTAGGCAGATCGATTCCCGCTCTTTGATAATGTTCTAAAAAGGAATGAATCGCAGAATGAGCATATATGGCTCCAATAGAGGGATCGAGTCCAGCTAAAACTCGTTGTGCTTTGCCCAAAGAATAGGCAAAGATAAGAGAACCATGTCCGGAAATATTGTTTTCCGTCCACCAATTGTTGATTTGGTTATGAATTTCCTCCTCCGGTTGCCAACGGTAAACGGGTAACCCAAAAGTACACTCTGAAATAAATCCATTGCAGGGTACGAGCTCGAACGGTTCACATGTTTGATCAGCCTGTGGCTTATAATCACCACTGACCACCCATACCCTTCCACGAACCTCAATTCTAATCTGGGAGGATCCTAAAATGTGACCTGCGGGATGAAAAGAAACAATGGCATCCCGAATCGTTTGCTTTTTTCCAAAAGGAATTGATTCAATTTTATTTTTTTGCCCGATACGAATTTGCAACAACGGACGGCACGAATCCGAACAAAGATAATTCTCATGCCCCGATCTCGCGTGATCACTGTGGGCATGGGTAATGAGTGCCCGCTTTACTTGCCCTCTCGGATCAATGTAAAAGTCTCCCGCTGGGCAGTAGAGTCCTTCTTTTTTGAGTGTCAGAATTTTATTGTCTATATCTTCAATCAATATAATTCCATTTGATTTCTAAATCAGGTAAAGGACAAACTTTTGAAACCTTGTCGGCAAGGGTAATTCAAACCGTATTCTCGTAGTCCGAGTCCTAATTTTTCAAAAAATGAAATAAAAATGAATTTTCAATGATCCGTCCAACGACCCGGCTCGTTTTATTTAGCATTATGGTAACTCCACATGTTAATAGATCTCAAGGAAGCGAAACCCCCGATCCAGTTGGTAGGTTTATTTCCGATCGTTCACGCATGGCACCCCCTTCTAAAGAAGAGTGCGATAAACTCTTTTTGGAAATGTCAAAGGGTTCAGACGAAGCAAGAAAGGAACTCATCGAACGTCATATTCGGCTTGTCGCTTCAATCGCTCTTAAATTTCGCCAGACTAATGTACAAATGGAAGACATTATGGCCGAAGGAATTCAGGGCCTTGTTGTCGCATTAGATAAATTTGATTACACAAGAGGCATAAAATTAAGCACTTACGCCGCATGGTGGATCCGTCAAAGGATTCAGCGCCTTATTGGAAAAATGTCAGGTGCTGTTGCTGTTCCCCACGATGTTTCGCAAGGAAAACGAAAAGAAGGCCAAATTCGTTCCGAACTCCAAGTTGATCTCGGTCGCACCCCCACCGACAACGAAGTAAGTGACGCGCTAGGACAGGATAGAAATCTGACCAAGCGTGTAAAATTTGCTCCCACCAGTTCGCTCTCCATGGATGAACCATTGAGCGAAGACTCAGACAGTACATTAGCTGATTTAATGACGGCGGAAGAAGAACTCAAACAATCCTACCGCGAGGATGGATCGTTATCGGATGATATTGGGGTTGCCCTGTCCTTTCTTGATCAACGCGAAAGAAAGGTTTTAAGCATGCGTTTCGGCATGGAAAAAGGGGAATCAATGAAATTGGATGATATTGCAGATTCAATGAATGTATCAGGTGAACGTGTCCGACAATTAGAGTCACTAGGTTTGCGGAAATTAAGAGCAGTTCTTCTAAACAACGGAAAATTGGATTTTAGAAAGTTAGATCAAATCGTTAGTACCGATTTACGTGGCAAAACCAAGATGAGTCCTTTAGAACTATCCCTCATCTCGGATTCTGCTGCGTAACATGTCTTTTTCTCTATCTAAATGGGTGTGTCCACCCCCTGAAATTAACGATGAACCTCAAGGCTCTGAGGGAAATGTTGAATGGTTTAGGTGTCTGCCTTACATTATTATTCATCTACTCGCTTTAGGTGCATTCTTTTATCCGGTTACTTGGCCATGCGTTGCTGTAGCTTTATTATCCTACAGTTTGCGGATGTTTTCAATAACTGCCTTTTACCACCGATATTTTTCTCACCGTACTTTCAAGACCTCGCGGGCCTTTCAGTTCATCGGTGCTTTTATTGCCTGTAGTTCTGGGCAACGAGGTCCTTTGTGGTGGGCCGCACATCATCGTCGACATCATCGACACTCAGACACCGAAAAAGATGTGCATTCGCCCCAAAGTAGAAGTTTTTTTTGGAGCCACACCTTGTGGTTTATGACTGACTATTCAGTTCCCACTTTCATGAAAGAGATTCCTGATCTGGTTAAATTTAAGGAACTCAAGTTTTTAAATCGTTATGATTGGGTTCCTTTAATCATGCTCGGCTTTTTAAGCTACTATGCTCCTCTGATCCCTCTGTATTTTGAACTTACCGGGATGTCCAGCATGCAATCCTTACTGTGGGGATTCTTTGTTCCCACCATCCTTTTATATCACGCTACTTTCGCAGTTAATTCAATCACCCATCTATTCGGAACTCGTCAATTTAAGACTGACGACGAAAGTCGCAATAATTGGATCGTTGCAATATTTGCATTTGGCGAAGGGTGGCACAATAACCACCATTTTTTTCCAGGATCTGCAAGACAGGGGTTTTTCAAAGGTGAGTTTGACATTACTTATTATGGACTCAAATTTCTATCATACCTCGGCCTTGTACGGGAACTCCGCCCCGTTCCAGCCTGGGTAAAAGAGAAAGCCACAAGGGCTGACCAGTAGTTATTTCGTCGTGAAAATTGCAGTGGTAGGATCCGGCATATCCGGTCTTTCCTGTGCTTACCTGTTAAGGAAAAGTCACGACATTACATTATTTGAAAGCGGAACTAAACCGGGTGGTCATGTAAACACAGTCAAGACTAAGGGTAAAACCGGAGAATTTCAGGTCGATACCGGTTTTATCGTTTTTAACCGAGAAAACTATCCGAATTTTGTTCGCCTGCTCGATCATTTAGATGTTCCTTCTCAATCTACACGGATGGGTTTTTCCGTTCAGTCAGATGCCTTAAAGCTAGAATACAGTGGAGAAAGTGCAATCGGGCTGTTCGGCCATTTTCGCAACCTAATTGATCCGAAACACTGGAATATGGTCAGGGATATTCTTCGCTTTCACGATATTGCCAAGGAAAACAGCAATTCAGAGGAAACAGTTGACTCCTTTTTACAAAGACACCGATTTGGCAAACGGTTTTCAGACTATTTCCTGCTACCGCTGGGCTCAGCTCTTTGGTCTTGCTCCACGGATCAATTTGGCAACTTCCCAATGGAGTTTGTATCAGACTTTCTCTCCAATCATCAAATGTTGCAGGCAAACAACCGACCGGTTTGGCGTGTACTCAAGGGGGGGTCACGCACTTATGTGGATAAATTGGTCGATATACTTGGCGAACGACTACAACTTAACACTCCCATCAAGCAGGTTCAAAGGAGTAATGACCAGGTATGCCTTACCCTGCCTGACGGGACCAAGCAGATTTTTGACGAAGTAATCTTAGCCTGCCATGCGGATCAGTCTCTTCGCCTGCTCTCCTCTCCAACTCCGGAAGAAAAGAATCTCCTTGAAAACTTCCCCTACCAGGCAAATCGGGTGACCCTGCACAGTGACGACTCGGTAATTCCCAGGAGAAAATCGGCCCGGGCAAGTTGGAATGCATACTTACCCAAAAAGAATAGCTCTGATGCTTTGGTTACATACGACATGAATATTTTGCAAAGCCTTCCCACCCGGGAACAATTTTGTGTTTCCTTAAATCAGCAAAATCTGGTCGAGCCCAACCTGATTCATGGCAATTACGATTTTTCACACCCTACCTATCATCCAGGGCGAAAAGAGGCTCAAAGCAAGCATAACTCCTTTATACGCAACCGGGGGATTTCACTGTGCGGGGCATACTGGGGATACGGTTTTCACGAAGATGGACTAAACAGCGGGCTCCGGGTCTGCGAAGCATTCGGAGAATCCCTTGGGTGAAAAGCTCACTCTATTTTGGCGAAGTACGCCATCAAAGAAAGAGCCCCAAAAAGCACGCGTTCCAATACCATGTATTCATGTGTCACCTATTCATGGATGAAATCAGTGACATCTTTACGAAAAAATGGTTTTGGTCAGCCAATAAGAAAAACCTCTCTTCCTACCACCGGAGCGACTATCACAAACCGGAGGTCCAAGACTTAGCCCAAGCCGTCCAGGCAACCATGAGCGAGCAACTGGGCCGTTCAATTGAAGGGCCAATATCCATCATTACCCATATTCGTACCTTTGGCTATTGTTTCAACCCGGTTTCGTTTTACTACTGCTGGGATCGGGAGAAAACTAAACCACATGCCATGATGGCGGAGATCACCAATACCCCTTGGCATGAACGTTACGCAAAATGCTTTGATTTACAGAACTCTGGAAATGAAAAATCCAAACATAATTTTGGCAAAGAATTCCATGTTTCCCCTTTCATCGGAATGGACATTGAATACGACTGGCGTTTTCATGGACCGAGCGAAAAATTCAAAGTGGACATGATCCTCAAAGAAGACAAAAAGATTATCTTCAGCGCCCACCTAAATCTGTCCTATAAACCCTTTAACCAGAAAAATTCCATCTGGGCACTGATTCGCTTCCCCCTGCTTACTTTTCGTATCACCTTCGGAATTTATTGGCATGCCCTACTCCTTCGTTTAAAAGGGTGTCGATTTTATCCACATCCTAAAAATTCAATTTCCACCAATTAAATGAATAACCAACAGGCTGAACAGGCCAACCAGTTCACACTTTCAGAAAACGGAGATGCCGGGTTTTGGGAACGTGCCCTGCTTCGCCAGTTAAATAAGATTAACCAAGGCTCGCTTTCAATCAAAATGGGAAAAAGGCAACTCACCCTTGGTACCCCCTCAAGTGACCACATCTCTGCGAATATTGAAATAACCAACCAATCCTTCTTTCGAAAGGCTTGCCTAGGTGGTTCCCTGGGAGTGGCGGACAGTTATGCGGACGGAGACTGGGAAACCGATGACATGGTCGGTGTATTCCGCCTTTTTCTGCAAAATCAGGATGTGATGGATGGGATGGAAGGTGGCTGGGCTTCACTACTCAACCGAGTTGCACGATGGAGCTATTTACTCGGACAAAAAAACACCCGTAAAGGTAGCCGAAAAAACATCGCGCTTCACTACGATCTGGGAAATGATTTTTACGAACTCATGCTCGACCCGACCATGACATATTCCTGCGGAATTTTTGAATCCCCGCAATCCACTCTTGAACAAGCTTCGCTGGCAAAGTACGACCGTATTATTGATCTGCTTGATATTCAACCCCACCACCATGTTCTTGAAATCGGGTGCGGATGGGGTGGATTTGCTGAGCGGCTTGCCCAACGAACCCAAGCCAAACTTACCGCCACCACAATTTCCGACCGTCAATTTGAATACGCGCAAAAACGGGTTCAAAAAAACGGATCCGGGGACAGAGTATCCATCATAAAAAAAGACTACCGCGATTTGGTGGGTCAATTTGACCGAATTGTTTCCATTGAAATGATTGAAGCGGTTGGGCATGAATTCCTACCGGAATATTTTTCCAAAATTTCCGATCTCCTGCTCCCCACCGGAGCGGCAATGATCCAGGGAATTACCATGCCCGACCATCGCTACACCCAGTATCTCAAGGAAGTGGATTATATCCGCACGCGCGTTTTCCCCGGAAGCTGTGTACCCTCCGCCTCCGCGATGATTGAAGCCGCAGTAAAGGAATCGGATCTCCGACCGGCCGACCTTCATGATTTTGGATACCATTATTCCCGCACCCTTCGGGAATGGCGTCTTCGCTTCCTCGAAAACGAGAACCAAATTAAAGAACTGGGTTACGACGAACATTTCCGCAGAGCCTGGATTTATTATTTATGCTATTGCGAAGCCGGATTTGAGGAAGGGTATACTGGAGATATCCACCTTTTACTCGCCAAGCCAGAATGCAAACTCTGCCGGGGCTTCCCACAATGAACCCCCGACTCTCATTCATCACTGACCTGGTACTCTTTCAAGTTGCTTGGTTTGGCTGTGTCCTCGCAACACGCAGTCCATTTCCGCACCTGCTCCCCATCCTTGTACTGCTGCTCGTTTTAGTACGCGTACTTCTGGCCCGTGGCCTGGCTTCGGTACTCCCCTTTACTTTAGCCTGTCTAATTATGGGAGTTATTGGAGATGCAACTCTGGTTTATCTTGGCCTGTTATCCTTTGAGCCATACCCTTCCCTATTCGGTGCCCCACTCTGGATGGTCGCCCTATGGCTTAATTTCGGCCTCATGCTCAGGCCTCTCTTCACCTGGTTTCTCAATGATTGTTGGCGCTCAGTCATTGGCTTTTCAGTTGGAGGTGTGGTTGCGTATTATTCCGGACAAAAGCTGGGCGTACTCACCCTCAGTGTTGATCTCCAATCACACCTAGGCGTGGCATTGGAATGGGGCATTGCCGGACTCGTCCTTCGCTACCTTCACCTCCAATTTTCATTACCCGAATGAGTGCGCTTGAACTTCTTCTCTACGGCCAACTGGGTGCTTCTTTAGTGATGGCACTTGCCTGGGTTCATGCCCTGGTAATCAAAAATACATCCTATGTTGATGTTCTTTGGGGCTTCGGTGTGGGGGTGCTTGGATTTATCTACCTAGTTTTGGCCGATAACAATACTGATCCAGACAGAATGGCTTTACTCAAAGCCCTACTTCTTATCTGGTCTATTCGACTGGGCACACACCTACTCAAAAGATGCCTCGGAAAACCAGAGGATGCCCGCTATGCTTACCTGCGAGAATACATGGGAAAAAAAGCCAACCTTGGATTCTTTGTCTTTTTTCAGGTACAGGCATTTTGGGTGGTTTTATTCGCCTCCCCATTTCTTATCCTAGTAAAGAATCCAAATCCTGTTAATACCCTCGATCATATCGGTTTAATCATCTGGATAATTGGATTCTATGGTGTCCACATGGCTGATAAACAACTCAAATTCTTTAAATCCCATCCCAACCGTACACGGGCAGATGTATGTAATACCGGACTCTGGAAATATTCTCGCCATCCTAACTATTTTTTCGAGTGGATCCTTTGGATTGGGTACATATTTATTGGATGGCAGGCACCCCTTGGAGAGTGGCTACTTATCATTCCGGTAATTCTATATATTTTTCTCAGTAAAATTACCGGAGTCCCCTTCGTGGAGGCCAGAAAACTGGAAGCAAGCGGAGAGAAATACAAATCCTATATCAAACAAACCAATTCTTTTTTTCCAGGATTTCCGAAAAATAAAAATTAAAATGAGCCTTACCAATTTTTTTATCGATCTTGCTGAACGCGGACTTGTACCCGATTTCCTGATCCGAGCAGGCATACGTAATCTTTGTAAAAAACGATTAAACCAATGTCTTGCCGATGACTGCGAATCCAATGCCGAGCTTGCGGAGAAATACATCAAAGAATCGGATGCCTCCCCCATGGCCGTGCTCACTGAAAAGGCCAATCAACAACACTACGAAGTACCCGCCGATTTTTACCGCCACGCCCTCGGAAAAAACTTCAAATACAGTAGTTGCTATTACGATAAACAAACTCGTTCGCTGAGTGAAGCCGAGGATATCGCTCTTGGCCTCACTTGTGAACACGCTCACTTGGAAAACGGACAGGATATTCTTGAACTTGGTTGTGGCTGGGGTTCACTCTCCCTTTGGATGGCGAAACATTTCCCCGAGTCCAACATCACATCTGTTTCCAATTCCCATTCACAAAGAGAATACATACTCGAAGAGGCCCGTAAACGTGGACTAGAAAACCTCAGGGTCATTACCGCCGATGTAAATGCATTTAAAACGGACTCCACATTTGACCGGATTGTCTCGGTGGAAATGTTTGAGCATGTACGTAATCATCGTGAATTATTCTGTCGTATTCACGGCTGGCTCAAACCGGGTGGAAAACTATTCACCCATATCTTTTGCCACCGTTCCACCTCCTATCCATTTGAAGTCGAAGGAGAGGACGACTGGATGTCCAAGCACTTTTTTAGCGGGGGCACCATGCCTGCGGATGAACTCTTTCTACGCATTTCCGGAAAACTCGAACTCGAATACCGCTGGCGGTGGTCCGGCACACATTACGCAAAAACTTCCGAGGATTGGCTCGTTAATATCGACCAGTCACGGGAAGAAATCCTCAAGCTTTTCAGTAAGGATCTTTCCATGGCGGAGGCCCATCGGACCTTTTATCGGTGGCGTATCTTCTTCCTCGCCTGTGCCGAGACCTTTGG
>JAQXBH010000182.1 GCA_029252505.1 Opitutales bacterium | reverse complement strand
ATTATGGGGCAAATGCGCGGGGTCGGTATTGTTTTTTCACGTCTATTTGACATCGAAATTTGGATGGGGGTAATGATCGGAGGTGGAATTGTCTTCTTCTATGCTGGATTAGGTGGAATGAAGGGAATTACCTACACTCAAGTTGCTCAATATTGCGTAATGGTTTTTGCCTATACAATACCGGTAATTTTCATTTCCATCATTATCACAGGGAATGTAATTCCCCAACTCGGACTAATTGGTAACTATGTAAAGGAGGGAGCCGAAGATTCACAACCTCTCTTAGAAAAAATTAACCAAATTTCGGTCGACTTGGGATTTCGAGAATACACTGCGGGCACGGGGAACACACTCGACCTTTTTTGTATTACCGCTGCACTCATGGTCGGAACGGCGGGTCTGCCCCATGTAATTGTCCGTTTTTTCACTGTAAAAAGTGTCAAAGCAGTCCGAAAGTCGGCCTTTTGGACTTTGAGCTTTATCGCCATTATTTATCTCACTGCCCCGGCACTGGGTATGTTCGCTCGGACCAATTTTATTGAGGAAATCAATGAAAAGAAATACCAAAATGCACCGGAATGGTTCGTGAATTGGGAAAACCAGGGAATGATTGCCTGGGTAGACAAAAATAATGATGGTATCATGCAATATCGGGCTGGTAATGTATTTACAGGGAAACCGACCTTCAACGATACCGACAGACTGGAGAATGGCCCTCGGTTAGTAACCAACGAAATCGACTCCTCTACCAACGAGGTGTACTATGATAAGGACATCATTGTTCTGGCAAACCCGGAAATGGCAGGACTCCCCAAATGGGTAATTGCCTTAGTAATGGCCGGTTGTGTTGCCGCTGCCCTCTCCACTGCCGCTGGATTACTTCTCGTTCTGTCCACCTCAATTTCCCATGATTTGATGAAAAAGATCATTAAACCCGATATTTCTGACAAACAGGAAATTCGTTATGCACGGATTGCTTCTTTTGGTGCCTTGGTAATTGCTGCTTACTTTGGAATTAACCCGCCCTCCAGCTTTGTGGCGAAGACAGTCGCGTTTGCCTTTGGTTTGGCCGCCTCTTCATTCTTCCCCACTCTCATTATGGGAATTTTCTCCAAGCGAATCAATAAAGAGGGTGCGATTGCAGGAATGATTTCTGGTATTGGATTTACCTTAAGCTATATTATTTACTTTCAATTTTGGACTGAAAGTAAGGACTACTGGATGGGAATTTCTCCAGAAGGGATTGGTTTTTTAGGAATGATCATTAATTTCGTAGTCGCATTTTTGGTCAGTGCGGTAACCCCCCCTCCCCCAAAAGAAGTTCAGGATATGGTAGAAGAAATTCGCATTCCAAAGGGGAGCGGAGAAGCAACCCATCACTAAAGCTCAAGAGTTACCGACTCCATTACTCGTAATTCTTCACCACTTTGAAATTACGACTTATTCAATCAGTTCTATAATTATAGACACTCCAATAAATCTGAAACATTTGCCATTATTAGGAGTAAAATGTTTCACGCTTAAACCTCGGTAATAAAAAATTATTTACACGAATTCGGGCATTACTGCTTTACACGAGTTGACCCACCTTCCAATATTGGATTTTGTACTTGCTCCTTAAAATAATTCCTTAAAGAAAAACGATTATGATCGAAAACAGACGAAAATTCCTAGCCCAGTCCACACTCTTTACCACATTTGCAATTAGCGGTACAAAATCTTCCGGAAAAATAATCGGAGCAAATGAACGCATTAATGTAGCGGTATGTGGTATCAAGGGAAGAGGCACCTCCCATATGGGGGGACATGGAAGGCAGAAAAATGTGACTATTTCTCATTTAGTCGACCCCGATACCCGACTTCATGACGCCCGGAAAAAGTTTATTGTATCCAAGTTTAAGAATACCCCCGACTGTGTACAGGATGTAAGAGAGGTTTTGGATAATAAGGATGTCGATGTCATTTCCATCGCCACCCCCAATCATTGGCACAGTTTAATGTCCATTTGGGCCTGCCAAGCAGGAAAGGATGTATACGTGGAAAAACCACTCAGCCATAATCTTTTTGAAGGAAAAAAACTAGTCGAAGCAGCCAAAAAGTATAAGCGAATCGTTCAGCACGGCACCCAAAATCGCTCGCTCAGTAAATGGTCGAATTTAGCCAACGAAATTGCCTCGGGAAAGAGAGGAAAGCTCGAAGTTGCATTGGGCACATGCCACAAAAGAAGAAAATCGATTGGCTTTAAAGAAAAGAAAACTCCGCCGGGTGAACTCGATTTTGACCTTTGGACTGGTCCGGCACCCCAAGAGAATTATCATGAAAATCTTGTTCATTATAATTGGCACTGGTTTTGGAATTATGGCAACGGAGATATTGGAAATCAAGGTGTTCACCAAATTGATATTGCACGATGGATGATCCCGGGAGCAGTATGGCCCAAGAGAGTATTTAGCGTGGGAGGACGATTTGGATATAATGATCAGGGGGAAACCGCCAACACTCAACTTGCCATTTTTGATTACGGAGAATCATTGCTCGTCTTTGATGTTCGGGGACTTTCGGGAAAGTCCAACATGGGAGTTTCCAATCATGTTTACTTTGATCAAGATGCCAAGCAAATGACGACCAAGAGTCACGGACTTAAAAACATAAAAGATCCCCTCGCAGAACGGGGTAAAGTCGATATTTTTGAAAACTTCATCCAGGCAGTCCGGAATCGAAAGGAAAACCACCTCGATGCCCATGTATTCGAGGGACACGTATCCAGCGGACTCTGCCATTTGGCTAATCTTTCCTATCGCCTGGGTGAAAAATCCGGTTTTAGTAAAAAGAATAAAGCCTTTGGCGAAAATAAAAAGGCCTATGAATATTTAGAGCGCATGCAAGACCACTTAAAGGAGAATGGACTGAAGTTGGAAGAAACAGATTACATTGTGGGTCGAAGCCTCGATTTCGACTCCAAGACGGAAACGATTATTGGGGACGACCAAGCCAATGACATGCTGTCACGGACATACCGACCACCCTATGTGGTTCCCGAGAAAGTATAAGTTCTACAAACTTCATCGGGTTAAACCGAAGTTCGACATTTCCAATTTTGGGCAATCGCAGTCATTTGGTGCTATTTCTTCAATCAGGAACGAATTAAAAAGTTTTTACTCTAACTCCATTTTTTCAAAAGTTTCTTGGGTAACAAACAGATCAATTCTGAGCATCGAGATGCTACTTATTTTCTACAATCTTGGGTTCAGAACTCCATAGGAAGTAGATAGGAAACTTAATTGACTCTCCCAAATAAGATAAAATCCCAACATCTGACTTCCACCAATTACTAATTGAAAAAACCTCGTTACCCGCTCCTGCAACTTCGACCTTGATACCAGAATTGGTAAAAATCTTCTCGAATGCATAATGGGCCCGTCGGGTATGAAATTCATCGGTGACAATGATAATCCGTTCCCAATTTTTTTCTTTCGCATAGGACAGTGCATCCTCCGCTTCATCAAAAGTTGAGGTCGCCCCACCAGTAAGGGATGGAAGAATTTCCCATTTCGCATCTAATTGCATAATTTTTGTCGCCTCTTGGGCAAACTTCAAATGACTGATTTCCAATTGGGAAAACTGTCTATTCCTGGGTCTCTCTGAAGTTACAAAGAGTTTCTCGGAATAACCCTCGTTCCATAACCTAAGGGTCTCCGCCACCCGGGTGGTTCGCCCTCCGGATAAACAGATAATCGCATCGGCATTTTTACTGGCAGTATGCTTTTGAAAGAGGCGGGCATAACTAGGAAGTAAAAGTGGATGGGCAAGATAGAATGCTAAAAGGAATGCCACTCCGATCCCCAGTATCCAAAATATCCATTTCAATAGTTTCATCCCTTGAGTAGAAAGGCACCCTCAATCTCAACCGCCACATTCCCCGGCAAGCCCGATACTCCACAAGCACTACGAACTCCCACTCCATGATCATTCCCCCAGATATCGCAAAATAACTGGCTACATCCATTTATGACCAAAGGATGCTGATTAAAGCTCGGACCTGCATTGACCATGCCAAATAACTTACTCACCCTTTCCACACGCTCCAAGTCTCCAATTTCAGCCTGTAAACTGGCAATAATATTAAGACCTACTTGACGAGCTGCCTCTGCACCTTGCTCGACCGTCAAGTCAGTTCCCACTTGCCCGGTAATCATCGAGCCATCATCCAGTATTGGAAGGTGCCCGGAAAACATTGCCAATCGGTCTTGGATCAAAATCGTTTTGTATAACCCTGCGGCTTTAGGTGCAGCAGGAAGTGAAATTTTTAATTCGGATAATTTTTCCAATAGATTCATTATTTGAAAATAGTTTGATCTTTTCAATCGGCAAGGATCAAAGAGAGCGAATGAAATTTACATTTGGTAATTGATTTTAGAATTTAAATATCCTCTATACTAAATGTATGAAAAATATTTCTAATCAAATTTCCAGACGAACATTACTCGCAACCACTGGAATTGCTGGACTTGCATCTTCTATGAGCACTAATCTGATGGCGGGCCATCATGGGAAAATAAATCAGATCTCTCTCGAAAAAGATACGACTATACTATTTCAGGGCGATTCGATTACGGACGCCGGAAGAGACAAAAAAAACCAGATTGCAAATCAACAAAAAGCGTTGGGAGGAGGTTATGCATGGATGGCCGCGTCACATCTTTTGATTAAAAACCCACAGCTTAACCTCACCATTCATAATCGTGGAATATCTGGAAACAAAGTCCACCAGCTTGCCAACAGATGGAATCAGGATTGCCTGGACTTAAAACCGAATATTCTCAGTATAATGATCGGAGTTAATGACATTTGGCACGGATTAAATGGCAAATACAAGGGGACCGTAAAAACTTACGAAGATGATTTTCTTAGCCTAATGGAACGAACCCGTAAGGCATTGCCTAAGACCAAGTTTGTGATCTGCGAACCCTTTGTTCTCCAGTGCGGAGCAGTCAATGAGAAATGGTTCCCGGAATTCGATCGTTATCGTGCCGCTGCCCGGAAGGTCGCAGATCAAAATAATGCCATTTTTGTTCCCTTTCAATCGATGTTTGATGAAGCAGTTCAATATGCTCCGCCTAAGCACTGGGCAGGTGATGGCGTTCACCCCTCTTCCCATGGTGCTTCCCTGATGGCTCACTTTTGGACCCAGTCAGTTCAGTCCTAAAAAAACATTGAACCACTCGTTCGTACTGCCGCTGTAAAGATGAAAGCCATTCGCCTAACCGCCCCCCGGTCATTTCAATCCTTTGAGATCGATGAACCGAACGAGCCTGCCCTTGGCGAAGCTCTTGTTCGAACTGTCCGAATGGGAATATGTGGAACGGATGCAAGCTGCTATTTAGGAAAATTTCCCTTTTTCGACTATCCGCGTATTCCTGGTCACGAACTGGGAGTGGAAGTTATCCGTGTCGGACCGGGAGTAAAAAATGTCAAACCGGGTGATCGCTGTTCAATCGAGCCCTATCTCAATTGTGGAGAATGTCATCCCTGCAAGAAAGGACTCGGGAATTGTTGCGAAAACCTGAAGGTTTTTGGCGTAATGATGGATGGTGGACTCTGTGAACGTTCCATTATTCGTGCGGACAAATTACATCCATCCGATCAATTATCCTACGAACAACTTGCATTAGTGGAAACTCTTGCAATCGGTTGCCATGCGTCCGACCGAGGCAAAGCCAAAAAGGGAGATCATGCACTCGTCATTGGAGCAGGTCCAATTGGGCTTTCAACAATTGAATTCAATCGGCTGACAGGCGCCACTCTTACCATAATGGATATGTCCGAAGAAAGGCTCGAGTTCTGTCGAAAGAACTACGGGATAGAAAACTTGGTTCATTTTAAAGGGGACGGCTCTGAGATTGAAGCGATGAAAGAAATTACCCAAGGGGCCCTTTACGATGTGGTTACCGATGCCACGGGAAATCATCATTCCATGTCTAATGCCCTGGAATACGTAGCCTTTGGCGGGGCTCTTGTCTATGTGGGCATTACTACTGAAAAAATCGGCTTCCCCCACCCTGCCCTCCACCGTAGAGAAATCGATCTACTGGCTTCCCGCAATGCACTTCCGGGAGATTTCCCACGAATCATTAATTTGATTGAAGAAGGAATAATCAACACAGATCCATGGATAACCCATCGGATTACAATGGATCAAGTAGCAGAAAAATTTGAATCTTTAATTCAACCAGACTCCGGTGTTTTGAAAGCGATAATTGAAGTTGGACATTCGTAAAAAGGCATTTTTATTTCGATTATCTAATTGGGTTCGATTAAGTTACTGATGCTATGGAACAAACAGTAGCAACATTTTATCAATTTGCCAATTTACCGGACTGCATAAACTGGCAAAGGAAACTGAGGACACATTGTAAAAAATTCAATGTTCTTGGCACAATTATCCTGGCGGAAGAAGGAATTAATGGAACTGTATCCAGTTCAGCAGAAGGAATTAAGGAAATTTTAGCATTCATTAAAAAAGAAGAGCGTTTTAGCCAAATGCCCTATCGGATTTCCACCACTCCAAGAAAAACATTTTACCGAATTCGAGTAGTGGTTAGAAAAGAAATTGTTACCCTGGGTGATGCTTCCATTAATCCAAACGAAAGGGTCGGTACTTATGTAGAGCCTAAGAATTGGAATAAAATCATTCAAGATCCGGATACTATTGTGATTGATACTCGCAATGACTACGAGGTTGAATTGGGAACCTTTGAAGGAGCAACGAACCCCGTTACAGAAACTTTTTGTCAATGGGATGAATATGTGAAAAAAAATTTACAAGCCCACAAAGAAAAGAAAGTGGCCATGTTTTGTACCGGTGGAATCCGATGCGAGAAAGCATCTTCCCATCTCTTACAGAATGGCTTCAAGGAAGTGTATCATTTAAAAGGTGGAATTTTGAATTATCTCGAGAATATTGAACCGGAAGATAGTTTATGGAAAGGGGAATGCTTTGTTTTTGACCACCGGGTATCAGTGGTACATGGACTAAAAGATGGAGAGTCCAAAATCTGCTTTGGTTGTCGATGGCCTCTCAAGGTGGAAGACATGGAATCTGATAAATACGAATCTGGTATTTGCTGCCCCCACTGTGCAGATACTCTGGATCCAGTTAGGCGGGCAAGCCTGAAGGAGAGAAATCGCCAAATTCAAATCGCACGCAATAAAAAGACCGAGCATCTCGGACAAAATATCGCCCTGCTCTCTGAAAATAAAAAACAGCGGAGAAGACTCACCACAATAAAAGAGTAAGTGATAAAGTGATCAGAAAAGAACCAAAAACCTCCAATATATTTGTAACGGGTGATACCGACACCCTACTTCCTCGATCATGGAAGAGTGGTTCTCTGAAATACGATGAACTCAAGCCCCTTTCAGAGGGGGGAACCGCAAAACTTTATTCCACGCTCGATTTGAATCTGCAAAGAAATGTGGCCTACAAAACTCTACATCAGGACCTGAGGGATTCTGATATTGAAACCAAGCGTTTCCTACGTGAAGCAAGGGTAACTGCAAATATCCAGCACCCCGGTACTGTACCACTATACGAACTGGGGAGAGACCGAGAGGGTCATCTGTTTTTCACCATGAAAAAAGTAGATGGACGTGACCTGAAAGACATTCTCTTTGATCTTCGTCAAGAAGTACCTGAAGTCGTGGAAAAATTCCCCCTGCCCCGACTGCTCGATATTTTAATCCAAGTATGTCAAACTATTGCATATGCACATGACATCGGCGTGATTCATCGTGACCTCAAACCAGCCAATATTATAGTGGGTAAATTTGGTGAAGTGTATGTGCTCGACTGGGGATTAGCAAAAGTACTCAATGCACCTGCTCTTCAAAAGTCTGAAGCCATTAAGAATGAAAAAATGGACACCACTCTTACCCCCGTGGGCAGACATTATGGAACCCCCATGTACATGCCTCCAGAGATTGCAAGAGGAGAAGCCGATCTCGATGGGAGGACCGATGTTTTTTCTCTCGGTATTATTTTATTTGAAATGTTGACCCTACAATTTTTAGTGGAGGGCGAGGATCCTTACGAAATCAAAAAGAAGATCCTCGACCAACCTCTACCTCTCCCACGCGAGGTCGCCCCCAATCGTAACATACCGGGTGATCTTCAGGCGGTATGCATGAAGGCACTTAAACGAAATAAGTACGACCGTTATTCATCCGCCACTACATTCTTGGAGGACTTACAACATTACAGACATCAGGAAGAAGTATCTGTCTACTGGTACTCCGGTTGGGAAAGACTGACAAGGTGGAAGAGCCGTCATGCTTATCTCATTATTACAGCCCTTTCTGGACTACTGGGAGCGGGCTTACACGCACTCTTTAGTAGATAAATACACCGATAAAAAAGGACGGTGCGTCTCCACAGCCTGCCTTACACCCGAATAAGCAAGGCAGGGAACAAAGTTATTAAACAAGGTTTAATTTGTTTGCTCTCCAATAACTACCCATTTTTCCAACCGAAAATCAATCAAAGGTCAGGAAACAAACTTCCTCCCTTACCCATCTTTTTGGTCCTGCAGGCCCGACAAACACAATTAGGACCGTGATCGCTCGTATCCTCTTTCATCTCTGCTTTAATGGATACTTTATCAAGAAGGTTTGCGGGTTTTTGTGGGTTTTTCGCTCGACCGGTCAATACTGCGGCTGAACCCATCGTTTTTCCCGAGTTCATATTCGTGTCTGTGCCGATTGAAGAAGCTCCATTATTCGAGCTCGCAACCGGAATAGGTTGTGAAACAGGAGATGATTGTTTCTTGGGTCGGACATACAATGGATTTCCACCACTTGCCATTCGGTCCGATAGACTTTCATACTTTGGTTTTACCGTTTCGATAAAGTTACTGTTATCAATTAACATGGTCGCCCGAAACTTATCACTGTTAGGCTGTGAGACCACAAGATATCCCGGAGCAGTGGGGTGGAAACGGGTGGCCTTCAAGGAGCCTCCCACCGGTACCGGTATCTTTACCTGCTGACCACTATCCTGTAAAATGACAGGCTTGCCTGCTTTAATTACAAGTGGGAAGATAAGTGTGGTGTTCCTCCTCGCCCATTCAATTACTTGATCACCCTCCGACTTACTCATTTTCTCTTTATCCTGAACCGCGGTGGGTTTTGTCGCCTTCGCCACAGAACCCGCTCGAACAATATCATCCCGTGCCTCTGACAGTTTTCTCTCCAAGCCACGCACATCGTCTCTCAAATTCTGCTCACTGGACATCAACTTCGCAATATTTCCTTCTAATTCCTCCTTTGCCTGGGCAAGTTCGACTTTATCATTGGCCAAACCTTTATTTTCAGACTCCAATTTTTTCTTTAAACCGAGATAAAATTCTTCGTTGGCTTTTAACTCTTCCACTTCCTGGCTAAGATCAACCGCTTGCACCGCAGTTGGATCGTCACCGGCAACGAACATCCCGACCAAGCAAGCCGTGCTGAGAAAAGCAACCGTAGAGGCCGCAATAGCAAACCAGTTACTTCCTTTTTTCTTCACCGCACTTCCCTTAAATGCATTTTGCATATTGGAAACTTTGCCCTGCATTTGTCTGAGGGCCTGGTCTTTTTGAGTATCCGCCGATGCCACTTGTTGGAGTTGTACAAGAGATGCCTGTAACTCTTTCCCCATATCCACCACTTTTCCATTTCCCTCTACTAATCGCCCCGAAAGAATGCTGGCGACATTGAGACATAACTGACCACCCGCAGCACCGTGCTCTCCAATAAACTCGATTAAACGCTCATGGTCGAGGCGCCAGAGTATACACTCTCCCACTGCCTGCACACTTGCGGACGCCACTCCCCCACTTAGAAATGCCATCTCTCCGAAGGCCGCACCTGTGCCTAGAGTAGCAATATGCTGGTTCTTCCCCTGATCGTTGGCTTTAAAGATACCCACCTCACCAAGCACGACCATATATAAAAAGCGTTGCTCGTGTCCATCCGCAACTAGCGTCTCGTCTTCTGCAAGAATCCACTCTCCACCAAATTTAAGCTCTTCCATTTCGGCCGGTCCAATATTGGCACATAAACCGGTGGTGGGTAAATCATGCCCAGCTTCTAATACATCTTCACGGTGGAGAAGTTTCATAATATACCAAGACTAGAAATAAAAAGCGTCCAAGGGCAAGGACAGAAAAACTTGGCGATCTCTTTTCACTCCTCTAGTGACAACACTTCCCATGTTTTTTTAATCGCCAGTAGTTATAGGGCCAGGCGGCAAGAAAACCAGAGCCCAAGGTAAAAGGTAAGATTGAAAGAGTAATCGCCGGCTCTCCCATCATTCCATAATCGACGATATTCATGGCAATTTCCATCAGAAGCATGGAAATCATACTCATCCCAATCGCAGTCCGAAAAGCTTCCTTTGGCCCCAATTGTTTCCAAAGAATAATGGTTTCTAAAATTACGCTGGTAATAATACCCGAGCTCATGGCCACAATCCAGACGGTTGTCCATAAATGAAACGGAATCGACTCAGGTGCAAAGTGGCGTTGAAATAAATAAATGGCTCCGAGGTCCCCAATGGCACAACCGACCAAGCATCCCAATGTGTTTTTTGCTGAACGAATTGAATACATATTTTAAACTTAACAGCTAATAAGATCTTTTAAACTCCAAAGAATTTAACCTGATGTATAAAGGATTAATGATTATGCTGCCTGGAGTGATTGAGCTTCCAACACCTGCTCGATCGATTTAAAAACCTCACGCACCACCGGAACCGCCACGGAGTTACCGAATTGTTTATAGGATACATTGGGCCGGTCGTGGAGTTTAAAACCATCAGGAAACCCCATCAGGCGGCGGCACTCCTCGGGGTGAAGGCG
>JAQXBH010000142.1 GCA_029252505.1 Opitutales bacterium | reverse complement strand
GCATTTAATGAATGAAATGTGGTCGGATGAAATTGGATAAACTCTAGGTTCATCATAGGCAATCCAGCACGGGAGGCCATCGCAACCCCGTCACCAGTTGCAATCGATGGATTTGTGGTGTAAAGGTAGGTTTGCCCTGCTCCTCCGGTGGCTAATAACACGGCTGGAGATGAGATGGTTTGGACCTGCTTGTCCACTCCATCATAAAAATAAAGTCCGAGAACACGATCCTCCTCCCCCACAACTGCAACACCAAGTTTTCGTACTTTTTTTGCCGTGATTAAATCGATCGCAAAATAATGTTCAAATAAATCAACCCCCTCTTTGGCAATTGCAGTAAGTAAAGCATCTTCAATCGCTTTTCCGGTGATATCTTTTACATGAAGAACCCGTCTTTTACTATGCCCGCCTTCTTTTCCGAGAGAAATCCGGCCATCCCCCAAACTTGAAAATGAGACTCCCAGGTCGACTAAATCTTGAATTCGATCGGGTCCTTCCTTCAAGATTTCGCGCACCACTTCCGGGTCACAAAGTCCATCACCCGCTTCCAATGTATCTTCCACGTGTTTATCCAAATCATCCCCCGCAGAGGTAACGGCAGCAATCCCACCCTGTGCATAATTTGTGTTGGATTCTGCTTTGTCTTTCTTGGTAAAAATCGCCACCCGGTAACCAGCCTTTGCTACATTTAAGGCAAAACTCAACCCTGCAATTCCACTCCCCACAATGATCAAGTCATATTCACTTTTTGGTTTCATGCTGTATTGTAAAACTACAAAATTAAATTATCAATCAGTCGAATCTTACCAATCCATACGGCCAAAACAATCATCGATTGATTCGGTATAATTTCTTGTTCTGGTTCCATCGTGTTACGATCGACTACCTCCACATAATCCAGTCGTATCGACTGTGCTTGGCGGAGAGTAGAGATAACCGCTTGCGTGATGCTTTCCGCATTCACAGTTCCCTGCCCCACTAATTCTTCTCCGGCTCGGAGAGATCGATTTACAAATAATGCATCGCATCGTTGCTCACTGGTAAGATAAGAATTACGAGAACTCATTGCTAACCCGTCTTTCTCACGAAAGATATCACCTACTACTACCTCGATGGGAAAGTTTAAATCCATAATCATTCTCTTTAACACAACGACTTGCTGAGCATCCTTTTGTCCAAGAGCCACACAATGCGGTTGGCAAATGTTAAATAGTTTCGCACAGATTGTAGTTACTCCCTGAAAATGAGAAGGTCGGGTTTTTCCACATAATCCCTGCGATACTTTCTCTTCTCGAATCAATGTTGAATGACCGTCTCGATAAATCTCTTCCCCGGCGGGAATAAAAACAACATCCACTCCCCTTTCTTGGCATAATTTCATGTCACCATCCAAGTCTCTTGGGTATTTTTCTAAGTCCTCCCCCTTTCCAAATTGAATAGGGTTCACAAAAATTGAAAGAATTACTGTATCAGTCTGTTCCTTCAACAAATCAACCAGTGATAAATGACCATCATGAAGGTAGCCCATTGTGGGGACAAAGCCAATTTTACCTCCTCCCTGCCTCAGCTTTTCACTGAGGTATTGCATTTCACCAATTGAATGAATGACTTGCATGGGGTAAATTCAATAGGACTTCGCCATCACAACCCGTCCAGGGCTTGGATTGCCACTAAAAATACAGGTGCCTACCTCATCAGAATTTTCTGGAATGCAACGAATAGTAACTTTCAAATCATTTTTAATCTGTTCTTCCCACTTGGGGTCACGATCCCAATGAACATATGCAAATCCACCATGTACCTCAGCCTTTTTATTGGGCGTAGGAGTGAAAAATTCATAGAATTCATTTTTGTCGTTTATGATCCGGGAATGTTTTTCACGAAAATCAAGTGCTCGTTGAAAAAGAGTATTTTGAATATCTTCGAGTATCTTAGGAGCTTGCTCCACAAATTGATCCAGGTTCATGCCCTCTCTTTTGGAATCGCCATCCCGTCGTCCCACAAAGACTGTATTATTTTCCAAATCACGGGGACCGATTTCTACGGTAAGTGGAATTCCCTTCTTGACCCATTGCCAGTACTTCTCGCCACCACGCAAATCACGATCATCCCGTTCCACCCGGACCGAACTCCCTGCAAACTCTAAACCCTGAAGCTTCTCCTCCAGTGACTTGCATGCTTTTAAAACCAATTCTCGGGTGTCTTCTTTTGGAGTGACAGGCAATAATACAATTTGGGTGGGTGCGACTTTGGGGGGGACAATCAAACCATCATCATCCGAGTGAGTCATAATCATTCCCCCGATCAACCGAGTGGATACTCCCCATGAGGTAGTCCAGCCAAATTCCTCTTTTCCCTCGATCCCTTGAAATTTGATTCCGCATGCCTTGGAAAAGTTTTGGCCTAAAAAGTGAGAGGTTCCAGCTTGAAGAGCCTTTCGGTCCTGCATCATTGCTTCGATGCACAAAGTGGATTCGGCGCCAGGAAAACGCTCCGCCTCGGTCTTCTCCCCTTGAAGCACGGGCATCGCAAGCCACTCTTCTGCAAATGTGGCATAGGTTTTAAGCATTAGGCGAGTCTCTTCAATTGCCTCCTCTGCAGTGGCATGAACGGTATGCCCTTCCTGCCAAAGAAACTCTGCAGTCCGAAGGAATAAACGGGGACGCATCTCCCACCTCACTACATTGGCCCACTGATTAATCAGTAAGGGAAGATCGCGGTAAGACTGGACCCACCGAGCAAAAAGTTCTCCAATTATTGTTTCAGAGGTGGGTCGAACAATCAACGGTTCCTCTAATTCACCGGCGGGTTGTAAAACGCCATTCTCGTCGGCCTCAAGCCGGGAATGAGTAACCACAGCACATTCCTTTGCAAAGCCGTCAATATGTTCGGCTTCCCTCTGTAAAAAACTTTTGGGTATGAAAAGCGGGAAATATGCATTCTTGTGTCCTGTTGCCTTAAACATTCCATCCAGTACATCTCGGATGTTTTCCCATATGCCATAGCCCCATGGTTTAATCACCATACAACCACGCACGGGTGTATTCTCAGCTAAATCAGCTGCTTTCACTACTTGTTGGTACCATTCAGGATAATCTTCTTCCCGAGTAGGCGAGATCGCGTTGCGAGGTTTTGCCATGATTTAGAAAATATCATATAAGAAAATTTTCGGAAAGCGAGTCACTATCCATATAATATAATTCTTTTACGCAAAGGATTTTGACATCTGCCCTACATAAGTCATTATATCCGTTTTTATCTTTTAAATATATCCCCTTATATTATGACTCATATTATCGAAGTACACGGACGCGAAATTATTGATTCGCGTGGCAATCCAACAGTAGAAGTTGAAATTGAACTCAGCGGCGGAGCCTTTGGCCGTGCAGCAGTTCCTTCCGGTGCAAGTACTGGAGAGCATGAAGCAATCGAAATGCGCGACGGTGACAAAGATCGCTACCTAGGCAAAGGGGTTTCAAAAGCAGTTGAAAATGTAAATGCAAAAATAGCCGAGGCAATTGTGGGCTTAGATGCAACCGATCAGACAGCAGTGGATAATGCAATGCTTCGCTTAGATGGTACGCCCAACAAGTCTGTTTTAGGAGCCAATGCAATCTTAGGTGCGTCCATGGCAACTGCCCATGCTGCTGCAACTGCTTGTGGGCTGCCACTATACAAATATTTAGGGGGTCCCAATGCAAAAGTTTTACCGGTTCCTATGATGAATGTCCTCAATGGAGGTTCTCATTCTGATGCACCCATTGATATTCAGGAATTCATGATCATGCCAGTGGGTGCTCCCACATTTCGTGAAGCAATTAGAATGGGGTGCGAAATTTTTCATTCACTCAAACAGGTCCTTAAGGACCAAGGCCTATCCACTGCGGTAGGTGATGAAGGTGGATTTGCTCCAAAACTTGCCAGTAATACTGCCGCTTTGGAATCCCTTGCAATCGCAGTTGAAAAGGCGGGATACAAATTGGGTGATGAAATCCAATTCGCATTGGATGTTGCCTCTTCCGAATTTTACGATCGTGAAAAAGGAAAGTATGTTTTTGGAAAAAGTGACGGTGCAGAGAGAGACTCGGATGAAATGGTCGCATTTTACGAAGAACTCGTGAATAAGTTTCCGATCCGCTCGATTGAAGATGGATGTGATGAGAACGACTGGACTGGCTGGAAGAAACTAACCGATGCAATTGGCGATAAAGTACAACTTGTTGGAGACGATTTATTTGTCACTAATGTAGACTTTCTTAAAAGAGGAATTGATCAGGGTGTCGCCAATTCGATCCTGGTAAAAGTGAATCAAATTGGAACACTTACCGAGACTTTTGATGCCGTAGAAATGGCGAAGGAAGCAAGTTACACTTCAGTAATATCGCACCGATCAGGAGAAACAGAAGATGTGACTATTGCCGATATTGCCGTGGCAACCAATGCAGGACAAATTAAGACAGGATCTCTTTCCCGAACCGATCGTATTTGTAAGTACAACCAACTACTTCGTATAGAAGAGCAGTTAGGGGATCAGGCAATTTACGGCGGCAAGCTGTAAGTTTTCATTTCAAAATAAATGAAGCTAACTCAATCTTCCAAAAATCGGGAAGATCGCAAATTTTTGTGTTTGTTTGGTTCAACAGTATTTAGTTAAAAAATAATAATGAAGCCCAGTATTGTATTACCGGAGTACCCCAAACAAGTGGAAGATTGGTGGTGGAAACAAACGGTTCAACAATGGCCCGATCTGAGCGAAGAAAAAATCCTGAATTTGATTCGAAAGGAAATTGTTCTTCAAAGTGATCGCTTTAATAAAACCCGCTCCTTTGATCCTCAAGCCTATGGGTCCCGTGAATTATCTATTTTAACTTATGGGAATTTTTTCTTTCCTCGTACTTGGAAGGCAATGACCCTCGCTCTCAGCGAAGCCTATTCCTTCCGGGAATGGAACAAACCCAATAAAGGACCGATCCGAATCTTGGATATTGGATCAGGCTCGGGAGCAAGTGGATTAAGTGCTCTTTTTCTTCTTCGACAATTCAATATTGAAAATTCAATTTTATTGGATTCATGGGATTATTCGGGAAAAAGTCTATCGATACAAAAAAATATTCACCGGGGCTGTTTTGATTTATGGAATGACACTCAAATCAAAACGCAAAGACTGGATCTTAGATATGAACTGCCTCCGCAAAAAAAGCAACGGTTTGACCTCATCCTTCTCGGGTACTCATTAAATGAAATTCTTCAGAATTCAGAGTTAAATGAAAGAGTTGATTGGTTAAAACAGATAGTAAGTCCAGTCT
>JAQXBH010000140.1 GCA_029252505.1 Opitutales bacterium | reverse complement strand
CAAATGCATTTTCGAGACTATATTCTTTTTTCAAACATTCGATCCTTCGAGATTGCTCTGGGAATAATGCCGCCATCGGAAAGCCAAGGCTCAAACAAGACTTATCTCCTCCCCTTGGTTGCCAAGGGAGATGAAGCAGCAATGAAAAAGTGTATTGATTCATATGGCTCGCTCGTATGGAGTATTGTCTGCCGCCGAATCAATGAGCGAGTAGACGCAGAAGAGGCTTGTCAGGAAATTTTCACTGAGGTCTGGCGCACAGCGAGTCGGTTTAATTCGAAGGTATCCAAGGAGTCAACTTTTATTGGCATGATCGCAAGACGCCGATCCATTGATTGGCAACGCAAACAGAACCGGCTTCCTGCGTTATCCACATTAGAGAGCCTGCCCGAGCTTTCTTCTTCCAATGCCCAATCAATTCATTCACTAGATAGAAACGAAATTTGGGAAAAGCTAAGGACATTACCGGAGGATACACTAACATTATTTTCCCTGCACTTTGAGAAAGGGATGACGCACGAAGAAATTTCTAAAGAAACTGATATTGCCTTAGGAACAGTCAAAACGAAACTTCGTCGTGGGTTGATTGAAGCCCGAAAACTACTCAAAGAATTCAGTGACGGGAAAGGAGTCTCCCTATGAGCAAAGAAAATACATTAAATCGTTTCGACGAGTTAGATGCTGGTAGAATTTTAGGAGACCTCACTTCTAATGAAACATCAGAATGGCAACTTTTGGCTAGGGATAATGAGAATTCAAATTATATCGACCTCGAGCTTCTTGCCACCGAATTGGAACTTCAGTTCACACAACCTTGTGATCTATCCAGTTCACTTTCAAACAAACTTGCTGATACGATTCCTGCTTTTTCGAATAAAAATAAGCAAAAATCTGCTACTCAAATAATTTCCATCCTTCCATGGCTGGGATGGGCAACTGCCGCCTGCCTGCTTGTTTTATTCAATATACCAGAATCTAGTATTCCCTCAGCTGTGCCTGAGCTTACGTATGCTCAAAAACTTGACTCCCTCACCAAGGAAGCTCCAGAAACTCAACGGTTGGCTTTCTCACCAGCAAGTGATCCATATAATAATATTAGCGGAGAAGTAATATGGAACGATGAACGCCAAGAGGGATACATGTCACTAGTGAATTTACCTGTTAATGATCCGACTCAAAGTCAGTACCAACTTTGGATCGTCGACCCTGAACGGGATGAGCTTCCTGTGGATGGGGGGGTTTTCGATATTTCTTCAGGAGGTGAAACGGCAGTCATTCCCATCCGTAATGCCCTAAAAGTCTTCAAGCCAGTCGCTTTCGTGATCACCTTGGAACAACCGGGTGGTGTAGTGAAATCGAAACAGGAAATCGTTGTCGCTCTAGCTAAGTCTTAATTACCCTAGTCATCCTTGATTAGAAAATCTCGCTTTTTACTGAGAATCGAATAGACGCCTCCTTCAAAATATCTAGGTTGAAACCTAATGAATTGGCTCACCAAGTTTCTTATTTTCCTCACTTTAGGAGGGAACATGAATACAGATTCTTGGGCAAAAAGTAGGCTCAGTAATGACCTGAGGACCCCGGTTATGACAAACGATATTCCAGGTCCTGGCAAAAGGGTGAGACAGGTTGCAAAGGAGTACCAAGGTACACAGGTATATCACAGCTTATACCTCCCGACTGATTGGAAACAGGGTAAAACTTACCCTGTTCTCGTTGAATACACGGGAAACAAATTTCCCGCTAGCGGATCAACCGGAGAGGTTAATGGGGCCAACTTAGGATACGGTCTGAGCGGAGGAGAAGGATTTATCTGGGTCACCATGCCCTACATTCAAAAGGGTAAGAAAGAAAATACAGTTACTTGGTGGGGAGATCGTCAGTCCACCATCGACTACTGTAAATACAACCTCCCCCGAATCTGCGATGAATTCGGAGGAGATGCTGAAAACCTCTTCATCTGCGGATTTTCCCGCGGTGCCATCGCCTGTAGTTATATCGGATTAGCTAATAATGAAATTGCTCGCTTGTGGAAGGGAATGATTACTCACGATCATTTTGACGGACAGAAAAAATGGGGCTACCCGGAAAGTGACCGGAGTTTTGCTCTTAAGCGCCTCACTCGCTTTAAAGGGCGCCCTGCCCTTGTATGCGGAAATGCCAATGATTATATTAAGGGATATCCAAAGTTAGCTGACTTCACCTTTCTGCCTGTACCCGTGACTACAATCTTTAAAATCCCGGAAGGTCTAGTTATTAACTCGCATACTGACCTTTGGGCACATCGGGACAGTCCCACTCGGAAAACAGCGAGATCATGGCTCATTCAACAAATAAATTCAAAACATGAATAAACATTTAAACTTCAAACTTTTCTTACTGCTCATTATTTCCCCTGTTGCAAACTCTGCCGAATATTCGAGTCAAGCTTCCAATCCCCGAGTCAATAATGAGAAGCCTGAAAAAGGAAGCCAAGCCAAACGCATTCATCCGCATGCCCTCAAGCTAATTTTGAATGAAAGAAAGCAGGAAGCTATCGCCTATCTCAAGTCGACTACAGACAAGAAGGTAAACCCAGAGCAGACCCAAATGCTGATTGACCTTGCACTCGACAAGCCAAATGCCTGGAAGTTCGATGCCGAGACTTGGCCTTGGAAACGTACCCTACCCGACACCTCTTTAAAGAAAGAAGCTCCGTCAAACAAGTTCACCATCGCCTTCGGTGGTGGGGCTGGGTATGTGCCCCCGCACGAGCGGATGTGGGATACCATCAGGGCTATCGACCCACGGGCTCTTCTATTACTTGGAGACAATGTTTATATCGATGACCCCGAAACTCCGGAGATGCAACTCTTTCACTACTACCGCCGCCAAAGTCAGCCCGAATGGGCAAAACTGGCAAGAAAGGTCCCGATCTACGCTATCTGGGATGACCATGATTTCACTACCAACGACGGTTGGGGAGGCCCGGCAATCGAGGTGCCTAGTTGGAAGCGGAAGGTATGGGAAATCTTCAAAGACAACTGGGATAACCCCTATTATGGTGGCGGGGAAGAACAGCCAGGATGCTGGTTCGACTTTTGGATCGGGAGGGTCCACTTCGTATTGATCGACGGGCGCTACTACCGCGAATCACCCGAGGGGGAAAATCCATCTATGCTCGGATCCGCTCAAATGAAGTGGCTCAAGAAAACACTCAAAAAACCGGCAACCTTTACCGTATTATGTTCTAATGTACCAATAACACCGAAGGTAAAACCCGGATCCAAGGATACTTGGGATGGTTATGACCACGAACGACAACAAATATTTAAGTTTATAGCTAAGGAAAAGATTTCCGGAGTCGTAATACTTTCCGCCGATCGTCACCGATCGGACGCTTACAAAATCGATAGCAGGATCAAGGGAATGTACCCGCTCTACGAGTGTCAGTCATCAAGATTGACCAACCAGCATGTACACGGACTGATCAAACACTCCCTATTCGGGTACAACAAAAAACAATCCTTCGGCCGGGTCGACTTTGACCTCACCGCTAAAGATCCTACTTTTAGGTATACAATCATAAGCATCGACGGAGAAGCGGTTCATTCCCTTGAACTCAAATTAAGCGAACTACAGATCCAGTAAAATCAGGATAGAGCTGACTCGATCACAGTTCCATTTTAAAACGCCATAACATACCATCCAAATGGAGTAATCCGAATCAAATCAAAAAGACAAAATGACTGATTTGCAAAGAAAGGTTTTGCCTCATCTCTCCAACTTACTGCAAAGTTCTTCAAAATTAATATTATGAAACCAAATATTGTACTGCTCACCTGCGCAACTTTTCTCACCTGCCTGAATTTGGTTTTTTCCGAATTCAAGGATAAACAACCCAACATCATTCTGATCATGGCCGACGACTTGGGCTATGAAGCCTTGTCCTCCAACGGGAGCGAATCCTGCCAATCACCAAATCTGGATAAATTGGCCCAAGAAGGCATCCGTTTTACCAATTGCTTTTCCAACCCCATCTGCACGCCCTCCCGAACCAAAATTATGACCGGCCAATACAATGTCCGTAATTATGTCAAGTTCGGTATGCTGGATCGTGGACAGACCACCTTCGCCCACCAACTCAAGGCAGTGGGTTATGCAACTGCGATTGCAGGCAAGTGGCAACTGGGAAATCAACCGGACTCGCCCCAGCATTTTGGCTTCGAAAAATCCTGCCTCTGGCAACATACACGAGGTGGACGTTCCAATGAAAACGGAAAAAGAATCGACCGGCGCTTCGTCAACCCGATGCTTGAATTCAACGGAAAAGAAAAGGATTTCACATCCGGGGAATACGGGCCACAGGTGTGCACCGATTTCATTTGTGACTTTATCGAGGAGAACAAAAAGAACCCCTTCCTTGTCTATTTCCCAATGATTCTGACCCATTGTCCTTTTGATCCAACGCCCGACTCCAGTGACTGGGATCCAAAACGACTTGGGTCCACTTCTTACAAGGGTGACAAAAATGATCCGCAAAGACACTTCCGTGATATGGTTGCCTATGCGGACAAAATAGTAGGGCAGATCGTATCACAACTCAAAAAATCAGGGATTCGCGACAACACTGTTATCCTATTCACAGGAGATAACGGCACAGACAAACCGATCGTAACTCCCTGGAACGGTCGAACAGTGGTCGGTGGTAAAGGTTCCATGACAGATGAAGGAACGCGAGTTCCCTTAATCGTTAACTGGCCAGCAGGTATTAAGAAACCCGGCCGGATAACAGATGACCTAGTTGAATTCACGGACATGATGCCTACCCTTTGTGAAATCTCCGGTGCAGACATTCCAAAGAATCACCCTGCAGATGGTTCCAGCATCGTTCCCGTGCTTACAAATAAGAAAGATATTCGAAAAAAAGATTGGATCTATATTTGGTATCGGAATCAGGTCATGGTCCGTAATAAAAAGTATTCACTTCTGGCCAAGCAGGACGGAAGTGATACCAAACTAACCCGTTACAAAGGTCAGTTTAACGGGAAAGAATTGACCGATCAAAAAATGAATAAAGCTGAACGCAGAATCAAAGAGGAGTTTGAAGATATTCTGGCCCGCATGGCCAAAACCCGGCTATCTTCTGCGAGTGCTGAGGGTAAAGCCATGGGACTGAAAAACAAATCTAACCGATAATTCTCACCGTTAAATCCAATGAGATTACTATCATTTATACTTTCTCTATCCTTTGCGACATCTCTAGCCATCTCAAAACCTAATCGGACAAGGCCCAACTTCATTCTCGTCATGGTCGACGACATGGGCTATTCCGACATCGGTTGTTACGGCGGGGAGGTCAAGACCCCCAATCTCGACCAATTGGCTAAAAACGGTTTGCGGTTCACGCAGTTCTACAACACCGCCAAATGCCACACCACGCGGGCCGAACTTCTAACCGGCAACTACGCGTACTCGATTGGGGACAATCATATGGAGCACGGTGCAACCTTTGGTGAGGTGCTACGGCCCATTGGTTATCGTACCCTGATCTCAGGAAAGTGGCATCAGGTACCTATCCCAACCACTCGTGGCTTTGACCGCTACTACGGATTGGCCGATGGATGCAGTAACTTCTTTAATCCCGGCGTTAAAGCACGTCCAGGTGAGGGCCTTCCGGGAAGAAAACGAACATCCCTCCGTCGTTGGGCCATTGAGGACAAGGTGATCATGGGCTATACCAGCCCGGATAAGAAATTCTATCATACGGATGCTTTCACTAATTACGCAATCGATCGTCTTGATGAATACAAGAACGAGGACAAGCCCTTTGTTCTTTATCTTCCCTACACCGCCCCCCACTACCCTCTTCATGCGTGGCCGGAGGACATCGCCAAATACCGGGGTAAATACAAAATTGGATGGGATAAAATCCGGGAGCAACGTTTTAAGCGGATGAATGAAATGGAAATCATCGGCCCGAACCACAAGCTCACCCCAAGGGCTTCCAAGTCGTGGGATGACTTATCCGAAGAGCAAAAGGATGCCGAAGATCTCAAGATGGCGGTCTATGCGGCCATGATCGACCGGGTCGATCAGAACCTCGGACATCTCTTTGCTAAGGTCAAGGAACTGGGCGAGTGGGACAACACCCTCATCATGTTCCTGACCGACAACGGTGCCTGCCCAGAGCAACCCAACACCACCCCGAACATTGCTCCCGGACCCGTGGAGAGCTATCGTACCGTTTCCGTAGGCTGGGCCAACGCCAGCAATACTCCTTACCGTAAATTCAAGTCAACTGACTACGAAGGAGGCATCCGTACCCCCTTCATCGCTCACTGGCCGGGCGTAATCAAACCGGGCATGACCAATCAGGTCGGCCACATCATTGATATATCTGCTACCTTTCGGGATATCACCGGAGCGAAGTATCCCAAGCAAATTCAAGGTAAGAAGACCAAACCTCCCGTCGGTAAGTCCCTGCTTCCAATCTTTAAAGGTGATGAAAGGAAACCCCACAAGGAAATCTTCTGGCGATTCAACCGGGCCAATGCCGTTCGCCAAGGAGATCTCAAAGTGGTTCGTGCGGGAAAGGTGTGGGAACTCTATGACCTCAAGGCAGACCCGACCGAGACAAATAACCTGGCCAAAGAAAGACCAAAGAAAACCTCTGAACTCGCGAAGATGTGGGAAGATTGGAACCAAGAGTGTAAAAA
>JAQXBH010000138.1 GCA_029252505.1 Opitutales bacterium | reverse complement strand
TCAGTATTTAAAGTAGTAAGGTTTGGTATAAATCCATTCGCCACAGGATCATTCACTGGTTTTAAGACAAATTGTAAATTGGTTATATTGATCGAAATATTAGAACCATTGGAATGATTGCCTTCATTTGCGCTCAGGTTTAAGCCGAACTTTAAGAATGTTTCTGTAGATCCGCCTGAATTGCTGTAAGTGGATTGAGAACTTTTTAGTAATGAAGTTTGATCGGTGTCGTCATATGAAAATAGATCAATTCCATTAAACTGTTGATTCCCGATGTTAAATAATTGAAATTGTAATTCATTGAATTCCTTTGAGTAATTTTCAATATCGCCTGAATTTTTTGTGATATCATCAGACATCGTTCTTAGCTCAGCCACACGATCTAATATCTTGCCTACAGAGTCTAATTTCGCATCTTGATCCTGCAAGAGGGAGAGGGCATTTTGTATGTTCTGCATTCCCGCAGCAGTTCTCTTTGCCTGTGCGTCAAGTTTATAGGAAACCGCAATTCCGCCAGCATCATCAGCGGACGAGTTGATCCGTTTCCCCGAGGATAAATGGCCAAGGCTCTTTTGGAGTAAGTCACTTGCCCGACTCAAGTTATGAGAGGCTGTGACTGCACTTGGATTTGAATTTACTGCAAATGGCATGATCTAGTTTTTACTAAAATATTAAAATTTGTTTTATATTTAATTTCACAGAGTTGAACGAAGGATATTACTCCGAAAATGTTCTGTGGTTAATGGTATCAAAACATCCTTTAGGTTTGCTGAATTAGACATTACTTGAGCTGCTAATCCCATTTTGATAGATTTTTTGGCAAGTTCTGTTGCTTCATTTGCATAATCTGAGTCGGCGATTTTTCCTGCGGCAACTTCATTGACAATCTCCATGTCTTCCATGTGATGAATCTCATTTTCGTATCGACGTTGAGATGCTGCCACTTGAGCCATTGAATTATTTAGGTTTTCTAATTCACCTTGAAGATTCTCTAAAACCTTCTTTGCCTTTGCAGATGTATTGATATTAGAGCAATCAATATTCCCAAAAGATATAGCGGGGTAGATTTCAGAACTACCTGGTACTTCGAGATCGTTGTAAGGAAGACTGGGTTCGAAGTTTGCTTTGACTCTGTAAATCGCGGTATTGCCAGCATTCACCCCTATCATTGTGATTGTTGTGCTATCACCTGTTGGCACATTGGTTCGCAAGCTGTTGTTGGCTGTTAAATTACCATAAAGTGTGGCACCAAAGGCTCCGTTGTTTGCGTGGAATGATGGTGTAACCTTTACATCGCAGGTATTAAATTCTACTTCAAACTGGTCATAATTCAGAGCGTCCGCACTTCCTTGAGTTTGCCAAGGGCCTGTTGTGAAAATACCGTTTTGATCAAAGGCGTCGTCTAGTCTGGTGTTTAACTCTTGCAAGCGGGCCGTGTCTGTTGGGTCAAAAAAGTTTCCATTATTAAGATAAGTACTTGCATCAAAATACTCACTCAGATTTGCCGGCAAATCTCCCTGAAACATCCAGATTTGATCAGGAGCCATTCCAGGACTAAGCTCAATTGTCATTTTGCCTTTGGTTGTACCAACATCAATAGAAATCATTTGTGGAGTAGCACCGGTTGCAACTTCATCAAGTAGCCCATCTGTGAAGTCTGCAGATTTACCACCGAATAGTAATTGTCCGTTTACTTTCCTAGCTAAAATACCATCTAATTCATTAGAAAGTTCATTGAACTCCTTATTTAACAATTCTTTATCGCTTTGATGAGAATTTGCAGATTCTGAAAAGGTAGGATCAAGTGCTTTGTGAGAAAGTATGCTCATCCTGTTGTAGATACCTCGTACCTGTTCTAGATTTTTCTGCTGAGAATCAAGAAAAGTAATGAAGTTTTGCAATGTCACTCTTCTTGAATTCATCTGTAATCGATCACTCCGAATTCCTGTGCTTTGAGCGATTGCACCTATGTCTTTATTTGAACCAACAAGTTTCTTTCCAGTAGCAAGTCGATGTTGGATAGGTTTACTTTCGGCAAGAGATGACTTGTAGTCATTTCTTGCGTTTAGATAGCTGAAATTTGTTAGTTCCATAGCGTTAAAGTTTTGTTAGTTCCGATTTTTTCTAAATTTTATTCAGAAGATATGATTATAGAGTTGCACTAAGGAATTCGCTCCGAAAGTGCTCAGTGGTGAGTGGGATTAAAACATCCTTGAGTCTGGAAACATCAGACATGACTTCGGATGCAAGTTTCATCTTCAACGACTCTTTGGCGAAATTAGTTGCTTCTTTTGCCATGTCTGCATCAGTGATTCGTCCCAGAGCATTTTCGTCTGCAACAATTTGTTTTTCCAATTCTTCAACTTCGTAATCGATGCGTCGATATTCTGCACCTAAAATACCTAGACGGTTCTCAAGGAGACATTTCATTTCTCCAAAACGATCCATGCCCATTTCACCCACTCCATGTCCGCGCATTATATCGACTAGTTCTTGAGCATCCGCTGCGGTTAAAAGGAAATCTAATTCAAGTGTTTCAAATCCTTTCGAATTTAATTCAATCACATTCCCGTGTGCGTCAGTTGGAATTTTGCGGATGAATTCCGACGGAGTAAAAACAACTCCTTGCTCGTTAGAGCCATTTGGCCTTATAGGTTCACCAGTTGAAAGAGCAGAGTCACCTTCTTCATAAATTATCCCAATACTTTTTGTTTCAACCTGAATCGTCATTTCAGTGCGGTCAAAACCTGCAGGCAAATCTTTTGTTATTATATTGTCATAGAGACCAGTTACAGGATCATAATTATTCAGACCAGAATTCCCAGATCCATCATCGTTTGAAGCACCAGGGATGACATTGTAAGTTGTCTTTTCACCCGGAGCGAAGGTCACTTCAAATAAATCACTATTTCCACTTCCTGCATTCCCACTGGTCCTCCATCCATTCCCAGGGTAAGGAAAATTAACATCTTCAGTTTGTATTGTGTTGCCATTTGAAACAATTGTCTTTGGTCCATTATCATTATACTGTTTCGTATGATCTGATCCCGTAAAAGCAGGTCCTGCACTAAATACACAAACATTACCCATCCATACTCGGTAGGTATCTCCGGCGGTTCCAGAATTTACACGGAATGATGTGGTTCCGGATGGGGATCCCGCAAAAACAGTTTGAGCTCTTACTGCATGCCCAGCACCACCCTTTGCGGAATTATTAGATAAATCAAGTTCTTTGAGTTCAACATTAGTTGGACCACCACACATTAATGTATTACTGAAAAGAAGTTTGCCATTATATCGACTTACCATCAAGTTTTCCAACTGTTCTTTATAGTCATTGAACTCCAAGTTGTAATCCCTTCGTTCTTCTTCTGTTGTGTTTGGATTGGCGGACTTTATTGCTAACACATCAATTTTGTCATACATCTCATAAACCCGATGCAGACTAGCTTCTTGTGCGAAAAGGAAGCTCCTTGCGTTCTTTAAATTAACAATGGATGCACGATCATTAAGAAGTTCAATTCTTCGATTAGATTCTTGCGACAGTGCTCCAACATCAGTACCGGATCGATCTAGTTTCTTACCGGAAGCGAATCTCTCTGCAGAAAGTTTCTGTGATGAACGGGAGGAAAGGTAATCGTTTCGGGAATTGAGATAACTGTGATTGGTGAGTTCCATAATAAAAAGTCTCTTTATCGGGCGTTAGAAAAAAGGGTAATGCGGTGGAAAAAAGGGTCTTTCTTTCCTGCCTTGCCAGACCAATTTGGCTGGCAAGACTGGAAGAAAGTAATCGAAGTCAGAAGAATAGTAATTGAACTTGGGTGAACGTTATATTGTATCGTCTCTGTCTTTAATAAGCTCATGGTTCTATCCTCTATAGTGACTTCTTGGGTTTATGATTGTTTATCCGAGAAGTTGCAGGGCAACATTGGTCAATTGATTTGCTTGGGCAGTCATTGCTGCACTTGCTTGAACCAGTACATTGTGCCTTGCAAATCTTGTTGATTCGAGTGCGATATCTGCGTCCATGATACGACCATGTGCCGCTTCTAGGTTAGTCATATTGGTCTGGAGCAGATCAATAGAATTCATGATTCTGTTTTGCTCCGCACCATTCTCGGCACGTGCATCAGCAAGTTTTTCGATTGCTGCAGTAAATTGACCAACACTTACATTCAGGATGTTATTGATAAATCCTCCTGTTGTGCCCGTGGCATTATTACCTGCATCGATGTTGCCTAAATCATAACCTCCGGCCGCATCACCATTCGCAGCAAGGTTGCCGACAGATAGTACAAATTGAAGATTTACAACATTGAGAGAGATACTTCCATCTGTTGCTTGTCCATCAGGATGAGTAATGAGTTGCCTAGAGAATGTAGTGGTAGTTACTGTATTACCATCTGCGTCAAGATATGTACTAGAGCCTTTATCTAAAGAACCAGTCACTGCAGCGGAGGCAGTATCACTAAATAGACTAATTCCGTTAAAGGATTCTCTGCTTATTTGATTGAGTTGAGACTGAAGTTCCACGAACTCCTTGGTGTAATTTTCAATATCACCAGAGTTCTTGGTTATGTCGGCAGCCATCGTTCTTAATTCAGCCATGCGGTCTAACACTTTACCCACTGTTTGTAGGCTGGCATCTTGCACTTGCAAGTAAGACAATGCATTTTGTGAATTTTGAATGACAGCTTCCGTGCGATTCAGTTTTGAGTTGAGTTTATAAGCTACAGCTAATCCACCGGCATCATCTGCTGGTGAGTTGATACGATTACCCGAAGATAATCGAGCTAAGCTCTTACGTAATGAGTCGTTGGCCCGACTCAGATTGAATGACGCTTGGGTGGCCGAAGCGTTACTATTTACTACTATTGGCATATTTAATCCTCCTTGATTAATATTGGTGGCGTCCTTGCCACCGTTGTCGCATTAAGTATGGGTGCGACGCCCATATGTTAAAAAATATCTAAAATGTATTAATGTTACTGATTGCTAAATGAATGTGTTGAAATTAAGCCCTACCCAACTTTCGAAAAAATTGGTTAAGTAAATTCATGGAACTCAACCGGTTTCTAATCGGTTGTTTTTGAGATTCGGGGGATTGTCCGAATAATAATTGTTTCTTGATGACTGACTTATCTTTCAGCTTTTCTAAAATCTTCCCTGTCTTAATAGCGCCCCTGTCAGTAATGAGCATTTGCTGCATGACTTCCTTGTTGGAGGAGTTGAGCAAATCTGCCGAAGGTGGATTCAAAGAATTACCAGAATGAAGTAATGATTTAAAACTCAAGCAATTTAACAACTGTGCGATAGGAAACTCGTGGGTAAGTGCAACTCCATCCTGGATTAAATGAACCCGGATTGGCGGTTCAGTTCCGTCTCCAAATAAAGGGAAGTTTGAGAAGCGCCCTTCGGATAAACCGGCGATTGCTTCCAAATAAATACTCCAACCATTATCAAAATTTAATCTACCCTTGTAATAAATTGATATGATTTGGTTGATGTAATCGTTAATCTTAACAAGGGTATCGTACTGCTTGTTGGTATATTCAAGGCCTAGCTCTAGATTGCTTATCATCGTGGACTGCCTGGATCGGGAAGAGAGCACACCTTCGCTTTTTACAGTTGTGATGTTTTTTGCGGTAAGCTTGTTGATACCAGTGGGTGTACCTCCAGAGTCAAAACGATCAGGACTAGACCATGTTTTGATTAGACTAGAATTTGTTAATTTACTTGTAACGAGTAATTTACGCATAATTATATGGATTATATTGTAATTGGTTAACTAAAAAAATAGATTATCCTTATGATAGGTTATAGGATGGAAATGATGTTTTATTGCTAGGTGCTACACGATCTACAGCGAGTGTGGATCAGGCAGAACTAGATGTTATACATGTTATACGAATTAAAGTAGGACATTTATTGAGACTATAAAGTCTAGGAATAGACTGATAATTCTATGAAGTCATAATTGTTTTGTGATTTAATGAATAAGAGTTTCTTGAAGATTGAAAATTGTTACTGGGTAATTGGTTCTTGCGAATTGGGTATATTAAAAAACATGATTGATGGATACAATTAGATGCATAATGAATAGACTGTAAAATTTGATAACTCCATAGATTACCCCAACATTTGGAGTGCTATATTAGTAAGTTGATTCGCCTGAGCGACCATTGCCGCGGAAGATTGGACAAGCACATTTTGTCGTGCAAATCTTGAAGACTCTAGAGCCACATCGGCATCCATTATTCTACCATGGGCTGCTTCTAAATTGGTTTGGTTCTGAATCAATAATTCATTGGCCATGCCGATCCTTGATTGTTCTGCACCATTCTCTGCCCGAGCATCTGCTACCCGTTGGATCATATCGGTAAAACTACCCATTGAGACAAACATGATACTTTTCAAAAAACCATCTGAAGTAAAAAGTTCATTTTGGGTCGCGGCTAATGCAAAGTCGTCCTTGTTCCCGTTGTCGACATTCCCCAAGTTTATAAAAATCTTTTGACCACTGGCGTCGGCAACTCCTGTCCCTGCAAGTGTTTTCGCGGTCGCAATTGAAACAGCAGTGTTGGTTGATATGTAACGAGTATCGATTCCACCCAGCGAAAGCATGTGCTGAATATTGGTTACATTGAGGGAAATGTTACCCTCGGCAACGACCCCGTCTGCAGTGGTTAGGATTTGCCTGGAAAACTTTTGATAGCTTCTACCCATGTCATCCACGGCACTGGATGTTTTATCCAATTGAGGTCGTAAGTCAGGTGGATTATTAGTTGAACTTGTCCGACTAGTTGAAAACAAACTAATACCATTAAACTTCTCGTTCCGAACTTGGTTGAGCTGCCTTTGTAGTTCAATAAATTCCTTGG
>JAQXBH010000121.1 GCA_029252505.1 Opitutales bacterium | reverse complement strand
GCACCTGCTGGGGTGACGATTGGAAAACATGCCGCGGCCTCTTCACAATACTGGGATGGGCACATCGCAGAAATTTTAATCTTCAACACAAACCAAACCGATACAGACCGACAGAAAATTGAAGGCTACCTCGCCCACAAATGGGGATTGGCCGGCTCTCTTCCCTCCAACCATCCTTATAAATTAGGTCCCCACACATCTGCCAGTGGTACACCTTCCTACATCGCAGATACCCCATTTGGCAGTGGAAAGGCAGTGGATCTTTCAGATGGGCATATTGAGGTTGTAACGGGTGGAATCGAAGATTCTTTTGATGGTGGTTCTGCTTTCTCTGTTTCAGCATGGGTTAAGGGATGGCCTGATCAATTTGGACAGCCCATTCTTTCAAAAGGTGGCTATGTCCCTAGTCCAAATGATGTTCCATCACTTGAGCTTTGGCTCGATGCCACGGATACCAGTACGATGGATCAGGGAACTTCGTCTGGTGCAATTGGTTCACCATCTTCTGGAGACCTTGTGAAATACTGGGCGGATAAAAGTGGAAATGGGATCGTATTTACCTCAACGGGTTCTCCGAAATTTGAAGGATCTGCATTAAATTCAGATTATCCTGGAGTAAATACTGATTTGGGCAATTTTTCGACCAGTGGTGGCCAAATTATTGACGGATGGAATTCAATGACCGTGTTTATGGTTTTCGATTGGTTGGATACCAGTAACTGGGAATATTTACTTTGGAAAGGGGATCCCAATAGTGGTCATGGGTTCAGAATTCAAAAAATGAATGTCGGTGCGAATCAGGGTAGTGGATGCTATTTCCCGAGGCACGCGGACAACGGTGGTGGTCAGGATCGAGCTTACAATTCAATATTAGATGCCAGAAGCTCCACTAAGATTTTGACTTTGACCTATGATGGTCCATCCAAAACGGTTAATCTTTATGGAAACGGAGTTTCTGCCAGTACAAAAACGAATGCTAAAAATGATTTAGGTTCCAGTACAGGATCTGGAATTAACTTAGGTAACGATCAACGATATGGGGATATTCTGATCTATGGTAATTCCTTATCCAACGCAGACCGGGAGCATATCGAGGGATTTCTTGCTCTGAAATTCGGAATGGTCAACCAGTTGCCAGCCACTCATTCAGGGAAACCGGTTGATGGTTGGCTTCTTGGTGCAGGCAATGGAAACGATTTGACGGTAAATCTTGATGAAGTTGGAAATCTTAAGTCTGGGGGCTCCACAGTATCTCCGACCACGGATAATGCCTGGCACCATGTTGTCTCCACTTACGATGGTGGAACGAGGAAGCTTTATCTCGATGGGACACAGCTTAGTTCAGGGCAAGCAACGGGTAATATTTCTTCAACCGGAGCATCCCTGGTTTTCGGTGCTATCGATATGAATTCCTCTGCTGGTGGAGTTGCAGCGTCGAAACATTCCAAGATTAAACTCGATGATATCCGGGTTTATAATGCAGGTCTCTCCTCCCCCCAAGTGTCAGAATTATACAACAATGGAAATGGTGACTTAAACAAGGTGGGCGATTTCAATTCCGTAGCTGATATTAACGGTACTTCCGGTTCTGCACTTTCGACTACAGTTACTGCAAATATTACCAGTCCAGTTTATGAAGCTATTAATCTGACCCCAGGGTTAAGCATTAATTCTTCAACCGGAGAGATTTCCGGAACACCAACAGTAGGAGGAGACCGGAAGATCATAGTAGTTGCCCGAAACTCTTCCGGTATGAGAGCAAGCACAATCATTCAATACAAAAGCCCTGCATCGGATCCACTTTTCGCCTTCCCTACCCTTTCCCCATCATCTGATCACGCGGTTGTGGTAGGCGAAATTTCTCATTCCGGGGGAGAAGAAAATATAGTCGATCTCTTTTGGAGTTCAAATTCTAGTCGAGTAAATACTCAATATAGTGACCTCAATAATTTACAAAGCGGCTCCTCCTACAGTTACCAAAATTATTTGCCCAACTCCTCTGCCAGTTTAAAAATTTGGTTGTCAGCTGATGATAACACTTCGCTATTTTCAGATGCTAATTTCACCACCACTGCAACAGGCACTGTGGCTGGATGGAAAGATAAAAGTGGAAACGATAATCACTTACTCAGTCAGGGAGACCCAAGCACCGCCACTCGCAATCATAACGGAAAAAATGTAATTGATTTTGATGGTGATGACTATTTTGAAACCTCAGCTGTTTATGCCTCCGGAGGTGATTTTTCCTTTTTTATGGTTGCCGGGATTGATGCCATTAATAATGCGAACGATTCAATTTTTGCAATCAGACAGGAAGCAGGAGACCCCAGTTTTCAGATAGACGCGGAAGACACTTCCGCGTTTAAAATCCGCTTTTGGCAAACCGGCATGGGCACAGGTAAAACTTTCGCCTCTTCCGCACAGCATGGACCGAGCATATACGAATTTATTTTTAATGATGCAACTAATCTACTCGAGGTCTATCAAAATGGTACAAGCCTTGGAACCACGGCCTACACCGCTTCTCCAAATCAAGGAAATAAACTAACCGTATTTACAAACCGAGCGAAAAGTGTAGCTCCAGATGGTTTCGTTGCCGAGATGATTGGGCTAGGTGCTGTTCCAACTGCCGAAAGACAAAACAT
>JAQXBH010000117.1 GCA_029252505.1 Opitutales bacterium | reverse complement strand
ATTCCACCTAATCCAGCATAGAAGAAGACAATTCCACCTCCGATCATTACCCCCATCCAAATTTCGATGTCAAATAGACGTGAAAAAACAATACCGACCCCGCGCATTTGCCCCATAATGTAAGTCATGCAGATAAAAATGGCACAGATTACAGCGACTAAGCGGGCACCATTGGAATAAAATCGATCCCCTACAAAATCAGGCACCGTGGCTTTACCAAACTTCCTCAGATAAGGAACCATCAGAGTGGTGAGCAGAACAAACCCGCCCGTCCACCCCATTAGAAACTTGGACGCTCCGTATCCCGCTGCGGCAATTCCCCCGGCCATCGAAATAAAGGTGGCCGCCGACATCCAATCCGCAGCGGTGGCCATTCCATTTGCAAATGGAGAAACGCTTCCTCCTGCAGTGTAATACTCCTTAGTGGAACCTGCCCTAGACCAAATTGCAATTCCGATATAAACGGCGAAGGTGATTCCAATAAATATAAAGTTCCAAGTCGTCTGTTCCATTATCCTTCCTCCTCGTCGTAGCCGTGTTTTTGATCCAACTTATTCATGAGGAACGAATATGTAATTAATAGTACAACAAAACAGATAATCGAGCCCTGTTGGGCCATCCAAAATCCCAAAGGAGCACCCCCCACGGAAAACTGATCCAATTCTTCCTTGAATAAAATTCCGCATCCGAAGGATACGACGAACCAAATAATCAGAATTTTAAAGGTAATAGATAAGTTGGCTTTCCAATAATTACTCTTGGTAGTGGTGGGTGCAGCGGGATTTGTCATTCGATGTAAATTATGGTACTAACAAGCAAAGATTTGCAAGTAATTATCGAATTTTACAATTTTGGCGGCGCCTAAATTTCAAACACTAATATTACCGGAAATAAAAAAATTAAAGAATTACTAATTTGCACCGAGATTATATACTTGTTGAACAGCTCAAATTAGTTACAAATATTATTTCAATTATCCCCCTATAATGTATTTCCTGAAAGCACTCATAATCCTCTGCGTATTTTCGCAGTGTTTGTTGTGCGTACATGGTTTAAATTATCCTAGTGGTGGAGATGGTAATGGGTCAGCGCAGAATCCTAAATTCGGTCTTCTTGAGGATGAGGATTTGGTTATTGATTTAGATGGTAATGCTACAGGAGGATTTGAGAATTGGACTTTTATTTCCGGACCATTTGAGCTAGGTACAAGCATAAGTGCGGGAAGTCTCAGCGCCATAACAGGTAATTTGAACAGTGGATTTCAGATTACTTTTGACCCTAAAGATCATTTTGAAGGAAATGCAACTTTTGATGTCAATTCCTCGGTAACTGGTACCGGCTTTAAGGTTACCCACACCTTCATTATCGAAATGACTGGAGCAAATGACGCACCTCGTTTGAAATTTCGAGATGCGTCAAATGTGAACGAAGTTTTTAACGCAAATGCGTCTTACAGTGTTTCCGAAAATAATCGACTTGTTGGGCATGTTTATGGGGACGAACTTGATGTCGGTGATATTGTAACTCTTACTTTGCCGGCCAATGTTCTTGATAACAACAGATTTGAAATCCCCGTTGGAACTAATCAAGTTAGATTTAAATCTGCAACAGGAGCCGATTATGAAACTCCTTTCAGTGTGGTTGGGAGTAATGTCTACCAGATTAAAGCACGAGGGCAGGATGCAAATGAAACGGTTGAACAAACTTTAACAATTACTATCACCAATTCAGATGAACCTCCCACAACACAGCCATCCAGCAGTGTGAATTTTACGATATCAGAGGATAAGATAGATAACCAATTTGGATCTTTTTACTTAGCGAGTAAGTTAGGAGTAACTTATTTTTCCCTTCTCGGGGCGGACCCTGACGGGGATGACATTAACCCTGTTAAGTGGTCGTTATCAACTGTGCCGTCAAGGGGTAAAGTGTATTACAGTACTTCAGATGTTGCCGTGCCCATGGGGACTGCAAACGAGTTAACAAATGCTTCTCTTGTTCAAAATGCACAAATTTGGATTGATTATCACCCCGATGGAAATGCGACCACTGAAATTGGAAATGAAACCTTTACATTACGTGCTGAAGATCAAAACAATGCCGCTTTATTCTCTGAATTTACGGTAAATGTTACTATTGATCCCGAAGACGACGACACACCCGTATGGGCTCCCAGTACACAACCGGGTGGCGTTTATGAATATTCAATCCTAGAAACTAATTCCACTCAAGTAATAGATGATCTTGATGCGACTGACGCAGATATTTCCGATTCCCTAACCTACTCCATATTTGGTGGAGTTGACGCAAGTTCTTTTACGATCGACCCAAGCAATGGACAATTGCGATTCTCTACTGCTAAAGATTATGAATCGAAAAGCGATGTTGGAGGTGATGATATCTTTGATGTAATCGTAAGAGTCACAGACGGAACTTATAATGTAGATTTACCTGTAATTGTTACCTTGGTAGATGTAAACGAACAGCCTCAAATCCAAGAGCTCTCAAATTTTACATCTACTATCGCTGTCGTGGAGGGAAACACTTGGACGATTCCGGCCAATTTTTTATCGGGTTCGGATATTGATTTTGGTCCCAATGGTAAGACGGGAGGGCTATTTTCAGTGGATGACGACAATAACACACTGACATGGTCAACCCATTCTAATCCGTCCCAAGGAGGATCTATAAATTGGATTAATGCATCTGGTACCATTCCAAACTTTAGCTACACTCCCGAAAATTCTTCTGTGACTCAATTTCCGGATTCTAACCTAACTCAAAATGAAAGCTTTTCAATTAGGGTCGAAGATTCAAACGGGCTTTTAGTGGTAAAAAACTTTACTGCATCAGTTTCTCCCGTACCCGATCCTCCACTCATTTGGAAATTCCAACGCGATGGAGTTGCAACCGACATAACAAATTACAGTTCATCTCAAAGGTTATCTTTTCAATACCCAGAAAATTCTTCTGCGGCAACGCCTGTAACGGTTTTTGTTCGAGAATATGATGGTGAACCTGTTGTTTTTTCATTGTTAAGCGACGGTACAACAGATGCAGATAATTTCACTTTAACCGACCAAAACAGTACATCTTCGCCCTATCAAGCTCAGCTATCATTTAAAAATAGTTTCGTGCCGGATTTTGAAAACCCAACTGATTCTGGTAACGACAATAATTTTAGCATCAAAATAAGTGTTCAGGACGGAAATTCATCCGATTATCAGTTCGTTGATATTATTATCACTGACCAGCAGGAAGAACCGATTATTGTTAGCCCCTCTGTCGTGGATCCAGATTCTCTTCTTTCAACGCTGACTGATTTTAATGTTAGTATTGATGAAAATAACCTTTTCGTAACGAACCTTCAATTTATCGACCCTGACATTGCAGATATCGGTGCCCCTGTAACATGGTTGAAAACAGGTGGGACTGACCAGACAAAATTTGAGGTTAACGCTACTACTGGAAGCCTTTCATTCAGATCTGATTTTATCCCAAATTTCGAAAATCCATTGGATACTGACAGAGACAATATTTACAGCGTTTCTTTTCGTGTTCGAGAAAGTGGAACTAGCATGATGTCTGATCCCAAAACAATTCATGTGAAAATAATGGATATTAATGATTATCCTACTATTTCCGCTATTCCCTTGGATATCGACGAACCATTAACTACCAATGGTAAATTAAACCTCGCTCAATATGCGAATGATGACGACAATGAATCTGGTGCTCCTGATTTGTTGTCATGGACTGAACGGTCGGGTGCCACATCTGTTTTTGCCTTGGATGCCAATGGAAGTTTGAGGTTTAATCAACCTTCTGACTTCGAGGCTAATCAAACTAGTTTCACATTGGAAGTTCGTGTGTCAGATGGACGGGGGGGCTTTGCTGATGCGAATTTTACCGTAGATGTGAATGCCCAAAATGAAGCACCTGAATTCTTTAATGAATTGAATCAAACCATATCTTATCTTTCCCTTGTTACTTTTGAGGAAATTCAGGTATCTTCTGACCTTCGCCTGTTCGCTAAGGATCCCGAGTCCGATCCCATTACTTTCTCCACTACTTACGACGATTCAAATGGGACGCACACTCTAAATCAAAATACAGGATTTTTTACCTTTACGCCCAAGGCAAACTATTCAGGTATCACTTATATCGATATACTGGTAACGGATGGAACAAACTCTGCCATCTTTCCCATTGATATTACTACCAGCGAAGTCCCTGATCCTCCTGTTGTTTACCGTACAAACGTGGCAACTCAACTTGGATACCCCAACACTTTCCTCCGGTCAATTTTTGAAAATAATGGAACTCTAGTGGCCGATTTAAATGCAAGTGACCCTTATGATAATCCGTCCTCCACCAATTTTATTTGGACTTTGACGGGAACAGATGCGTCTCAATTCACCATGGATCCAAGCCAAGGTTCGGTATCTCAGCTTAAATTCTTGCAGGTTCCGAATTTCGAAATTCCTACTGATATCGGTGGAGATAATATTTACGATTTTAATATGACCATACAGGATGATGGAAATTTTACCGTAGTACCAGTTCGAGTAACAGTTATTGATGGTGAGGAAGATCCCTACTTTGATTATGGTGATGGAAATCAAACCGTAACTTTTCTCGAGCAGGCAAGCGGAACTGTTTTCGATGTTAATGTTTCGGATTTTGAAAACAACCCCATCACCTACGGTTTGACCGGAAACGGACCGGATGATGCAAACTTTTCCATTAACTCGAGCACCGGGGTGATTACTTTTCAATCCCCTCCCGATTATGAAGAACCATGGGGCGGCTCTGATGCCAACGCTACGAATACTTACATTCTTGAAGTAAATGCAACTGATGATGTTGCCACCCCCAGCAAGATTAAGCATTTTGTAATAGTCAATGTAATCAATGTGATTGAAGCACCTAGATTTGAAGGCACCAATTTTTATGCTGTTGGATCTATCTTAAACACGAATATATGGGAGAACTACAATGGCCAAGGTAATCAGTATGACATAAATGTCACCACTGAAGATGTAAACCAAAGTTTAATTTTAGAAATCTCGGGTGGAGCGGACGCTGGAAAGTTTTTACTAAATGTTGCAACCAACAATCTTTATTGGTCAAATCCAAGTGGTCAGGATTTTGAAACCCCTGCCAGTTCCGACGGAGATAACTCTTACGAAGTACAACTGCGAATTGCTGGCACAAATGTGACCCAAGATTTTGTATACAATGTAACCGAAAAAAATGATGCCCCCACAATTTCTACCACTGGGTTAACTCAGTTAACACTCAATGAAAATGTTCCCCTAGTCATCGATATTGATGTTTTAGACCAAGACGGTGGCGGTGAGTTTCCTGATATTCTATACACAGTTGAATCCAATTCTACACGTTTTATCGAGCATAATTCAAGTGGATTGGCAGTCTCTAATCTTTTCAAGAACTCGAATTCAGGCATGGTAGATAATTCTTTACTGGGTGCGACCTTTTCGACCGCTGGAGATTTGAATAATGACGGCGACTTGGATATAATAACCCTTTCTACTTCGGCTATTTACTATCACCAAGGTGATGGTACAGGATTATTCGAGAGTAATACTAGTACTGATATCGATAAGAATGTATCGGGTGTACCAAACCATGCGATTATTTGCGATTTGGATCAGGATGGAGATCAAGATTTACTTGTTTGTCAGTTTGATGGTTCAAAAGTTATGTTTTACGAGAATTCCGACCCAGTCGGCACATTTGAATCTCCTACTGCCCTTGTTCAGGATCGGGTGGGAGGGGGAGCTGATTTCATATCCGTTGGTGATATGGATGGAGATTTCGATTTGGATTTAATTATTGCTTATCAATCAACGGATGAAGTGGTTTGGTATGCGAATGATGGTGCCACTAACTTTAGCCTTGGTGGTGTGGTCGCGTCTTCAATTAACGGATTGGATGAGCCCCGGAATTTAGAGCTTTTTGACGCCAACAGCTCAATTTCGATTGGGAATCGTTTTCAATCGCCCGATATTTTAATTGCCGCCAAGGGTGGAATTTATTTAGCAGCGAATAACGGTAAAGGCATTTTTTCGGTATCGAAAATTATTGATATTGGTTCCAACCTGGGACTAGTCGTTCGTGCAGTTAATTTGGACGGAAATGAATGGCCTGATTTTGTTTACGCTACTTCTGCGACTGGTCCACCTTCTTACCTTTTACAGGGATCGAGTGGATTTGCCACCACAAGCATCGCTTTGCCAAACAATACCACCAATGCTTCATGGACTATTGATACTCCAACTGCGGTTGAAATTTATACGGGTCCATCCATTCTTCCTCCTAATTATTCTGGTCCTACACCCACAACACCCGCGATCATTGTTTCCGATTCGGCTCTCCCATATATGAGCATTTTTACCACATCTCCCAATCAAAATACTGGGGTGCAAGTTTCTGACCCCGTTGTATTGAATGTTCCCATGGGTATTTCTTCAATCATGTTGGCGGATTTAAATAGAAAGCCTGATTTTATTACTTACTCCTTTGACGGTGGATCAGATGTGGGTGAATTTAATGAGACGCGATTTAAAGATGAGGGTATGCTCTTTTTTAATTCTCCCTATCCGAATTATGAACAACCTACCGATTCTTCTAGAATTAATCGGTATAAGGTGTGGATAAAGGCCGAGGATCCAACTGGGTTAATTGCCAAAGAATTAGTAACCGTAAAAATTCTGGATGTAAATGAACCTCCAGTTATTACTACCTTGGATGGCAATGAAACCAGTATCATTGAACATGTTGAAAATTTGACTGCAGTGATTGATGTCAATGTGACGCATGAGGAAAATGCGACCCAAACGGTGACTTTCTCTTTGGTTGGAGGTGCCGACCTACCGAAATTTGATATCGTACCTGAAACAGGGGAGCTTTCCTTTAAGAGTGCTCCCGATTTTGAAGCCAATGCAAGTGCAGATAATAATAATACCTACAAAGTTTCCATTCGAGCAACCGACAATGGGCCTGGTGCCGCCTTTGATGAACAACACATCCAGGTTCGAGTGGTCGATGGTTCAGAACCCCCTGAGTTTAGTCCCACTGTACTTACCAACCGAACGGTTCTAGAAGATGGTTCAATACCCTTGGTGATTGGTGTGGATATCAATGCTACAGATCCCAATTCCTCTTCAGGCAGTGGGATTGGTCAATTCCGTGTGTTGACTAACGGAAATGATGGTAATGCCACAATTAACGGAAATACTTTCTCATACATCCCGGATGGTAATTTTAGCGGAACTGATACGGTCGTCCTCGAGGTCAACAATACAGCCGGTTTAAAAGATACCCTGACACTCAACATTACCGTTACTGCTGTGGATGATCCACCCGCAATCCAAACACCCGCGGTCATTAATCATCCCGAGAATCAAGGCCATGTTATTGCCTTGTCTGCGATCGATGATAATAATGTCACATTGAATTGGTCATGGGGTGGAGGAGTTGCTACCGACTCACAATTTTTGCTTACTTCGGACGGTAATCTAACCTTTCGTGAAGTGCCAAATTACGAAGACGCAAAAAATAACAATACTTACAGCAAAGTAATTCAGGTCTCGGATGGGGTTTCTACAGTGGATCGAAACTTCACCATAAATGTTTATAATTTAAATGATAACCCCCCGCTTTCTACATTCCTAACTGCGAATGCAAGTTCCTCTTTTTCTCTTTTAGAAAACAACAGTATAGTGGTTGATTTGAATGCATCGGATGCGGACAACAGTATTGTTTCGAATTTTAACACCATTACCTACTCCATTACCGGGGGTGCAGATAAGTTGAGGTTTGATGTTTCTAATGCTGGCCGTTTGCAACTACTTCCCGCTCCCGATTATGAAAACCCCAATTCTGCGGACCTCGATAATATTTATATGGTCGATTTGACCTTGTCGGATGGCGGTTACTCACAAGTCTATCCGATTGTGGTTACAATCACTGATGCCGATGAGAATAACCCCACTATTACTAGTAACGGAGCACTCGACACCGCGAGTCATACGCACCCTGAAAATCAATTGGCTGTGCTCCAAGTGGTCGCGACTGATATTGAACCCAAACCCTTGGTATATTCCATCTCCGGTGGATCGGATCCAAACCTTTTTACCGTGGATTCATCCTCTGGCCAGTTGAATTTTATAACTGCTCCCGACTATGAATTACCCAGTGATGGAGATGGTAATAATTTGTACGAGGTTTGGGTTCGTGCTACCGACGAAGGTAATACAAGTGATGAACAAAGAATCAATATTACCGTAACCGATGTGGATGAGCTCCCCTCTGTCAGCCCATCTCTTTTCAGCACTACTGAAGATGTAGCGATCCCGGTTAATTTTACGGTAGCGGACCCGGAGGGTGGAACAGCAACTTTCTCGGTGATCACTTCTCCATTGTATGGTACTTGGACGGGGTCTGGGAATAATTTCACCTACACACCAGATGCCAATTATCATGGAAGCGATTCAGTGACTTTGAGAGTGAGCGATGGGACCTCTCAGTTTGACACTTTGGTCAACCTTGAGGTTAATGCCACCAATGATCCTCCTACGGTGGTGAATGATGAGTTTTTCTACGATGATTTGAATTTTGGCACTCTTGGATTGGATGTCCTTGCCAATGATTCCAATGCACCGGATCAGAATGGAACCGAAACTTTGTCTATTTCATCATTTAGCCAACCGATTGATGGTAATGTAAGCCTAGCACTAGGGGCAAGCAGTCTGTCGTTCACACCTAGCACTTCCTTTATCGGTATCACCACTTTCAATTACACCGTTTCTGATGGTTTGCTTGAAAGCAATGGTACGGTTGAAATTGTAGTTTCCCGGGCTGCTTCTCTTCCCAGTTGGAGATTCCTTAAAAAGTTTGGTTTTTATAATCAAACCTCACAGGATTGGATATATCACAATGATCTTGGTTGGCTCTATTTGGATGATATTGCTGGCGTTGAAACCTTCACTTGGATGTGGCACGAGGATATGGGGTGGTTTTGGACTGGTAATACTTATTTCCCTGATCTCTACCTGAATGATCTTGCCCGCTGGATGAGTTGGAAAGGATCCCGAACTACCGGAAATTCTTGGACGATTTATGATCAAGTGGATAAGCAGTGGTTAGACTCCGAGAAGTTTAAGGTCGCCCGTTTGAATACAGTTTTTTCCAAATTAAAAAATGTCGACCAAGTAATGGAATTTGTGAACTCCTCTCCGTTATTTACCGTAGAAGAAAGAAAAATAATTTCCTCCGAGTTCTTCTTCAGGGGCAAATCATCTACTTTAGAATCAAAGGGCTTTACCTTGGCCTTTTGATTGATTAGTTACTAGATTACTTTGATTCAAATATTTACACTTACTTATTAGATAATTTGAGATTTTTAAAGACAGTTTCAATCCTTGTTTTAGTTGTTTCTTTTTTTTCGCCAGTTTTGTTTGCTCAATCGGTCAGTGAGCAACGCAGGGAAACATATTATCAGAATTTGGAAGCCCGTGCCCGATCACTTTCTCAAAAATTAGCGGAAATTTCAGGGACTGAACCTATTCCATTTCATTCCCCAAAGCGTTCGGTTCTTTCTACTATGGAAGCTAGTCCATCGAGTGCATCTCCACAATCTGCTTATGATTCGCTACCGGGTCCGATAGTGGAACCTGTATCAACTCCTGGTTCACAAAGTGAAACTCTTTACCGGGCAGATGGAACTCCTGTCATTTTACAGTCGGCACCCACCACATCCCCTGCCATTGCTTCCTCACCAAGTTCAGGTCCCAAGAAACGAGCGATTCGTCGAAACATGGAAAAGGAAAGAGGTGCTTATTTCATACAGCCTTTTATTGGCATAGTTGTTCCTCCCTCTACGATAACCTTTAAGGGTTCAAGAAGTGATGCCTCCATCGAGACTGAAATTGGAAATTCCGTTGGTCTTAGCTTTGGAAGGAGATGGGATAATTTGGAGGGGGAAGTTCATCTTGGCTACATAAATTCAGCCTATGGAGATATTTCTTTACCAACTTCTATATTGCCTGATCCTGCTGATGGCCAATTAGAAGTCTTTCAGATTGGCGCTCGAGTAGGTTACGGAATTCCTTTTAGCGATAAAGGATGGTTTCGTGTAGCCGGTGGCTTCGGCTTTGCGAGTCGTCGTGATGTCATTAATATATTAAACTCTGATTCCTATTTGAACTCCGAAACAGTATTCACTTACGACCTTCTTCTTAGTCTGGGTTATGAAGTAGGTATGGGACTAGATGCATTTCTTGCGTATCGTTTGCTCGGAGTTTCAGAAAACGGTAATTTTGATAGTGTGGCAATGCACCTTTTTCAGGTAGGATTGGGTGCAAATTTCTAGGCTTTTTCACTTTTCTGATTCATTGCCTTGACGATTGTCCAATCTAGGGCTTGCTTATCTTTTTTCACATGAGCAAAAAAGCCGAAGATACCCCGATGATGAAGCAGTACCGCGAGGCCCGAGAGAGCCTGGAGGAGGACACTCTGTTGTTTTTTCGATTGGGAGACTTTTATGAAATGTTTGAAAGGGACGCCGAGCGGGGAGCTACCTTACTGGGTATTACCCTGACGAAGCGTCA
>JAQXBH010000114.1 GCA_029252505.1 Opitutales bacterium | reverse complement strand
TGCCATGAACACGGAGGAACTGATGTATTTGTAGCCCGTTATGATTATACCTTACAGGCTCCTGAAACAAAATATGTAGTATCTGTTGTGCAGGATGAAAATGGCACGGAGAAATTTCTCATTAACAATGAGGAAGAACCCGAACTCGAACTCATCCCCGGATTAGAGTACGAATTCGAACTGGATGGTAATTCAACCACCGATCATCCGTTCACTTTCACGGAAGAAGGAACCGGTGGTCTAGATGAAGCATGGGATTCCAAAGACGACGTAAATAACAGTGGGGCCACTACTGGAAAAATCATTGTAAAAGTGGATGAAAAAACCCCCGAAAAACTTAAATATAAAAGTGGGAAAAAAGACGATGTGGGAGGAGTGATCAAGATTAAGCAAAATAAAACGCCATCCTATCGCCTGACAATTGCTGAATTTGATGATGGGCTAAATAACTTGGATGCCGCGAACATTGTCGTTACCCAAAATGGGCAACCAGTATCTTTGGATGAACCATTTGAAAAAGGAACTCGCTTACGTGTCTCACTTCAACCCAAAGAGGGCTATATCTTCGAAGGATGGCAGGGCGATCTACCAAGCGATGCCAATGGCACCCTACCCTCAGATCAAACCTTTGTCCTCCCGATGGATAAGGACCGAACATTAAAGGCATATTTCACAAAATATGCACCTGACCCAAGAGACTTCCTTAATCAATTCGAGTTTATTATGCAGGCAAAACAGGCAGATGAATTCGGACAACCAATACCAGGGGGCGACGGACCGAACTACATGCTTGTTTTTACTGTAGACCAAGGAGGTATTGCAGCAGATGGAACATCGGGTGACATGGGAGTTCAACCAATAGGAAACGAACCTGATTTTGACGGTGATGGGCAGAGTGACACTGTGGTTGGTCGCTTTATATTTGATCAAATCAATGAAAACCAGGGCGTTTTCCAAGCCGTCAATCCGATGGCAATTTTGTCCAGTGGCAATGGAACCCCTGAACCAATATGGGGTGGCGGCATGGAACTTTCCTTTTTGTTTGAAAAACCAAACGGAAAAAAAGAACAGGGTGCTTATGTAATGCTCAAAAATGACGGCACCCAAGAACAGGGAGATTTTGATTCTGATCAAGTGCGAAAGGACTTTTCTTTAGACAACTAAAAATAACATTTTATAATAATTATTATCATGAAAACATTTTTTATTTACACTTTTACTTATCTTTCAATTTTGTCCTGCCTCTCCGCCCGGACAACTCTTACCCCTTCTCAACCATCAGGAGAAAGAGGGGATGTAATTAGTATTGATCTTCATTTCACTTCTGATTCAGCGGAAGTCGTGGGGGCACAATTCGCTCTCGAATATGATCCCGCCCAGATGACAGTGGGTGAAATTACAAAAGGAAGCGCTTTAACCGATCACGAAGTTTTTGACGAGCAGGGAAATGGAAAAATAACTCTTTCTGTACTCTCGATGACAAATCAGGTCTTTAACGAAGGAGTTCTTGCTAGTGTTGCTTTTACTTTGGACGCTGATTTATCCTCTGATACAACTGCCGCAACTTTATCTCTAAACGAAACCATGCTGGTGACCAAGGCGGGACAGACTGAGTCTTTTGAAGCAATACAAAAGATTAACGATTTATTTCTTAAGTATTCTGCTGAGGTCGATGCTACTAAGCCCTCCGTTTCGAGAGCGATCAGTTTTACCTCAGAGGATGATGGGAGTGATACATCATACAGTTGGGATTTTGGCGATGGTACAATCAAAAATGGAAAGAGTGCTTCTCATGTATACAAAACACCAAGCAGCTATCTTATTACTATAACGGCTACAAATTTCCTGGGTTCTAAAGAAAGCACAAGAAGAGTTACCATTGATGCTCCTTACTGGGCACTGGATGCAAACGATCTCGGAAATGGGTGGAAGTCCTTTGATTGGTTTGGAAATTATTTTGAAAGCTCATCCAATAATTGGATTTATCACGAACAATTAGGATGGCTCTATCGTTCCGGAGAAACTGTTGATGATACTTGGTTTTGGTCCAAGCATTGGAATTGGGCTTGGACAAGCGATTTATCTTATCCCTATATGGTAAAATCAAACTCAGAATGGATGTACTATTTACAGGGAACTTCAAATCCAATTCGACTATACGACTACGGGCTGAGTTCCTGGCTTGAAAAGACAAATCTTTAATTCAATTTTATTCTCCTGTGCTCCCCCTACCCGTTCACACTATGATTCGTTGGTCTGTCCTCTTCTTTTTCTTTGTACAATTATGCATGGCTGATGTACCCGTCCCACACACGGGACATGTCTCAGTCTCAGGCACTCCTTATTGGGGAACCGGGAAATTCAAATTTTCGATAATCGATGGAAATGGAAAACTCTTATGGAATCATGACGGAAGTACGAGTGCGATTCCTTTAAATGACATTTCAATCGAGGTCAAAAATGGCTTTTATTCACTCCACTTAGGAGATAGTTCGATAAGCGGCATGAAAACACTGCCGGCATCTGCACTTAGCTCTGCACAAAAAGCATTTCTTCGTGTTTGGTTTGATCAGGGAACTGGAAACTTCCAACAACTCGATGTGGATTTGGCATTAGGTGCTGCCCCTTTTGCTCTCGTTTCAGAGCTTTCTCGTTCGGGAGGAACCAGTTTTGAATCCAGAATAAAAGCACTGGAGAATATCGTTGCCAAGATTCCGGCATCCGCGATTGATCCGGTATTACTTGCCGAAGTGGGTTATCGAAAATTTTCCGCAAGGAACTTAATTGGATTATCTTTCCCCAAACTTAACCTCGATCAAGCTGACTTTAAGGCTGCCACAATTAAATCTGCAAATTTGTACCAGTCATCAATGTTAAATGCAATCTTCCAGGATGCCACTATCGAGGATTCAAATTTTTCAGAATCCATCATTACCACATCCAATCTAACCAATTCTAAGTTCAAGTCTTTAAATCTTATTAATGCAAATGCAAGTGGGTCAACATTTGCAGGAAATGAAAGTAATTCATCAGATTTTTCTCAGGCTAATTTATCACTTTGTGATTTTAACGAAGCGAATTTCATTGATTGTAATTTTTCAAATGCCAACTTCCAAGGTGCCTCACTACAATCATCTTCCTTTAATAATTGTAATTTAAGTAATACTAATTTGACCAATTTAGACGGCCAATCTGTAAATTTTTCTAATTCCAATCTGTCTAACACGACAATTTCAGGAAATTTAAATAACGCAAAATTTCTTCAAACAGTTTTGAGCGGTGCCGATTTTTCTTCTGCTGATCTTACTGGTGCTAATCTTACTGGTGCGGTAGGCTTTCTTCCTAGTTCTTACACCAATGTTATTTACTCCAATACGATCTTGCCAGACGGTACCGTTAGAAACAATTAAGGTACACTACCAAGGGAAATTGAATGGCCTTTTTTCTGCAGGACTTATTTAAAGTGAATTCCTTCGATTGGTTCGTGCGATTACTTGTTTTTTTTATCTTCGTTCCGTTATCCGCAAAGGTAACTTTAAATTTTAGTAATACTGGAACTTCAATGCAGGTTGCAAATTCAACTGGAAGTGGATGGGCCTCCACAGGTCAGGGTTTTCGTACCGATGAAATTCCTTCGAATCTAGAATTAGCAAGAAGGGTTCAACTCGGTTTCCCTGTCTCCGGATGGGAGTCGGAACATGCTGGAACTACTTGGAAATTATCTCCTTGGTTGGGCACATACGAGCCCACTTCCGCCCCATGGGTCTATCATGAATCTTTAGGGTGGATCTATTTTCACCAAGCGGACTTGGACTCAATTTGGGTATGGAAGGACCAATTGGGCTGGGTATGGACAAACCAGGATCTTTTTCCTTACTTATATCAAAATTTGCCAGAAGCTTGGCTTGCTTTAAACCCTAGCACTTCAAGACCTGCACTCCTTTTTGACTTCCCTAATAATACTTGGTTCACCATAGAAAAACCTTCCATCGAGCTAAACTTATCATATCACCCAGAAAATGCGGGTTCTATTGATGGACTTAGAAAAGTTAGTGTGGGTGATAATCTTGCTTTATTTGCCCGCCCAAATAACGGATTTATTTTTTCAAACTGGGAAGGAACCTATAATACTTCAGAAAATCCAATACTAATAGATGAGTTACTAAAGGGATTATCCCTCACCGCCGTGTTTAAATCGGTTGATTCAGTATTACATTCTACAAATCCTGCCTCCATGTTATCTCATTTAAGTTCACAGGACATGCAGAATAAAGCACTTTTGGAACTTGCTCTGAACGGACAATCATCACTTCTCTCTAATCCTTTAACTCCTCCCACATTTGACTCTGAATTAGAATCTTTCATTCAGGCAGCAGGAGAACAAACGTCCCTCCAGACTTCTCTTATATTCAACGATGATTCCGCAATTTTCACTCATCCGTATGCACCGTTGGCAATCGGAAAAAAATCAGAAATTTATTTGGACGGTCTAAACCGAGGCATAATCAAACAGAACTGTGTCTCTGTTGAATCTATTTATGGAGTAAGGTGCTTGAAGGTAGAACTTTCATTCCCTAATGGAGAAATCAAAAAAAGATGGCTAGCACAAGATACTTCAGGAAATGTCTGGCTAGTCCAGTCCCATGCCGAAGGATTGGGCAAGAGCGATCCTTTCGTACTGTTACCAAAGGAACTAGTAAAAGGGTGGAAAAGCTGGTCTGACTTCTCACTAATTCCGACATCTTATGCCATTCATTTTGCTTACCCAATTGAAGTCTATGCCCAAGGTGTCGGCACTTTTAAAAATTGTGTGGAAACACTTATTTATCGTTCACCCCATCATCAAAATGAATACTATTCACCTGGGGTCGGGTTAATCAAAATTTCATTACCCTAACTTTCTTATGAGAATAAAATATTTATTTGAGTCTATTTTCTTAAATCAAAAAGTTTTTACCACAATATTTCTAATGGTTTTAGTGTCTCCCTTGTGCCAGTTAAAAGCACAAGAATCGAAAAACTTAGAATTTCTAAAAAGAAAAGTTGAAATTATTTCCAACAAAATTGAAGAAATCGAATTAGAATTCAACAAAGCTTCCATTAATATTGATAGGGTGGAACAAGAAATTGAATCTTACCCTGAAGAGACCGATCCAAAACAAAAAAAGAAGGCAAGCTTAAACAAAACTTTTGCAAACTTAGAACTTGAAGATTCCAGTCCATCGAGAGTCATCGATTTAGAGATTAATAAAATAAAAAGACTCCAGAAGACATTTCAGGAGATTCAAGAGGGAGTAAATAAATTGTATACTATTAAGAACAACTCATCCCGAACAATTGCTGAAGAATATAATATCAAAGATATACCTAATATTTCAGATAAATATAAAAAGCAGGACAGACCTTTGATTAA